>CANKTH010000126.1 GCA_947486185.1 Deltaproteobacteria bacterium
ATTGGTCTTTATCGCCACGTGGAGTCGAGAGCGTGGCGGGGTGGCTGCTGCGTGGTGCTCGAGGATGCGCACAGCGCGGGTGCCGACGGGGATGGTCTGTCCATCGCCGCGTCGGTCCTGGAAAAGGCGGGTGGGACTTGGCCCTATCTGGTGGTGGCGACGGTCTCAGCTGAGGCCCTCGCGACCGACGCGGCGCTCCGTCGCCGAGTGGAGGCCCTGCAGGAACGTGGGGCGCGGCGGATCGGGCTGCGCCGCCTCGGCTTTTCGGAGACCCGAAAGGTCGTGGAGGAGACGCTCCTCCTGGATCCGGAGCTCGCCAGGTTGATCGCTGCGGAGTTCGAGGGGAACCCGCTCGCGGCCAACATGCTCATGCGCGAGTGGGCCGCGCGCCGGGTGCTCGTCCCGCGCGACGGAGGCTTTGCGCTCTCGCCGGAGGTGACGGTTCAGGAAGCTTTTCCGCCGGGGATCGACGCGCTCGTGCGGCGTCGCCTGCTCGCTGCCGTCGCCACCGCTCCTGACCCAGCGGCGGCCGCAGAGGCCCTTGCGGCGGCGGCGTTGGCCGGCGAGGAGCCGCCTTCGGCGGTGATCCGCTGCGTCAACGATGCGGGGGTCGACGCGCTTCTGGTCAGCGGCGTATTGTCGGAGAAGAACGGATATCTGGCCTTTGAGCACTCACGTCTTCGCGCTGTCGCGGTAGATCTCGCACGGCAGATCCCGGACGTCGCCCGGGTGCACCACGCCCTCGCCGAGGCTTGGGCGAGCCTGGGCAGCTCCGCGGGCTTTGATGTCGATTTTGCGCTCGGTCACCACTGGCTCCGCGCGGGTGAGCCGGAACGAGCGGTTGGTCCCCTGCTCGCCGCCAGCCGGCGGCTGATTCGGGGGGGGCGCGCGCGGCACGCGATCTGGTCGGGTGTGTTGGCGATCGAAGCTTCAGACCGCCTCGGGCAGGTTGGCGCGCGTCTGGAAGCGCGGCGGCTACACGCCGAGGCGGTGCTCGGGGCGGGCGAGCCGGAGCGCGCGTTGCCGCTCTTGGAGTATGCGTTGGCCGAGGTGGAGCAGGATCGGTTGGGCCGGGCTCGGCTCCGAAGCCTGATGGCGCGCGCGGCGCGGCGGCTGGGAGACGCAGAGCGGGCGACCAAGGAGCTGGTCGCGGCGTCCGGCGTGTTCCACGCGATGCGTGATCGTGAGGGCCAGCTCGAGGTCGCTGAGGAGTACGCCCTCCTGGCCGAGAATCGCGGCGACAACGGCGCGGCGATGGAGCATTGGGCCACCGCCCTTCGCCTGAGCCGGGGCGACATGGCAGGTGAGGCGCGCGCGCGGGCGGGCCTCGTGGAGGCGTTGATCCGCGCCGGCCGGCAAGAACAGGCCGACGCGCTGGTCGAGCGCCTCAGGCGCGTAGCGCGGGCGAGCGCTGACCCCCGTCGTATCGGTGATGCGAACTTTGTAACAGGGCTTCTTCACTATGTCAGGGGTGAGCTGGAGTCGGCGGAGCGGGCGCTCGGGGTCGCCTATGGCCTCGCGTCGGTGCTGGGGGACCAGCGGCTCCACTTCCGCACCCGCGCCCTTCAGGCGGAGCTGGCGCGGCAACGCGGCGACCTCGCGAGCGCGGAAGAGATCGATCGCGCGCTCGCGCGGCGCGCAACTGAGCTGAAGAGCCACGCAGTAGCCGCCGAAGCGCTGCTCAGGTTGGCGGCGCAAGAACTGGCGGCCGGCCAGAGCGCGAGGGCGTTCGACGACGTCCGCGCGGCCGAGGTGGAGCTGGCGATCCTGCCGGGACATCGGCTCGATCTCGATCTGTGCGTGTTCCTGGCGTGGCGGCTCGCCGAGCTCGGCGACAAGGCTGGCACCTACGCTCAGCTCGAGCGCGCGGCCGGGCTGGGCCTCAGCAACTACAGTCCAGCGGCGCTGATCGTCCCGCTTCAGCGCATCGCCCACCTCGCCGACGCCGCCGGCTGGTATGACCTTCAGCTCCCGATGGTGCCGGGCGTCGGGCCGCCGTCGGACTCGGTGCCGGGCGACGCCAAGCTGATCGACGCCACCGAGGATGAAACGGAGGTTTTTGTTCCCGGCTCGGCGCGCTCAGGCGCGGCCGATCCGGGTCCACCCTCCGGGCCAACCGCAGGTCTTCGGGTGGGGTTCAAGCTACGCAGCTGAGTCCCTCGCCCGGACGAGGCGACGGATTCGGGGGACTCAGGGGCTCAGGTAGGCGGGCAACGCGGGAGTGCCGTCGGCGTTGAGGTCCAGGAGAACCACGTTATTCACCGACGCGATCCCGGCGCCCACGTCCGCCGAGGTCTCGGCGGGGGGCAGGAGCTGGTTGCTCAAATGATCGCCGTCCTCGTTACTGAGGAGGGCGAAGGCGCCGATCCGTGTGTCAGCGGGGATGCCGTCCGGGAAGATACGCGTCCACGGAATGACGAACTCCATACCGCCGATCGTCGCGCCGACCGCGCCGGCGTCCGTCGCAGGCTGATTCACCCCCCACAGGTTCTCGGCGATGTTGCCGTCGTCGAAGTTGAGGGCGAGGCCGAACCAGGCAAAGTCATCCTCCACTCCCAGCGGCGCGTGAACGCCCCGAAGGCAGCCGTCTGAGTACGGCGCGTCGTCCTCGGCACACTCGTAGGCCCCAAGGCTTCCGACGACAAAATCAATGCCGAAACCCGGGACCTGCAGGTTGGGGACGAGCCGGGTGATCAGGGTGTCGAGGCCGCCGTCTTCGTCGAGGAGTGTGGTCGGGGGTGCGCCGACACCATGGTCCACGTCCAGGAATACGAGCACGGCGTTCTGGTCTCGTTCGAACACTCCGTCAACGCCGATCCACAAGCCATAGGTGTCTGCCGTGACCCGCAGCGCGTCGAGCTGGTTGAAACGCTCGCCGAAGCTCGTGGCCCAGAGCTGGCTGCTCGCCGGGGGGCCCAGGTCCTCGGTGTAACCGTCGGGTAACCAGACCTCCTCGGGTTCGATCACCGGGTCGCCGGTGACGGCTGATCTGAGCACCGAGTGGACCCAGGCGTTGTCCAACCGTTGGCCGTCCAATACGGCGGCGGCCTCGCCAAGGCCAAACACACCGACATCGAGGTTGGTGTGTTGGTTCCACCGCCAGTCGGTCGTCGGAATGGTGCCGGCAGAGGTACCGTCTTCGACCATGATTCCGCCACACTCATGGTCGGCGGTCACCAGCACCGTCAGGTTTTCGTGGCCCTCGAGGTGAGCTAATACAGCGCCCACCGCTTCGTCCAGCGCCGCGGTCTCCAGGTGTACGGCATCGGACCGACGGCTGTGCGAGGCATGGTCGATCCTGGCGCCTTCAACCATCAGGAAAAAGCCATCCGGGTCCTGCTCCAGGCGCGTGACGGCCGCCAGCGCCATCTCCGCCAGGGACGGCGCCTCGCCGTAGCCGTCGGCGACGTAGGGGAGCTCCCCGTCAGCAAAGAGTCCGAAGATCGGCCGATCGTCGGTCACCAGCGCGGCGAGCCCACCCGCCGTGGTGACCACCTGGAAGGTGTCGCCCTCCACGAGCGATGTCAGGGCGGTGGCGCCGCCGCCGAGGCTGATCTCCAGGCCGGCCGCGACCAGGTCCGCGGCGATCAACGCGTCATCACCGCGGTCCTCGTTGTGCACGGTGAACGCGGACGGGGTCGCGCCGTAGAGCTTGTCGGTCGTGACGACCCCGGTCGCCAGCCCGCGGCCCGCGGCGAGCTCGCGCACCGATTCGACGCTAAAGCCGTAACGATCCAGGCCGAGCCGGCCATTGAAGGTCTTGACCCCGGAGGCCATCGCGGTCGCCGACGCCGCGGAGTCGGTCACCCCGCTGTAGGACGCGGTGCGGAGGCGCCCCACGTAGGGGAGACTCTCGAGAATCAAGCTTCCTTCTGCGCCGTATGCGTAGAGGCCCCCGCCTGCGATGTGACGCAGGCCCATCCCGTCGCCGACGAACAGGACCACGGCCGGTGGCGGGGGCGGCGAGGGCTCTGACTCCGGGGGAGAATCGCTGTCGGACGGGCTGTCATCATCGGGCGGGCGCGACTCGGCGGTGGTGCTCGGCTCCGTACTCGAAGAGTCGATGATCCCTGGAGCTTTCCCCAGATCCGTTTGGGGTCCGCAGCCAACAGACAGCAATAGAACGATCCACACGACCTGCGGCACGTTTGCTCCTACTGGAGCAGCATAGCGCCGTCCCGAGTGCCAGCAAGCGTAATGAGGGCCGAGGAGCGCGTCAGCGGCGCGCCCGGAGAGGGGGAGCGCCGCGGCCCTGCGGGTTTGCCGGAGGGGTACCGACCGCGTATGTTTGGGTTTCAGGAGAAGATTGATGCGCTGGCCCTTCATGATGGTCGCCGGGTTCGTCTTGCCCGCGCACGCCGCTGACATCGAGACCTTTCAATTCTCAGGCTCGGCTGCGGATCAGGGGGGCACGTTGCAGGTCCACTCTGCGCAGATTGGGCGTGCGAACTCGGGATACGCCGCCCTCGGTCTGGTCTATGCACGGAACCCATTGGAGCTGGAGGTAGAAGGTGAGGCGCAACCCTGGGTGACCAACGTGTTCTCCGCCGCGGCTTTGGGGGGCTACAACGTTTTCGGCCGGTTTCGCCTCGACCTGGCGGTGCCCTTCTACCCGGTGGTTGGCACTGGCGACCTCGCTACTGAGCTCGGCGGCGCCTCGATGGGGGACATGAAGCTGGGCGCCAACGTGCATATCTGGGGCCTCGAGTCGCACGCCTTCCACCTCGCCGTCGTGCCGAGCCTGACGCTGCCTACAGGCGCGGCGAGTGACTTCTATGGTGCGGGTTGGGGCGGTGATGTCAGTCTGGCCGCCAGCGGAAAGGCCGGGAAGTTCGCCTGGGCTGCCAACCTCGGCAGCCACCTTGCGGCCGCGTCTTCGTTGCCCATCGAAGGTCTGACTACAGTTGATCCGCGGGAGATAAGCGTTGGAAGTGCATTTCTTGTGGGCACCGGCGCGAGCTATGCCGTAGCGGAGGCTTTCCGTCTCGGCGCTGAGTTGGATGGTCGGTTCACGTTTGGCGCTGACGACTGGACCGGTAATAACCTCGAACTTCACGCCTACGGCACCTATGGCGAGGAGGCCGGACTGCAGGCGACCTTGGCCGCGGGTACCGGGCTCTACGCGGGCATCGGCGCGCCTCAGCTGCGCGTGGCTATGCTTGGTGGCTGGCGCTTTCCGGGTGGCCCGCCGGACCGCGACAAGGACGGCATCACCGATGATGTGGACCTTTGCTGTGACGTTCCGGAGGACGTCGATCAGTTCGAGGACGCCGACGGTTGTCCCGACCCAGACAACGACCAGGACGGCGTGCTCGACAACGTCGACGGGTGCCCCATAGAAGCAGAGGATCACGACAAGTTCGCGGACGACGACGGGTGCCCGGATCCGGACAACGACAACGACACGGTGCTCGACGTCGATGATGCTTGCCCCAATCATGCCGGGCCGGTGCGGACGCGCGGCTGCCCAGACTCCGACAACGATGGCCTCGGCGATACGGAGGACGAGTGCCCCAATGAGGCCGGTCCCGCCGAGACCAAAGGTTGCCCAGATCGCGACGGCGACCGCGTGCCCGATAATCGCGATAAGTGTCCGGACAAGCCCGTGGATCGCCGCGCAGATCCAACGCGCACGGACGGCTGCCCCGCTACGGTGGTCGTGGGCAAGGACGCGATCGTGATCCTCGACCGCATCTACTTCGAGTTCAACAAAGCCAAGATCAAGCCGGTCTCCTACCGGCTGCTCGACGAGATTGCCGCTGTACTCAAGAACAACCCCGATCTCGAGCTCATCGAGGTCGGCGGGCACACCGACAGCGTGGGTAACGACGCCTACAACCTCAAGCTGTCGAATGATCGGGCCACGGAGGTCAAGAAGTACCTGACGACCCGCGGCGGGGTGGACAATTCTCGCCTGAACGCCGTAGGCTTCGGGGAGACCAAGCCGCTGGCGAGCAACGACTCCGAAGAGGGTCGCGCGACCAACCGTCGCGTGGAGTTCGTGATCGTGAAGCGGAAGAACCCCTAAGTAGTACAGAATCCTAGGGTCACGCGTGGAGGCGTGGCCCGCCCCCTGGTCCCCGAGGAGACGCCGAATGCCCCGCATGTTGCCCGTTGGTCTGCTGTTGACGACCTTGATCCCCGCAAGTGTTTGGGCGGGAGAGGTGGTCGAGGGTGAGTCCCTGCGCACCATCTACACAGATACCACCGGGCTCTGGTGGGGCACTGGCGCCGACAGCTCGGGTACGAGCGTGACGGGCGGCATCCAGATGTTCTATGGCGGCGCCTGGCAGGACTTCATGATCGCAACCCAACTCTGGGTGTTCTGGGGTTTTGAGTGGGAGCAGCCCGCCGGTTCGCCGTTCACGTCTTACGGCGGTTACTCGGGGACCGGGCCGTATTCGGATTGGACGGTGTTGGCCTCGTCGCAGATGGGTACCGACGAATTCGCAATGTACTACGTCGAGATGCAGGATCCGGCGGGTAGTCTGCACGTCCAGAAGACGGAGTCCTGGGACATTGCCGGGCAGACCATCTACGTGCAGATGGTGTTGACCAATGAAAGCGCCACCACCGACATTGAAAATGTCCGCTACATGGCGGCGTTTGATCCTTATGACGCCTATAACCGCAACCCCTCCACCCTCAACGACACCCAGGACCTGACTGGGGACGGCGTCTCCGATTGGGTGCAAAGCGCCGGATACGCATCGGGTGCGACGAAGCGGTACACGGTCGGATTTGGCTTATGTGACCCCGATCATCAGGTTCTTGGGCACGGCTCCTACGACGAAGACTGCGACGCTATCCTGTTCGACGGGGCCGGTGGGCGCACCAACAACACGATGCACGTTGGGGGCAGCGTCGAGCTGATCGCAGCCGACGACGCGGTCGTCGTGTCCTTCCTGGTCGCGACTGGCTCGAGCGACGCCGTTGCGCGGGTCAACGTCGCGGCCGCATTCGATGAGTGTACGACGTGTGACACCGACGCCGATGGCGTTGAGAACGTGCTCTGTATGGGCACGGACTGCGACGATCACGACGCCGAGATCTACCCCGGCGCGCCGGACGACTGGTACGACGGCACCGACGCCGATTGCGGTGACGACGACGACTTCGACGCGGATGGCGACGGCCATGTCCCCGACGAGTACGCAGGTCGCGCCACCGATGGTCTCGCCGGAACGGGTGCGTTGCCCGCGGACGATTGCCTTGACACCGACGCGGCCGTGTACCTCGGCGCGCCCGAGACCTGGTACGACGGCCTGGACGCCGACTGCGGCGGCGAGGACGACTACGACCAGGACGGGGATGGTTATGTGCCAACCGAGTACTACGGCGACACCACCGTGAACGTCGCGGGGAGCGGACGCCTACCTGGCGATGACTGTGACGACGAAGACCCCCTCATCAACAACGGCGCCGCCGAGGTCTGGTATGACGGGGTGGATCAGGACTGCTACGACGACGACGACTACGATCAGGACCACGACGGGTACGCGGCGAGCGGCTATGGCGGCGTGAGCGGCCTGCCCGACGGCGACTGCAACGATCTCAACAGTGGTATTTCGCCGGGTATCATTGAGGCATGGTACGACGGCAGTGACTCCAACTGTGACGGCGCAGACGACTACGACCAGGACGGAGACGGTCAGGTTGAAGCTGCGTATGCGGGCCAGGTCACCGCGGGCGTGGCCGGGTCGGGCCTGCTACCAGCGACCGACTGCGACGACGAAGATGGCGATCGTTTTGTTGGCGCCACCGATGTCTGGTACGACGGCGCTGACAGTGACTGTGGTTTTGAAGACGACTACGACGCAGACGGTGACGGCTATGTCTATGACGCGTATGGCGGCCTGATCACCGAAGGAGTCGCCGGGACCGGCCTTCTTCTCGATGGGGATTGCGATGATGCAAACGCCGACGCCAATCCCGGCGAGGTCGAGGTCTGGTACGACGGTGTGGATCAGGATTGCGACGGCATCGATGGTGATCAGGACGGCGACGGCTACGACTGGCTCATCGACTGTAACGACACCGACGGGGCGGTGAACCCTGGCGCCTCCGACGACCCCTACGACGGCGTCGACGCCAACTGTTCGGGCAACAACGACTACGACGCCGACGGTGACGGCTACGCCCCCGATGCTTACGCTTCGATCGCGGGCATTCCCGGCGGAGACTGCGACGACACCAACGGCGACGCCAACCCCACCGCGACCGAGATCGGGTACGACGGAGTGGACGCCGACTGTGACGGCGCCGACGATTACGACGCCGACGGGGACGGGCACGCGGCGCTCGGTTACGACACTGAGAGTTCGTTGCCGGCCGACGATTGTGACGACAACGACGCCGCGGTCAACCCCGACGAGGAAGAGAGCTGGTACGACGGGACCGACAGCGACTGCGACTCCGAGTCGGACTGGGACCAGGACCGCGACGGCCACGATGAGGGGGGCTACGATCAGGACGGCGACGGCGTTGTGGACGTCGACCCGGACGGCGACGACTGTAACGACGAGGAGGGCTCGATCAGCCCGTCGGCCGTCGAGACCTGCTACGACGGCGTGGACAGCAACTGTGTCCCTGCGGATGAGTACGATTGTGACGGCGACAGTTACGAGCAGACCTATGATCGGAACGGGGACGGCACGATCGACGCCGCGGACGAAGAGCCCGGCGACGACTGTGACGACGGCGATGCCTCCATCCATCCCGATGCTTCAGAGGTCTGTTACGACGGCACCGACTCGGATTGTATCGACACCAACGAGTACGACTGCGACGATGACGGTCACGACGCTCCCGGGTACGACAAGGACGGCGACGGTAACCCCGACGTCGATCCCGACGGCGACGACTGCAACGACGACGACGAGGACGTCAGCCCCTCGGCCGACGACATCTGTTACGACGGCGTCGACTCGAACTGCGACTTCTTGAGCGATTACGACTGCGACGGGGATGATCACCTTTCGGACGTCTACGGCGGCGATGACTGCGACGACGCCGACCCCGACAAATGGGAGACCTGCGCCGTGGACGGCGATGGTGACGGCTACCTTCCTTGCGAAGACCCGAACGACACCGAGTGCGACTGTGATGATGACGACGACCAGATCCATCCCGGGGCGTCGGAGATCTGTGGCGACACTATCGATCAGAACTGCGACCCGACCGACGAATGCGACTGTGATGGAGACGGCGTAGAATCTGCGGATTGTGCTGGCTCGGACTACTGTGACGACGACCCGAGCTCGGTCTGCGACCCCAACGAGAAGGACCTCGGGTTCTTCAAGGGGGGCGGTGGCTGTTCGGGTGAGGGCTGCGGTGCGGGTGCTGATACGGGCGTCGCAACGGTCCTGCTCCTGGGCATCGGGGCGTTGACGCGGCGTCGGCGTCGCGCTTGAGTGCTCTGGGCTCGAGCGCTTCGGAGGCGGCGCGACCTTTCCGATTCCTATCGTGGGGGCTCATGTGGGCTTTCCACAGTCGAGGGGCCGCGACATGTTGGCCAGGGAATGATAGAACTACCCAGTGAACACCGTTCAAGGCCCAGCGCGCAGCATCCCCCCCGGCGGTCGGCCGATGCAGCCCATGTTGCTGCGGCTCAACCGGGAGCCGGTGCCCGCTTTCCGGCTGTCTCGGGTGGAGTCACTCGTTGGGCGTGACCCGGTGTGTGAGGTGTTCACCCAGTCCCCGAGCTGCTCGCGCCGGCACGCGCTCATCCGCGTCAACGCGCAGACGGCGACCAGCGCCGACGTGACGTTGGTGGATTTGGAGAGCCGCAACGGCTCTTTTGTCAATGGCGAGCGGGTCCGCGGCTCTTTGACCCTGCGTGAACACGACGTGCTGGAGTTTGGCGGCATCCGGTTCGCCTACCTGCTTCGGAGCCCCGCAGAGCTGGCGGTCGAGATGCGACTCCTGGAGCTTGCCACCCGGGATGCCTTGACCGGCCTCGCGAACCGCGCAACGTTTCACCGCGAGACCGAGCGCGAGTTCGCACGCGCCATGCGGTACAGCCGCACGATGGCAGTCGCTCTCTTCGACGTCAACCGCCTCAAACGGATCAATGACGACCACGGCCACGCGACGGGTGACCAGGCGCTCCGGGTCGTTGGCGCCGCGCTCCGCGGCGAGATCCGTGGCTACGACCTGGCCGCACGCTTGAGCGGTGACGAGTTTGCGCTCTTGTTGCCGGAGAGCACCGCCGCGGCTGCGTCCATGGTGATCGAGCGTGTCCGGGAGCAGCTGGCTCTCACCCCGGTCGACACCGCCCAGGGGCCCATGGCAGTCACGGTGTCGGCGGGGATCGTCGATATCGCCGCCGGCGCGCCCACCGCCCGAGAGCTCCTGGCGATGGCGGATCGGCTCCTGTACGTCGATAAGTCCCAGCATGCGGGCCGCGCAGGCGGGCCCTCGCCGGTCCCGGCCAGCACGAGAAGCTGACCGCGCGGCGGGCTTGGGACCCCGCTTGGGTGACGCTTGGATCCTACTTGAAACCGATAGGTGTCACCAATGCCCAACCGTCTCGCCGTCGAGGCCAGCCCCTATCTCCGACAGCACGCGTCCAACCCCGTAGATTGGTACCCGTGGGGCCCGGAGGCGTTGGACCGAGCCAGCCGGGAGGACCGACCCATCCTGTTGTCGGTGGGCTACTCGGCTTGCCACTGGTGTCACGTGATGGAGCACGAGAGCTTCGCCGATCCCGCGACCGCTGCGGTGATGAACGCGAGCTTCGTCAACATCAAGGTTGATCGCGAAGAGCGTCCCGACCTGGATGAGCTGTACATGCAGGCGGTGATGTTGTTCTCCCGCGGCCATGGCGGTTGGCCCATGACCCTGTTCTTGACGCCTGAGGGTCGGCCCTACTATGCGGGCACCTACTTTCCACCCCAAGCAACGCGGGGAATGCCGTCTTTCCGTCAGGTGCTCGAGCACGCGTCCCGCCTCTGGCGCGAACGACGCGAGGCGCTCCACCAGATGACGGATGAGGTGATCGAGGCGCTCGCGGGCATGACGCGACTGCCAGCGCCGGCAGACGGGGTCGGCAGTGTCTGGCTCCACCGGGTGGCGGAGGCGGCGAGTCGCAGCTTTGATGCGGTGGAGGGTGGATTTGGCGGGACTCCCAAGTTTCCTCCCCACGGGGTGCTCCGCGCATTGACGGCGCTCTGGGGGCACACGGGCGATGCACGCGCGGGGCGCCTCGTCGAGGAGACCCTCGACAAGATGGCGCGCGGCGGAATGTACGATCTCGCTGGCGGCGGGTTCGCCAGGTATTCGGTCGATCAACGCTGGTTGATCCCGCATTTTGAGAAGATGCTCTACGACGCTGCCCAGCTGGTCCCGGTGTACCTCGCCGCCTGGCAACACGGCGGGCGCCCGCAGCATCTCCGGGTCGTGCGGGAGACGCTCGATCAGGTGCTCCGGGAGATGACCCATCCGGAAGGCGCGTTTTTCGCGTCGTTTGACGCCGATAGCCCGGGAGCGCCCACGGCCCATGAGTCGCCACAGCCGCCGGCGGCGCCGGAGCGCGCGTCCCACGGCGCCGAGGGGCTTTTCTACACATGGACACCGGGAGAATTGAGGGGTGCCCTTGGGGTTGTGGATGGGCTCCGCGCGTCGGCGCTGCTCGGGGTCACCGACCGGGGCAACTTCGAGCACGGCCGCTCCGTGCTCCGCCTCGAGGTGCCACGCGAGGCGCTCGCCCCGGAGGAGCAGGAGTTCCTTGCTGGGATATTTCCGATCTTGAGGGCGGAGCGAGACCGGCGACCCTGGCCCCAGCGGGACGACAAGATCGTGGTGTCCTGGAACGGGTTGATGATCGCGGCGTTCGCCGAGGCGGGCGCGGCGCTCGGCGAGCCGCGCTACGTGGAGGCGGCGGGGCGTTCCGCCAGCTTCATCCTCCAGCATCACCGGGTGAACGGCCGCCTGTGTCGGACCTGGTTGGACGGTCGCATCGGGCCGCTCGGCGTGCTCGACGACCACAGCAACCTGTTGCATGGTCTCCTCGCGCTCCACCAGGCCACCTTCGACGGCTCCTGGCTCGGCGCGGCGCTCGAGCTCGGCGAGCAGATGTTCGCGCTCTTCTGGGACGAAGAAGCCGGCGTGTTCCGGAACACGGGCCGCGATGCGGAACGCCTGGTTCTCGACGCTTTTCGGATCACCGGCGGCGCGGAGCCTGCAGGCAATACGATAGCGGCGTGGGCGCTCGCGCGGCTCGGCGTGCTCACCGCCGAGTCTCGTTACACCACGGCCGCTGAGCGAATCCTCCAGCGTTCGCGAGGGCTCCTCGACCGCGCGCCCGCCGCCCTCGGCTACGAGTCGGTGGCCGCCGCCTGGCTGGAGGAGGCGGTTGAAATAGCGATTGTCGGCCCGGACCACGACGCGGGCGCGGCGGCGCTCCTCGACGCGCTTCGTCGGCGTTCCCACCCATTCGCGGTGATTGCACGGACGACGCGGCTCGAAGACGTCCCTTGGAACCGCCTTCTTGGCGCGACCGGGGCAGGCGGCGTCGAAGCCCAGGCCTGGGTGTGCCGCGGTCGCGCATGCCTGCCACCGGTCCGCACGCCGGATGCGCTCCGCCGCCAGCTCCACCCGGACGTCGCTCCCGATCCGGGTCGGGGTCGCCCCGACGCGCCCCCGCTCCCCGCGGATCCCGCCTTGTGGGTCATGCCCGTCGGCCAGGCCGTCCCGGAGCTCCTCGCGCTCCGCGGCCGGGTGGTGGTGCTCGATTTCTGGGCGAGCTCGCGGATCAACTGTCTGCACGTACTCGCCGACCTGAACGCCGTGGCCGACCGCCTCCGCGAGAGCCAGGTCACCGTGATTGGGATTCATGCGCCCAAATTTCCAGCGGAGCGGGAGCGGGGTCACGTGGTGGCCGCGATGGATCGACTCGGCGTCGTCCATCCGGTGGTGCTCGACCCGGAACATAGGCTCTGGGAGGCTTATGGCGTCTCGGCCTGGCCCACGCTGGTGGTCCTCGACACGGAGGGAAGGATAGCCTGGGAACAACAAGGTGAAGTGAACCGCTCTACCCTGATCGAGGTGTTGGACCGCCTGCTCGAGGAGGCCGGGCACGCGCCGATCCCGCCCGCGCGCGGCGTCCCGCCGACCCGGGCAGGGCCCGACCCCCATACGCGGCTTCGTTACCCGGGGAAGCTCCACGTGTGGCCCGGGGTGGAACGACCGGCCAACCCCGATCTTCCCATCGGGCCCGACGGTCGGGTGTACATCGCCGACACAGCACACCACCGGATTCTCGAGACGCGGCTCGAGTGGAGCGCCGACGGATGGCCCTCGCTGGTGCTCCTCCGCAGCTTCGGCCATGGCGGGGCGGGCTACAAAGATGGTGCAAACGCAAGTTTTTCGTCGCCCCAGGGACTGGCGCGCGTCGATGAACGCTTGTGGGTGGCTGACACGGGCAACCACGCCCTCCGCTGCATTCACCTCGGTACCGGGGTGACCTCCACCGTCGCTGGCGGTCCCGAGGCAATCGCGGGCGGCTCCCAACGCCGGCCGGCACGTTCCCCGTGGGATCTCGTCGCTCAGGAAGGCGTGGTGATCGTCGCGATGGCGGGCGAGCACCAGTTATGGATCTTCCAGGAGGAAGAAGGCGTTTTTGGGCCCTTTGTGGGGTCGGGAGAGGAAGATCACGTCGATGGCGCTGGCGCCGCAGCCGCCCTGGCCGGGCCGAGCGGTCTCTGCCTCGCGGGGAGGCTCCTGTTCGTCGCCGACAGCGAGACGAGCAGCATCCGGTACGTAGACCTCCAGACTGGCAAGGTAGGTACGGTGGTGGGCGCTGGCCTTTTCGACTCCGGCGACGTCGATGGTCCCGCGCCTCAGGTGCGCCTGCAGCACCCCCTCGGGGTCACCGTAGCGGGCGGGAAGGTCTTCGTCGCCGACACCTATAACGGGAAGATCAAGGAGCTCTCTCTGCCCGAGGGCACCGCGCGCACCTTGGCCACTGGCCTGAGCCTCCCCGGCGGGATCGGGTCGGCGGGGGGCCGATTGCTGGTCGCGGACACCCACGGGCACCGGATCGTGGCGGTCCATCCGGTGACGGGTGAGGTGCGCGCGGTAGAGTTGGGCGCTTGAGGCGCGCGCGCGCCCGAAGTGAGGGGCCACGCGGGTGCCGGTCGCCTCGGCGTGCTGTCGTTCGTCACCCAGACTGTGGGGGTTAAGGCTTGGGGATGTCACCTCCGAACACGAGCGGGCCCTCTGGGTCCAGCCAGGCCCTGCTGCTCCTCCTTGGGGGCCTGGCGGGGTTGGGTGCGGCGGAGCTGACCCTTCGTGGGCTCGGGACCGGCCTGCCCCACCTGGGCATCTTCAGCGAAGAAGGAGGGCAGCTCCGGCTCCTCCCTGACGCGTCGGCGCAGGTACGGCGCGCGGATGGCGAGGGGTACACGGTGGAGACGGACCAACGGGGTTGGCGTCGAGGTCCACGCTCGGCGGGCTGCTCGTGGCTCGTGG
Organism: Deltaproteobacteria bacterium; assembly: GCA_947486185.1. Classification (GTDB taxonomy): domain Bacteria; phylum Myxococcota_A; class UBA796; order UBA796; family SXON01; genus CANKTH01. The sequence goes on from CANKTH010000126.1 coordinate 14,473, forward strand.
TGGGCGACTCCCAGGCGATGGGATCCGGCGTAGAAGCTGAGTACTCCTTTGGTGGCCGGCTCGGTGCCTGCGTCGCCGCGGTACCGGGGCACGGCATCGTCGATGCCCTCGCGGCGGTGCCTACGCCCGCGCCGGAGGGTGTGCTCGGCGTCGTGCTCGTGGCCAATCAGGCGAATGACTGGGATGAAGGCCTGGTCCCGGCGCTCGATCGTTATGCGGTGAGAGGTGGCTGGTTGGTCACTCGCTCGCGGGCGGACTCTTGGACTGCAGCCGTGTGGGGCAGCCGGCTCTCACGCTCCCACGTCGCCCACCTCCTGGGCAGCCTACTTCTTGGTGGACTTTTTGCGC
>CANKTH010000127.1 GCA_947486185.1 Deltaproteobacteria bacterium
ACCCGGGGGACGACATGACCGTCGTCGTCGAGGGGCGCATGCGCATCCAGTTTTTCACTCGTGATGGGGGTGCTTTGCTTCCCGACGGCGCTCCGGTGGAGCTGGCGGCCGGCCAGACCGGCTACGTCGCTGCGGGGCGCATTCACGACGCGTCGTATGTCGAGGCCTGCAAGCTGGTCTACGTTCACGACGGGGCGTTTGGGTTCGTCGGGGAATAGGGCGGCCGCCGGGCCGACCGAAGCCGACCCGGCGGGGGCGTCTCAACCCCTCGGTCCTTGGACAGTGCCCGCCTCGGGGGGCCCCGCTGCGTGCTCGCCATCGGCACCGAGCCGCTGCCGCCGTGGCCGGGGGAACACCGTCCGAGCGCGCCTTTTGACGACCATACTCCCGGAACGCGCGCTTTTGGGGGCGATAGTCGCCGCGCGGGTCGCGGCGCGCCCCCACGCCGGCCCTGGCTCGCCACGCTCCCCAACCACCGGGAGGGGGAACAAGCTCGGAAACCCTCAGTCTGGAACCTCGACAATCCCTGCGTCCGCGAACGTGGTGTGCTCCCACTGGGCGATGGTGTCGCTGGTGGTCGTGGCGGCAAGCTCCATGGTCAGGAGATCGACGCCATCCCAATACAAGCGGAACAGGCCCACGTTGGTGACACTTTCCTGGGTCAGCAGGATGTCGCCGGCGATGGGGAGGAACTCTTCGCCGAGGACCCCGATGAGGCGGCTGGTCCCGTAGTTGACACCGAAGAAGTTTTCGGTGGGGACGATGATGTCGATGTCTTCGACCGCCACGCCGAGGGAGTAGCGGGTGGCCGTGCCGTCGGTGGCGATCGAGTACAACAGGCCCTCGCCCTCCGCGCCGACGATGATGGTGCCGGCGAGTGGGCCAAAGCGGGTTGGATTGTCGGGGACCGTGCACAGGCCCTCGAAGTGGGTGCCCGGGAAGTCGGCGATCGACATCGCGACTCCGGCGTTGTCGATGCGCCAGACCTCGCCGTCGGTGGTCGCGACAATGAGCTCGCCGCCCCAGACGCCGGTCCGGTCGATGTAGAGCGAGCCGCGCATCAGGCCATTGCTGCCGCCGGGCAGGTCGTGCCAGGGGTTGGTGACCGTGGACCCGTCGGCGCTGATGCGCACGATCTGCCCGTCCACGCCGTTTCCGACGAAGAGCTCGCCGGTGGTGAAGCCGCCGCTGCCGCCGGAGCGGACGGTGGCGATTTTCACCTCGTCGGTGACCCCCGACAGCGAGGAGAAGGTCGCGTGCGAGCCGTCGGGCAGCACCGTTTCGAGCGCCTCGGGATCGCCGGTGGAGTAGTTGACCGAGAGCACGACCGACTTTGAGGACTCGTGGAAGTCGATGCCGATGGGGCTGTTGAACTCGGTGGTGATGGCCACGAACTCGAGCGGACCGAGGTTGTTGTCGTTGTAGCTGTCGCGCCAGTTCTCGACGCCGTCGCCGTCCCAGTCCTCGCGGCCCTCGATCTCGTCGGTCAGACCGTCGTCGTCGGTGTCGAGGTCGCGGAAGTCGGCGGTCCCGTCGCCGTCGGTGTCCGGCACCGCGGGGTCGCCCTCGACGAGGTCGGAGATGCCGTCGCCATCCGAGTCCTTGTCCAGGTAGTCGGGGTTGCCGTCCGCGTCGGTGTCGGGGAGGCTGCCGTCCGAGCCGCGCGTTGCGCCCTCGACCACGTCTGCGATGCCGTCCCCGTCGGAGTCGTCGTCGAGGTAGTCCGCGGTCCCATCGAGATCGCTGTCGCGACTACCAGCGTCGTCGCGACCCTCCTCGGTGTCGAGGATGCCATCGCCATCGGTGTCGGTGGTCTCGTCCCAGTCGGTGTCCTCGGTGTCGGTGTCGGTCTCGAAACCGGTACCGCCGCCGCCGCCGGTATGGGGGATTTCGGTATCGCTGTCGGTGTCTTTGTCCGGCTTGCTCCCGGTGTCGACCTCTTTGTCGAGGGCCTCCGTGAACGGCTCGGCGCAGCCGACGAGAGCGAGGGTGCACAGCCAGGCGCGTGGGGACATGGTGCCTTCAGTGTACACTATCATGTAAACGGGGGGAACCCCTTCGCGGTTCCCCCCTACCGGGGCGTGCCCTCCGGCCGTCGGCGAGCCGCCGGCCTGCGGCCCGGGGCGCGTTGAGTAGCGCGCCCCTCGCCCCCCTCCGGATGGCCCCCCATGCCGCCGGAATGGTTTCAGGGCCTTGGGAGCCGGCGCGTGCCGAAGGGCGGCATGGGGAACTAACATGTAACGGGGGGAAAGGGCTCGTCGCCCTCTCCCCCTACCGCGCCATTCCCTCCGGCCTCCTGCGGTTTCCGGCCTGCGGCGCCCGTCGCGATGAATATCGCGACGGGACGTGGCGCTCTCCCCCTCACCGCAGTCCCCCATGCCGCCCAGGCGTTTCATGGCTCCGGGAGCCGGCGGAACGGCGGCATGGGGAACGAACAAGAAACAGGGGGAAGGGGCACGCGCCCTTCCCCTACCGGGGCGTCCCCTCCGGCCGCCGGCAAGCCGTCGGCCTGCGGACCCGGACTTCTCGGCGCCCGACGTCCACGTCGAGGTTGTTGTTGGCGGCGTTCGGCTCGACGGGCAAGCCGGCGGCAGGCACTTCGACGACGGTTTCGCCGAGCGTGGGGAGGTCGTCGGGCGGCTCGCTGGCTTCGGTGCAGGCGAGGAGGAGCAGCATTGGGGAGGACTATCGTGGGGGAGTGGCCTCTATGGCGTGTCACACCCGGGGCGCCGGCGACGTTTCAGGGGCGTGTATTTCTTTGCCGTGCTGGCGTGTGGGGCTGACGACGAACCGGTCGAGCCCCACTGTATCGCCGACGCGCAGCTCGACCTTCGCGTCGACTTTGGCGACGTGATCGTCGGCACCGTGGCCGAGGGCGAGCTCGCGATCGCCAATACCGGATCGTGTGCGCTGGAGGTGACGGGCGTCACGATCGAGGGGGCCGAGGCTGGATTCGAGTCGGTCGCTGCGCCTCAGACCCTCGCCGCGGGTGGGTCGACGGCGCTGAGCGTCCGCTTCGCGCCGGCCGGCGTCGGGCTCGTCGAGGGCGCTCTGGTGGTGGAGCTGGGCACGGGGGGCGGGACCTTGCGCGCCAGCCTTTTCGGCGAGGGGACACCGGCGCCGCAACTGACGCTCTCGCGGCGTTCGGTGGCGTTCGGGAATGTGGCGGTCGGCTGTGAAGAGCGCGTCGTCGTCGAGCTCCGCAACGAAAGCGATGCGCTCCTGGATGTGACCGCGCTCTGGTTGGAGACGGACAGCCCTGGTTTGAGTCTTGTCGTCGATCCCACCTTGGGGCGCCGCGTTCCAGGCTCGATTCCTCCCGGTGAGCTCGCGATCGTCGAGGTGGTCTTCGCGCCGGTGGGCGCGACGGCGTTCGCGAGCGAGGCCGTGATCGACAGCAACGATCTCGTTGAGCCCGTGTCCCGCGTGCCGATCTCGGGCGCGGGGGTGGTCGAGGAGACGGTCCTGACCTGGACGCACGAACCTCGGGTTGACATCGTCTTCGCCGTGGACCGCAGCCACGACAGCGACCAGGTAGGACGGCTCGACGCGGTGTGGGACGGCTTCGTCCAGGCGCTCGTCGCCGCGGGGGCCGACTACCAGCTCGCCGCGGTCGACCGCGCCGACGGGTGCGTCGCGCGCTCGCTGGCCCCCTTTGTCACCGAAGAGGAGTCACTCCTGACCCAGACCGACGGCTTGGAGGAGATGTTGTCACGGTCCCCGGACGGCAGCGAGGCGGGCTTTGCCAGTCTGGCGAGCGCCACCCACCCGGCAGCGACCGGCCCCCGGGGATGCAACGTCGGGCTGGTGCGAGGTGCTGGCGTGCCCCTGCACGTGGTCGGGGTCACCGAACGCGCCGAAGCCTCGTCCGGCTCGTGGAGCGAGTTCCTGTCAGTGTTTCAGGGACGGGTCGCAACCCCCGCGGACTTCGTCGCGCACGCGATCGCCGGGCCGGCGTCCGGCGGCTGTGGGGGCACTGAGGCCGCCGACGGGTGGATCGAGATGGTCGAGGCGACGGGCGGGTCCTTCTTGTCGGTGTGCGACCGGATGGACACCAACATTCTGACCCTGGCCGCGGTGATCGCGACGGCCCCGCCGACGGAGTACCGCCTCGTGGGCATCCCCGACATCGGGAGCCTCGTGGTGAGCATCAACGGCACGACCACCAGCGAATGGCAGCTCGATGACGCAGCGGCGAACGTGGTCCTGGACGAGGCCCCGCCCGCCGGGGCGACGGTTTCCATCCGCTACCGGCGCGCGGACTGTGCCCGCGACTGAGTGCTGGTGCTCAGCGGAGCACGTGGGCCGCCGTCGGCTTCTGGTCGGGCCATGCTAGGCCGGGGGTGACACCAGCGACGACGCAGACACCGCCGACGGCGACACCAGCGACGACGCTGGCGACGCCTCCTGGAACCGCTTCGTCGACGGTCGCGCCGACGCCCTGAGCGCCCTGGCGGCCCCGATCGAGGTGTGCGTGCAGCGCGCCGACACACACCGACGAGCGCGAGGCCTGGCTGGCGGAGGAGCTGCCCGACGAGCTCCCGTTGGCGCCGGTGACCGAGATCACCTTTGCCCACCTGGGCGGGCTCAACTTCAGCCGCGCGTGGGGGTTGTGGTCACTCTACGAGGCCACGGGCGAAAGGCGGTGGCGCTCGATGTACCAGACCCAAGTCGAATGGCACCTCGATCACCCCGAATACTGGGCCGAGGACTACGATGCCTACGCTCCCTGGGTGCCGCAGTTCGGGGTGTACGCGGTGGCGCTGTCGGAGGAGTAGTTGGGGGTGACGCCGCCGACCTCCGTGGCGCCGCGGGATCCTCGCCGCGCGGCCGCCCGCCGGCTCGCCGCGAAGGCCCCCGAAGAGCACGCCGGCGACGCTGCGCCGACGCGTAGTCGCCTCGAAAAGCACTCCGCTCGCGCGGAGTCCCCTCGAAAAGCACGGTTTGCGAGTTTTCGCGGGTTGGGCGACGAACCAACGCCGACAATTCGAGCTCGCCACGGCGCGATCACCCTCAAAACTGCTTTTCGAGGTGGCTACGCCTCGGAAAACTGCTTTTCGAGGCGACTACGCTGCCTCAGTGGCGGTGGGACGGGCCTCCAGCCTCCCGCCTCCAGCCTCCGGCCTCCGGCCTCCGGCCTCCCGCCTCCCGCCTCCGGCCTCAAGCCTCCGCCCCCCTCAGTACCTCGCCGCCCTCAGCACGTTGGCAGGGCTCGGATCGCGCTGAAAGGCCGACAGCAGCGTGGCCCCTGGGGAGTGACCGTTGGCGATCTGCGCTTCGAGTGGGTCCAGGAGCGCTTCGTCCTCGCCGATGGCGCGCAGCCCGGCGCGCGCCAGGCCGCTGAGCTCGGCGCCCCAGCTTGCGAGGGAGCGGCCTCCCCAGCGTCCGGCCAAGCCCTGCCGCGCGGCGAGGGCGAACCCCTCCTCCCGCCCCTGGCCGCCGGCCGCCGAGAACGCGAGCCCGAGCCGGCGCGTGTCCTCCAGCGCCCCGTACAGACAGCCCGCCCAGAGCGCGCAGAACGCGACGGCGAGGTCGAGCGGCACCGCGTCGGCGCTGCGGATCTCGAGGGTGCGTTTGACCCGCACTTCGGGGAACACGCTGGTCTGGTGAAGCGCCCAGTCGGCCGCGGTCGGGAAGGAGCCCCCCAGTCCCGCTGACATCCACTGCCGGAAGGTGGCGCCCCCGCTGGGAATCCAGCCACCATCACGCTGAAGGAACATCATCGGCGCGTCGAGCAGGTAGTTGATCCACCCTTCGTGGCTGTAGCCGTCGCGCACTTGCGCTGGAAAACCGGTGCGGCGCGGGTCGACGCGACTCCAGATGTGGCCGCGGTAGCTCATCCACCCGGTGTCGTTCCCTTCGGCCAGCGGCGAGTTGGCGAAGAGCGCCATGTTGAGCGGCGCGAGGTCCAACGAAGTGTGGAACTTGCGAGCGCAGTCTTCTTCACTGTCGAAGTCGAGGTTCACCTGCACGCACGAGGTGCCCTTCATCATCCAATGGGCGAGGTCGCCGTGGGCAGGCAAGAAGTCGCGCATCATCGCGTAGCGACCCTTGGGGACAAACTCGATCTCGGCGATCTTTGCGTAGGGGGTCAGCCCGCACGCCGTCCAGTGGAGGTCATGGCCCTCCGCCAGCTCGTAGAGCAGGGCGCGGTTACGACGAACCTCCGCGGCGAGGTCGCCGAGGCGTCGGAAAGGCGCCCCGCTGAGCTCGACCTGTCCGCCCGGCTCCAGCGTGATCGACGCGCCTTCACCCGCCAGTTCGACAAGGTGAGGCCCTTCGTACTTTTCTTTCCAGCCCAGCCGACGGCTGAGCTGTTCAAGGATCCACCGGATACCGTCCTCATCGTGATAGCCAACTGCACGGCCATCGCCGCGGACCACGGCGCGTTCGTACTCGCCGCCGATGAGCCAACGCTCCCGCGGGGCGTGGTGGGCGTGGTAGCTCTTGAGGAGGTCGGCGAAGGTGAGGCGGTCGGTCATGCCCGGGCCGCGTCACCCGCGCCAGCCGCCGCGTCAACGGATATGCTCGCAGCATGTGGTTCTTGTTGCTCAGCGGGTGCATTCCGGTGCTCACCACCCCGGGCGAGGCGGTCTCCAAGGACTACGTCAAGCCCGACAACGCGTGGCCCGCGGCGGATTCGGTACCCGAGCTTGAACCCGAGGGCTACGCCGTGGGCGAGCTGGTGGAGCACCAGGCGGCGCTCGACCAGAATGGGCAGTCCGTGGACTTCTGGCAGTTCTACGGGAATGTCTGGGTGCTCGACGTCTCGACCATCTGGTGCCAGCCCTGTCAGGACTTGGCGCGCACGCTCCAGGAAACGGCGGACCTCTACAAGGACGACGGGTTCGTCTACGTCACCGTGCTCGCGGAGGACCTCGACGGCGCGGTGCCCGACGAGGCCGATCTCGACTACTGGGTCGACACCTGGGGTATCCTCGACCAGCCGGTCCTCGAGGACAGCGAAGGGTTCACCGCCGCGCTGACCGGCGGACAGTTCCCGCTGCTGCTGGTCGTCGGGCGCGATCTCCGCGTGGCCGCCCGGGTCGATCTACCGGAGGACGCGCTTTTGCGCGAGGCCATCGAGGACACGCTCTGATTCTCGGCGGCATCCTCGCGCTCTGGTGCCTCCCGGCCTTCGCCGACCCGCTGGATGCCTTGGATCCGGCCGCCCGTGGCATCTACGCTCGCGCCGAGGAGCAGGAAGCGGCGGGGCGCTTTGCCACCGCGGCCAGCTTCTACCGGCTGGTGCTGGGCAACGACCCGGCCTTCGTGCCGGCGCTCCTCGGCCTCGGCCGCGCGCTCGAAGCGCAGGGTGACCTCGTTGGCGCTGAGGCGTTGTACCGCGGCGCCCCCGGCGACCCCGACGTCATCGAAGCACTCGCCACGCTTTTAGAGGCCACGCGCCCCGCCGAGGCGCTCAGCGCCTGGCGAGAAGTAGAGGTCGTGCGTCTTGGCGATCCGACGCCGTACCTGCATCAGGCGCGGCTCCTGGTCCGCCTCGGCGCGCTGGAGGAGGCGGGGGCCAGGTGGGCGACGTACCTGTCGTTTTTGCAGGCGGCGGAGCCCGACGGCCCGACGCTCCTGGCCCTGGTGGACGCCGCGCCGGCGCAGGCTGAGCCACTGTTGCGCGAGTACCTGACCGCGTTCCCGGAAGGAGCCGCTGCCGCCCCGGCCCGTGAGCGCCTGGACCGCCTCGAGCTGGAGGCCGCGGCTGCGCTCATCGATCTTGGCGCCGACGAGCCGCTGAGCCCGGAGCTTGTGGCGCTCGCGACCCGGGTCGAGGCGGCGCTGGCGGGGGGGGAGCTGGCGTCGGCGCAGGCGTTAGGCGCGGAGTTGGCGGCTCGCGCGCCGTCCTCATCGGTGGCGCACGGCCACTACGCGGATGCGCTCTTGGCGGCGGGCGCCTGGGCCGAGGCCGAGGTTCAGGCGAGCATCGCTCGGCGGCTGAGCCCCGATGACGCGGGGACGCGCGCGCGCCTGGGTCGGCTCTTGGCCGACGGGTATGGTGGGCGTCGCGACGAGGAGGCGCTGGTCGAGCTGTTGGCGGCGTTCCGGCTACGCACCGGCGACGCGGCCCTTCGCTTCCGGCTGGCGTCGGTACAGCAGAGCACCGGCCGCTTCGAGGCGGCGAGGGCGTCATACGCGGCGGTGGTCGCCGCGGAGCCGGAAGGGGAGTGGGCGCGCGAGGCCGAGGCGAAGCTCGCGGCGCTGGGTCGGGCGCCGCCCGAGCTTCCCGCGGCGGCGGTGCAGGTGGCGCCGCCGGTGTCCCAGGCCGCCGCTCGCCACTGGCGCATCGCGCGCGCGCTGCACGACCGCGGCCGGCGCCCCGAGGCGCTGGTCGAGCTGGAGCTCGCGCTGGTCGAGGAGCCCACGAGCCCCCGCCTCCTGAACGACCGTGCCGCCTTCGCGATCGAGGACGACTTGCCGGAAGAGGCTGTCGGTTGGTGGAAGCGCTCGTTGGAGGTCGAGCCGAACCAGCCCGACTTGTGGGTGAACCTTGCTCGCGAGGCCGGCGACCGCGACGAGCGCCGCCGCTGCCTGTCCCGCGCCGCCGAACTCGGGGATGCCGATGCGCACTACCTCCTGGCGCGGCTCGCCCACGATCTCGGGGACTGGGGCACGACCGAAGCCGAGCTGGAGGCCTACGCCGCGATGGCCTCACCCCGCTCCGCCTACCAGCAGGCCGCGGCGGTGATGGCGGGCGAGGCGGCGGCGCGGCGCCGCGGCTTGTGGGGCCTGACGACTGCGGTGCTGGTGGCGCTTTTGGGCATCCCCGCGGCCTGGGTCTGGCGCCGCCGCTCCGGGCGGACCCTGGCGGAGCTGCTCGCCGCCGTCCCCGAGAGCTGGAACGAAGCGGCGCGGCTGCTCGCGGCCATCCGTCACGAGGTGCTCAAGCACAACACGACCGTGCTGCCGGTGGTCGCCGATGCGCTGGCCGCTGGCGACGCGCGCCCGTGGGAGGCGCTGGCCGCGCGGCTGCCCGAGCTCACCGACAAGCTCGGCGCCTACGTGGATGCGCTCGCCGCCTTGGGCCACGGACGCGGGGTTCGGCTCGCCCCGTATCGTGACCCGACGCTCGGCCCACTGCTCCGCGCCTTTTCACGGCTCGGCCGGCTCCGTCATCCTGATCCCGTCGAGCTCAGAGCGCTCAGTCGCATCGTGAACGAGGAGGTGTACGGCGAGCTGGGCCGCCTGGTGCGCGAAATCTGCGTGCTCACGGTGGACGAGCCGCTGGTGCGCGAGGTGTACGAGCGAGTCGCCGCGGAGCCGGGCTTCGCCGGGACGGCCCTCCCCGAGTTGTGGGTGACCGGCCCGCCGCTGCAGCTCCGCCTGTTCCGTCCCGACCTCGAAGACATCCTCGCCAACCTCCTCCGGAACGCGCTTTCCGCAGGTGCCACCACGCTGGCGGTGGCGCTGGTCGAGACCGAGGACGAGGTGACCGGGCACGTGCTCGCCGAGGTGGCCGTCGTGGATGATGCGCCCGGCGCACTCACCAACGCGATGATCCGCAGCCGCTTCATCGGCCGGGGGCTCGGCCTCGCCGTCGACCTCACCAACCGCCACGGCGGCAGCATACGCGTGGACGCCGCCGCGGAGGGCGCCAAGGCGGTCGTGGTGCAGTTTCAGGTGGTCGAAGGCGGGGAGTAGCTACGGACAGCCGTCGATGCCGGAGCAGTCGACGTCGTCACAGTCGATGAAGGTGTCGCCGTCGTTGTCCAGCCCGTCGGCGCACGTCACTTCGCTCACGGCGCCGCCGCAGGTGGGGAACGCGGCGCAGTCGGAGTCGTCGCAGTCGACGAGGGTGTCGCCATCGTCGTCGAGGCCGTCGGCGCAGCGCACCTCGGTGGTCGGCGCGGCACACCCCGCGTCTGCGGCGCAGTCGCTGTCGTCACAGTCGATAAGCCCGTCGCCATCGTCGTCGAGCCCGTCGGAACAGGCGGCCTCCGTCGGCGGGGGGCCGCAGCCGGGGTCAGCGGCGCAGTCGGTGTCGTCGCAGTCGGTGAGGCCGTCCCCATCATCGTCCGCGCCGTCGGAGCAGAACGCTTCGGTTGCTGCAGCCGTGCAGGAAGGATCGGCAGAACAGACGCTGTCGTCGCAATCGACGTCGGCGTTGCAGTCGTTGTCGGTTCCGTCTTCGCAGGCCTCAGTCTCCCCCGGGTTGCGGTCGGCGTTGGTGTCGTCGCAGTCGCCGCCGGTGCTGGTGTAGTCGGCGCCAGGCGAGGTGCAGGAGGACGTGAGGCTGGCGACGTCGCCGAAGCCGTCGGCGTCGGCGTCTACAAACCAGGCCAACTCGACGCCCTCGTCCACCACGCCGTTACAGTTCTGATCGAGCGCGTCGCACGTCTCGACGGCGGTGGGGTTGATGGTGTCGTCGCCGTCGTTGCAGTCCAGGTTGTTCACCGCGGCGCCTGCCGGCTGGGTGCAGGCGTAGAGCGGCGTCGCGGCGTCGCCGAAGCTGTCGGCATCGGCATCGGCGTAGAACTCGGTCTGAACGCCTTCGTCGATCTCGCTGTTGCAGTTCTGGTCGACTTCGTCGCAGACCTCGGTCGCATCCGGCGAGATGGTGGCGTCGGCGTCGTTGCAGTCCTGGCAGGCGATGAACCCGTCGGCGTCCACGTCATCGTCGCCCACCGACCCGTCGCAGTTGGTGTCGTCCTCGACGTCGCAGGCTTCTTCAGCGCCCGGATGGGTGAGCTCGTCGTCGTCGTTGCAGTCGGTGCCGACGGTCACGTAGCCGGGGGGGATCTCGCAGCTGGTCTTGGTGGCGGCGGCATCGCCGTAGCCGTCGCGGTCGGTGTCGGCGTAGTAGGTGACCATATCGACGGCGTCGTTGTCCTCTTCGCCGTCGCAGTCGTTGTCCTGCCCGTCACAGACCTCAGGGTTGCCGGGGAAGTTCAGCGCGTCCGCGTCGTCACAGTCGAGGCTGGCGGGGGAGCCGTCGAGGTCGGCGTCGGGATCGCAGGTGCAGGCGGGGTCGGCACAGTCGGCCAACCCGTTGGCGTCTTCATCGCCGGCGGTGGCGCAGTCTTCGGTCAGGGCGCAGGCGGCATCGGCAGCGCAGTCGGTGTCTTCGCAGTCGATGGTGCCGTCGCCGTCGTCGTCGGTGGTGTTGGCACAGTCCTCGCTGGCTTCGTCCTCGATCTCGTTGCGGTCTGGGGTCGCGAGAATCTCGCAGCCGGTGAAGCTGAGCAGGAGGAGGGCGGGGAGGAGGGAGCGAAGCATGGTGGGGCCTGGAAAATGGGGCGCACACTACCCCGGATGAGGCCGACCGACCATCCCTATGTGGGCGTTGCGATTGGCGGTCGCGAGCGCCTGTCGCGTCGCGGAGCAATCGGATACGCTCGATGGGCGGAGGTTTCATGGTGTCCTTTTTCCTGCTGATCGCGTGCCAGGCTGAGATTGAGCGCCAATGTTTCATCGAGTATGTCGAGGCATAGAGCGACGTGCTCGACGACACGGTGGACTGCTTCGACCGAGCGGACACCGAAGACGACGTCGAAGAGTGCTCCGACGACGGCACGGATGAATTGGACTCCCTGCGCGACGATGTCGAGGAATGTGCAGGTGATGGCTGCCTTACCGACTGGCTGGACTGCGCCGAGGACGCCGACGACGAGCAGGAGGCCGGGGATTGTTACCAAGACCTGGAGGAGTGCGGCGGCTGGATGGACGCGGACGCTGCCAAGGACTGCGACGACGACCTCGATGAGTGTATTGAGGGCCTGGACGACACCGACGACGTCAAGCGCTGCTTCAACCGGGCCTACGACTGCCTCATCGATGCCGCTGGCGGATAGCCCAACTGAGGAACTCGGATGCGCTTTGCCCCTTCATTCCCGCTGTCGCTGCTCCTTGCGCGTTGCGCGGCGACAGATGGGCGTGACGACGCAGCGACCTTCGATTCGCAGGCGCCTGGCCTCGGGCTCGAAGCTCCAGGCAAGAAGCTGAGCGGTCGCTTCGAGCTCGACGGCGCCTGGCTTGAAGGGGGAGGCCACGTTGTCGGCATCCGTACCTTTTCTTTCGGTCGCGGAGAGGCCGACCTGGCGGTAGAGCGCGATGCACCGGCGCTGGGGTCGTGCGCAGCGAACCTGGTGAGCGCTGGTGATCGCTGCGTTCGACGCGTGGAGTACGCCAGCGGCACGGTGACCGAGTGGTGGGAGAGCCACGCGGCTGGCCTTGAACAGGGCTGGATCGTAGACGAGGCGCCCCCCGGCGAGGGCGACCTGGTGGTGGCCGTTTCCGTCGCCGGTGCGGCGGTGGACGTGGAGGCCGGGAAGCTCTGGCTCAAAGGCGACGCAGGCACCCTGCTGGTGGGGTCAGGCCTTGCGGCGTGGGATGCCGAGGGGCGGGTCCTCGACACATGGTTTGTCGCGACAGTCAGCGGGTTCGAGGTGCGCGTGGACGACGCGCTGGCGGTGTACCCGGTGGAGATCGATCCGGTGTACTCGACGGCGGCGACGACCTTGACGGGACCGGCTGACATCATTTCCTTCGGCAAAGGCACGCCGACCCCCGCCGACGTCAACGGCGATGGCTACCCCGACGTGCTGGTGCGGGGCCGCGATCCCACCGCGGGCTCGGAAGGGGCGGATGTCGTCTTTGCACACCACGGATCCCCGACGGGGCTAGCGGCCAGCGCCGCCACGACGCTGACCGAAGGGACCCCGTGGACCTTCTTCGGCGCCAACGGGCTCGCCGTCGCGGACGTCAACGGTGACGGCTACGACGACGTCATCGTCACCGGTTCCGGCTACGGCCCGCGGGTTGGTCGCGCCTGGGTCTACCACGGATCATCCGCGGGGCTGTCCGCGACGGCGGCACTCACGCTGGACGGCAAAAGCGACGGGGACTGCTTCGGATGGGCGGCCCCTGCGGTTGCCGACGTCAATGCCGATGGGTACGACGACCTCATCATCGCGGCAGTCAACTACGTGGATGACACGGGGCGCGCGTACGTGTTCCACGGGTCGGCGGGGGGCTGGACCCGTCGGTCGCGACAAGTTTCGACGGCGAGGCCACGAACAACTACTTCGGCGAGACCACCCCCGCGGTCGGAGACGTAAACGCCGACGGCTACGACGACGTCATCGTCACCGCCTACGGGTACAACGGGTACACCGGCCGCGCCTATGTGTACGAGGGGTCGCCCACCGGGCTCGCGACCCCCGCCGCGACCACGCTGACCGGGGAGGCCCACTACGACTACTTCGGGCGCGGCACTCCCGCCGTGGGCGACGTCAACGCCGACGGGTACGACGACGTGATCATCGCGAGCTTTCGCGACCGGGATAGCGGCAGCGCGCACGTATACCAGGGGTCGTCCACCGGTCTAGCGACGATTGCCGCGACTACGCTGACCGGGGAGGGCACACACGACTACTTGGGGCCCGTCACTCCCGCCGTGGCTGACGTCAACGCCGACGGGTATGACGACGTCATCGTCACGACTTGGAGTTACGGCGGGAGCATCGGCCGTGCATCTGCGTTCCACGGTTCGCCTGGCGGACTGGCGACCACCGCCTCGACCACACTGACCGGCGAGGCCGACGACGACTACTTCGGGCGCAACACTCCCGCCGTAGGCGACGTCAACGCCGACGGGTACGACGATGTGATCGTCACGGCCTACGGGTACGACGATTGGACCGGGCGCGTATACGTCTACGAGGGGTCGCCCACGGGCCTCTCGGCCAGCGCGGCCAACCGCCTCACCGGCGAGTCCGTCTACGCCTACCTCGGCTACCACACCCCTGGGGTGGCCGACCTGGACCTCGACGGGTACGCGGACCTGCTCGTTCCCGCCTCCGGCCATGACGACGGCGTGGTCTACGTGCACTACGGCGTCTCCGGGGAGGACGCAGACGGCGACGGCTACCCCAACACCAACGACTGCGACGACGCCGACGCTGCGATTCACCCAGGCGTGACCGACACTTGGTACGACGGCGTCGACAGCGACTGCTCCGGTGGCAGCGACGACGATCAGGACGGCGACGGGGATGACGCGCTCTCGGCGGGCGGCACGGACTGCGACGATACCCAGGCGACGATCTACCCCGGAGCGTACGAGACCCTGTACGACGGCATCGACAGCGACTGCTCCGGCGGCAGTGACTACGACCGGGACGGCGACGGGGAGGACACGCTCGAATCAGGCGGCACGGACTGCGACGACACCGACCCGACGGTCAACGCCGCAGCGACCGAGACCTGGTACGACGGCTACGACAGCGACTGCTCCGGCGGTAGCGACTACGACCAGGACGGCGACAGGCGCGACGCAGCAGCGCACGGCGGTACCGACTGCAACGACACCGACGCGACGATCTCTCCCTCCGCCCACGACTTCGGCGGCGATGGCATCGACCAGGACTGCGACGGTCGGGACGCCGCGGTCGGCGAAGCACCGGCTGACTGCGGGTGTTCAAGCGGCGCCTCCGCGGGCGTGGCGTCGGCGCTGGTTGCGCTCGGCCTGCTGGCGGTGCGGCGACGGCCGAGCGCCTGACCCCGAGGCGGTCAGGTTAGTTCCCCATGCCGCCCGCGGGTCGGCTCCACGAGCGATGAAACGCCGAGGCGGCGTGGGGGACTGCGGGGATGGGGAGAGATGGGATGAGTCGGCCGGTGCTCCAAGGGGTACATGCCCCTGACGAGCACTCGGGCTCACGGAGTCACCGGCCATGATGAATGTAATCGACGCGGCAATCGGGATCGACCTCGGGGATCGGACGGCACGGG
>CANKTH010000128.1 GCA_947486185.1 Deltaproteobacteria bacterium
CTTCGCGGCCGACGCACGAAACTCAGGACTGTACTGTGCGGGGACCTTGCGCTTCTTCGCGGCGCCCGGGTCAGGGGGCTTGGACATGGGGCAGTCTACCTCGTCGGGAGTGTCCACTTTTGCGGATCAGTTCCAAGCTTCGACGACGAGCAGGCGTACCACTCCGACGCGGTCACCCGGCTCCAAGACGAGTGCACGAAG
This sequence comes from Deltaproteobacteria bacterium, assembly GCA_947486185.1. Lineage (GTDB taxonomy): Bacteria > Myxococcota_A > UBA796 > UBA796 > SXON01 > CANKTH01. The sequence goes on from CANKTH010000128.1 coordinate 202, forward strand.
ATCCAGAAGCGCATCGACCAGATGTACCTGGACAAGCTGGACGGGGTGATCGACACCGCGTTCTTCGACCGCCACGCGACCGAGTGGCGTGACCGCCAGCGCGCCCTACGCCACCAGATCGAGGACCACGAGAACGCCGACCAGGCGTACCTCGACGAAGGGATCATTCTCCTGGAGCTGGCGCACGAGGCCCCCCGCCTGTTCGCCGGGCAGCCCCCGGAGGAGCAGCAGAAGCTCCTGAAATTCGTACTTCGGAACTCGACGTGGGCGGCTGGAAAGCTGACGGTGACCTGGCGGCAACCGTTCGATATACTTGCCGAATCAGCCAATCTCGAAGATCGTAATTCGGCAGTGGAGGGGGGCTCCGAAGAGACCCCTTCCGATTTGGTGACCCCAACGAGATTTGAACTCGTGTTACCGACGTGAAAAGCCGGCGTCCTGACCAGGCTGGACGATGGGGCCTTAAACTCCGTGCCACGGGAGTAATCGAATGGGCCGCGCGGGAGTCGAACCCGCGACCCACGGATTAAAAGTCCGCTGCTCTACCTCCTGAGCTAGCAGCCCGGCGGGCGCCTACTATCGCGCGTCGGGGTGCTGTCAACCCGGCGCCGCAGATTCCGTAGGCGCCACGATCGGCTCGGCCCGGTCCGCGGCCTTCGGATAAAGCAGCGCGCGGGACAGTCCGCTCGGAGGGTCCTTGTTGTCCGCCGTCCACATCGTCGCCGCCGTGCCGAGCGAGCTCGGGGACCTCCCCGGCTCCCCTCTCGGTGTCGGCCCCGTCGCCGCCGCGGTCGCCGCTGCGTCCCTGCTGATGTCGCGTCCCGGCGCCCCGCTCGTGCTCATCGGCACGGCCGGCAGCTTTGCCGGAGGGCCACCGCCCGGCTCGGTGATCACCACCGCCCGGCTCGGTTTCGCCGACCCCACCGCGACCCTCGGCCTTGGCTACGTGCCGCTGGCGCCACCGCCCCTCCACGTCGAGGCCTTGCCGGGATTCCCAGCCTTTGATGTGCTTACCCGCCTGGGGGTCACCACCGACGCCGCCCTTGCGGCGCGCCTCGCCGCCGAGGGCCCCTGGCACGTCGAGCATATGGAGGCCTACGCCGTCGCGTGGGCCTGTCATCAGGCAGGGGTGCGCTTCAGCGCGCTCCTGGGCATCACCAATTGGGTAGGTCCAGAGGCTCATCTGGAGTGGAAGGAGCGACACGTGGAGGTCGAGGAGCACGTCCGGCGCGCCCTGACCGTCGCGCTGGCGCCTCGGGTCACGAACGGATAGCCCCCGCGCTCCGCCGGAGTCCGGATGTCCAGTCAGAACCCCGTGCTCTCTCGCGAGGAGGTGCATCGCCTCTCCGAAGAGTGTGCCACCATGGGGACCCGTTTTCAGTCCCAGGCCCAACGCCTGCTCAATGATCAGCCGGTACTTCTTCGGTTTTTCAAGAGCAACCTCAGCGCGATGAGCTCCCAGACCGGTGAGGTCACCCTCTACCTGCTCGCCGTGTGTGTCCGCGTCTTTGTTCGCTCCGGCGGCCGGCTTCGGCGCGTCACGACCGGCGATGTCGAGCTGGCCACGCGGCGTATCGGCGCGGTGGCGCCCAACCTGCTCCCCGCCGATGCCCAGTTCCCAGAGCGCCTCCGTACGCTGGGCTCCCGCGCTCAGCCCCACCTGCTCGACGAGGCCCTGTGGGCGTTGTTCGAGCGGAAAGAGCGCCAGCCCGGAGAGGTGGACCTCGAGCCCGACCAGGCGCTCCGGGTGTTTTTGATGCTGTGGGCCGCGGTGGAGTGCCTCGACGCGGCATGGACCCCGAAGGATTGAGGAGCTTGAATGGGACTTCGAGACAAGCTTAAGTCCAAGCTCCAGTCGGTGCTCGGCGGCGGCGCGCCCAAGACCGGGTCGACTACCGGGCCCCTGCCCACCGCCCCTGCTCCCGACGGCTTTCGTGCTATCGCCCGGAGCGCCCAGGTCGCGGACGGCAAACCCGGCACCTTTCCGCTCCATGACGGCACCATCGTCGCGGTATTTCGTCGGAAGGACCGTATCTATGTGATGGATAACGCCTGCGCCCACGAAGACGGCCCGGTCGGCGAGGGGGCGGTCGACGACTGCCGAGTCCGCTGCCCGTACCACGACTGGGAGTACGACTTCACCACCGGCGCCTGCATCACCGACCCAGATCGTCGGCAGACCACCTGGAAGGTGCGCGAGCAGGACGGGATGATCTGGGTGGGCCCGAAGCTCGCCGAGGGCACGCGGGCCCGCGGCGGCGAACATAACGACGGATTGAAGGTGATCATCAAATGAGCGTTTCGTTCGCGGCCCTGTTCAACAAGGGCCTGAGCTTCTCTGACCTGCTCGCCCGCGCGGGGACCCTGCGGGAAGGCGGCAAGGCCCTCAAGCTCACGGTAGATCCGCGTTCGGCGCCCTACCTCGACCATAAGCTGGCCGGTTGGACCGACGGCCCGCCTTCGTCGACCGTCGCCTGGGTGCTCTCGGGCGCCGATCCCCACGGTGGCGCGTGGCGACGCTTCACCATCGCCAAAACCGCGCCCTACACCTATGAGCTCGCTGCCTTTCCCACTCCGTTCGGCAACGAGATCCACCCCCTCTCCCCAGGCGTGCCGCCGAGCGTGACTCGCGGCGCACAAGGCCACTGACGATGGCGCTCACTCCGCTCGACGTGCTCCAGAAGCAGTTTGGTCCCGCCCGAAGAGGAGGTTGGGAGCCCGAAGAGGTCCAGGCCTTCCTCGATCGCGTGCGCGAGGCGTGGGAAGAGGCGCTGATGGCCAACCATCGGCTCCGCGAAGATCTCCGCGCGAAGGACGAAGATATCGCCGCGTTGAGGGCGCAGAGCGACGAGGTCCGAGAGACCCTGATCCTCGCTCGGCGCGCCGCGATGGACGTCGAGGGCCAGGCCCGGCGTGAGGCCGACCTCCTTCTGGGTGAAGCCCGCCTCGAAGCCGAGTATATCATCGACGCGGCCCGCCAGGGCGGTCGAGAGGCAGAAGCGCAGCTCATGAAGCTCCGCGCGATGCGGCACCACCACCTGTCCCAGCTCCGCGCCCTCCTGTCGGCGACGGGGAGGCTGCTCGATGAGGTCGAGCGCGAAGGCCTCTGAGCCGGCCGAGAGTGTGCTTTCGGTCAAGGTGATCCCGGGGGCTTCGCGTAACGAGCTCCGGTGGGACGCCGCGCGAGGCTGGGTGGCGCGCATCCAAGCGCCCCCGATTGAGGGTCGAGCAAACACCGATCTGTGCGAGTTCGTCGCGCGAGAGGTGTTGGGCCTCGCGCGGGCCTCGGTATGGGTCAAGTCGGGCGCGGCGAGCCGGCAGAAGCGCCTTGGGGTGGCGCTCCCGCCCGACGAGCTGGAGCGGCGACTTCAGGAATTTCGGCGATGAACGTGGTGGTCGGCGGCGGGCTCCTGGGCTCCGCGCTGGTGCGCGCGCTCGGTTCGGCCGGGGCGCCGGTCCGGGTGCTGTCGCGCACCCCCAGAGAACATCGGGCCTTGTGGAGCCGGTTTGACCTGGCGACCGGCCGCTGGCCGAGCCTGCCGGTGGACGCGCGCGTTTTTGTGTGCATCCAAGCGGCGCCGGATGAAAAGCCTCCTTGGACGGCGCTCGCCCAGGCCCTGCCGGCGCTCTCGGTCGCATCGGTGACCCTCTGCGCCCCGGCGGGGGACCCGGACGTGGCGCTGGCCGAGCCCTTTGCCCGGGTGGTCCTACGGTTCAGCCCGCTCTTCGGCCCCGACGCCGCGTGGCTGACCCCCGCGCTGACCGCCCTGCGTCAGGGATCAACCGTCAGGATCCCCAAGGAACTCCCGGAGCTATGGCCGCTCCACGCCGACGACGCCGCACGGGCGACACTCCTGGCCGAAACGAGCGCGGTGGTGAAGGGGCCGGCCCGTGTCAACCTGGAGCGTCTGCTGCAGAAGCTCGCTCCTGAGAAAAAGGCGCGGCTCGGGCGCCCCTTGTGGCCCTTTGGCTACGGGGACCTACGGCGCCGGCTCGGAGCGCAGGCCGGGCTGGCCGACGGGTGGGCGCAGGAGTGGGGTACACGTCAAGACTTTGAGGCGTGGATCCGCGCTCATTCGTAGTCGTGGTGGATCTCGCCGGGGGCAGTGAGGGGAGCGGGCTCCGCCGGGGCCGCCGGTGCGACGGGTGCGGCCGGTGCGGGGGGTGCGGCCGGCGCGACCGGAGCGGCGGGTGCGACCGGCGCGTGTGGCGCGACGGGTGCGGCGGCGGGAGGCTGGGCTCCCGGAGGCGGCACCATCGGCTGCCAATAGCCGGGAACCCAGGTGCCCCGCGGATCATAGTGGCCATCTACCCAAACGGCGCCGGGACGGACCGCCTGACGCCAGAAGCCCTCGACCCAGGCCTCACCGACCCAGTGGCCCGGCACCCAGGCGTACCCGGGACGGGCATATGCCGGCTCCCAATGTCCCGGAATCCACACCGAGGCCGCCGCGTAGTGGCCGGGGACCCACAGCCAGCCCGCCCTGGGCGCCGGGCGCCAGTCGGCGTGCCACGGGCCGACGTGGATCACCAGCGGCCGAGGCGGCGGCGGCCCGACCCGTACGTGGACCCGGGGAGGCCGCGCTTCGGCGATGCCGCTCGTGAGGAACATCAAGAAAAAAGCCAGGATCCAGCGCGCCATGAGGACTCCGCGTTGGCGGTAGGACGCCTGTATAGCCCAAGGCATTCGGTGGCCGCTCGCAGATGTACGAATTCCGGGAAGGCCGGCGCAGCACGGTGTAATACTGTGGGACGTGCCAGGCGGTGGCGGGCGCGGGAACGGAGCGGTGGGTCGGCGCCCCAAGGACCCGCGGTCCTCACCCCGGCTCACCAGCTCCCGCGGACCTCGACGCCCGGCGTGGACACCAGGAGGGCCACGCCGACCCCGGACAGCCCGAGCCCGGCGCCCGCCAGGGCGAATCCGGCCACCGACCCGAAGGTGTAGTAGTCGATGAGCTTCTGGCGATCTTCCGAGGGGGTGCGGGAGTCTTCAGCGGATCCGGAATAGCGAGAGCCCGCGACCTGGCAGAGCGCGCCGAACGTGCCGCCCAGCACGGCCAGGGGCGCCCCAGCCAGCAGCAGGTCTCCGCCGCGGCGGCGACGCGCTTCGGTGGCCGCGAGCGGAGGGAGCTCGGTCCACAACCCTTCGGGGCTACGCTCCCGGGTGCGGGTGCCCGTCCAGACGTAGGCGGGCGTCGCGGGGCTGGCGTCGCGGAGCGCCGCGTCCAGCACCACCCGGCGGGCGGGATCGGTCACCAAGGCTGGCGCCGCCTGTGTCACCGCGTTCGGGACGGCGATCGCGAGCGCGCCGGCGGGCAGCTCCACGAGCCAGCTTCGGGTGGTCTCGCCCTCGATCTGTACGACGTGCTCGCCCACGGGGACACGCACGTGGCCGGCTTCGGTGGGGCGAGGGATGCCATCGATCCGGACCACCGATACGCCCTCGGCGCCCGGCCCGAGCACCAGCACCGCCTCGGGCCGACTCGCCGCCGCCAGCACGTCGGCAAAGGCGAACTTCGCGGCGGTGCCGTAGTCCGGGTGCCAACGGAGGTTGGGGTTGAAGTCGAGCGCGCGGCGGAAGTAGCGGCGGGCCCGCTCCGCGTCTCCCAGCTCACCCGCGGCTACCCCCGCGATGAAGTAGAGCTCGGGGGCGGCGTCGGGGTTGAGCGGGTTGTTCAAGCAGGCGAAGCGCTCGCTGAGCTGGTCGGCGTAGGCGACCACGGCCTCCCACTCCAGCTCGAGCGCGAAGCTGGTGAGGCGTCGCACCTCCGGCAACATCGCCTGACCATCGTAAACATCGCCCGTACACGGACGCGCCGGCGCACCGAGGAGGGCCAAGGTGCCGCCGCCCCCCAACGTCGTCGGCAACGGCGCGGCGATGCCGGAGGCGCGGTCGCCGAGGTCGGTGGCGACTCCCCGGAGCGCGCCTGCCGGGTCGCCCGTGTGGAGCACCGGCGCCGCAGCGAGGGCGGTAGCGAGGAGGGAGATCAAGGGCACTCCGTGTTCGATTCGAAGTTCCAGCAATAGCGTGCCCCTGACGCGCCGACCACCAGCGAACCCTCGTGATTGGCACCCTGGTAGGACAAGGAGACCACGTGCGTGCCGGTCGTCGTGGAGATCCGGCTCGGCGTCACCCCAACGGCGAGGCCGTCGAGCCGGACCGTCGCGCCCGCGGGCAAGGAGCTCGCTTTGATGAAGGCGGGTGTTGCCGCTTCGGGGGCCGGTGACACGGTCACGGTGTCCGCGGACAGCGGCGCGGTAGCCGGAGCAGCAGAGGCGCCGACAGGGGCCGCGGCGCTGGCGCGTGGGTTCGTTTCCGGGCGGGCCGAGGGCGCCCGCGTCGGGGCCGTCGCAGCATCGGTTGGACGTGCGCCCGCCGGCGACACCGTAGCGTCGTCCGAGGCGGTGACGGCGGCCAGGTCGGGGGTGGGGGGGGCGACCGGGTCGGCCGTAGCGGGCGGGACCGCGTCCGGTACCGCGGGGTAGGCCACGGGCGGCGCGTTGAGCGCCGCCGGATCCTCGATCGCGGCCGGTTGGCTCGGAGGTGGGAGCCAGGACCAACCGACCAGTCCGGCCACCAGGAGCGAAACCGCGGTCAGACCCACGATCGGGGCGGCGCGGCGAGAGGGGGGGGCGCCCGGAGGATCGACCGTCCCCGGCGCGACGCGCGGCGGCGGCGTTGCCGGGATCGAGGTCACGGTGGTCAGCGAGAGCGTCACGGACGCCTGGGTGTCCGACCCGGCGCCCTTCCCGGGCGTCGGTGCGCCCGGCGGCCTGGCGGCGGCGTGCGGCACCGGAGCCGAGGCCGTCGTTGGCTCGTCCACCTCGAGGGTCGATCCCGTCGGGGCGCGCCGGTCGGGTGCCGCCGCCGGCAGCTCTGGTTGGGTCACCCAAACCGGCCCGGGGTTGGCGGTTGCCTGGTCGAAGTCCACCTCCAAAGCGGCACAATCGGGATAACGCTGCTCGGGATCGAGTGCGAGGCAACGCCGGATCACCTCGGCGATCGCGGTGGGACAACCGCCCATCTGCGGGAGGGCGCCGGTGCGCTGGCGGGCGATGATCTCCACCGCGCTGGCCGCGGTGAACGCCGGACGCCCGAGCACGAGGTAGTGGAGGATCGCGCCCAGAGCATAGATATCGGCGCGCGCGTCTACCCGCGCGGCGTCGCGGCCCTGCTCGGGCGCCATGTAGCCGGGGGTGCCGAGGCCCATACCCGTGCGGGTGATGCGCTGGCCCTTGACATCCGCGGTCCACTCCCCACCGTCGGAAAGGACTTTGACGAGGCCAAAATCAGCCACCATCGGTCGAAATCCAGTGCGCTCCCGGGCGAGGAGCACGTTCGCCGGCTTCAGGTCCCGGTGGACCAGACCCACCTCGTGCGCGGCGCCAACGGCCGCCACCACACCGCGGAACAGGCTGGCCGCCTGCGGAATGTTCAGCCGCTCCTCGACGAGCAACTGATGGAGGGACGGGCCGTCCACGTAGCGCATCAACAGGCCGGGGAAGCCGCCTACGTCGAGCACGTCGGTGACGGGCACCACGTTGGGGTGGTGGAGCCTGGCTTGGATCCGTCCCTCGAGCATGATGCGCGCGAGCAGGTTGGGCTGGATCACCATGAGGACCTTCAGCGCGTGCAAGGTGTCGAGGCTGAGATGCCGCACCTTGTAGACGCTGCCCATCCCGCCGGAGCCGATCAGCACCTGGACTTCGTAACGTTCGACCCGATCTCCCGGCTTCAGCGACGTCAACGGTGGCTCCCGCTGACCGTTAACGCGCGCCCGGCACGCTCGCGGGCGGCGGGGGTGCGCCCGGCGACGGGTAAGTGCGCTCCGGCGTGCTACGTTTGGGGCGCGGAGGTCCGATGTTCCTGCTGTTTCTGGCCCAACTCGCCTGCATCCCCGACGCCGAGAAGCTGGACGGGGACGGGGACGGGTATGGAGCGGCGCTCCAGGGCGGCGACGACTGCGACGACGCGAATGCCGCGGTCCATCCCGGTGCGGCGGAGCGCTGTGACGGCGTTGACGAGGATTGCGACGCGGTCGTCGACAACGACGCCGCCGATGCGCCCTCCTGGTACCCCGACGCGGACGGGGATCAGTCGGGAGACGGCGGCGGCGAAGCCGTGCTGGCGTGCTCCCCGCCGGACGGGTTTGTGGCGGACATCGGCGATTGTGACGACAGCGCGCCCGCGGTGAACCCGTCGGCAGCGGAGGTGTGCGACGAGGCCGACAACGACTGCGACGCCAAGATCGACGACGACGATGACAACCTCGACGAGTCCAGCGCCACGACCTGGTACGCCGACGCCGACGGGGATGGTCACGGGGCCGAAGCGGCGCCGGTGAGCGCTTGCGTCGCACCGACTGGCCACGTGGACGATGCGCAGGACTGCGACGACACCGACGAGGCCGTCTCTCCGGCGGCGGTTGAGACCTGCGACGACCGGGATCAGGACTGTGATGGCGTCGTCGACAACGACCCGACGGACCCCTCGACCTACTACCAGGACCGTGACGCAGACGGTGCCGGGGACAGCACGAGCCCGACCGAAGATTGTGCCCTCCCGGAAGGCTACGCCACCAACGCCGATGATTGTGATGACCTCGACGCCGCGGTGCTACCGGGCGCCCTCGAGGTCTGTAACGAGGTGGACGACGACTGCGACGGCACCGTGGACGGATCGGCCGACGGCTCGCCGGCGAGCGACGCGCTCACCTGGTACATCGACGCGGACGGTGACGGGGACCTCGCCGCCCCGCTGACCGCCTGCGACGCGCCCGCAGGCACCGTCGTGGGCGCAGACGACTGTGACGACAGCAACAACGCCGTGTTTCCCGATGCGCCCGAGATCTGTGGCGGATCCGACGACGACTGCGACGGGAGCATCGACGAAGACGCGATCGACGCGCCCACCTGGTACACCGACCTCGACGCCGACGGCTTTGGCGTCACGCCGGTCGCCGCGTGCGAGGCCCCTGCCGGCAGCGCGGACCTCGGCGGGGATTGCGACGACACCGATTCGGAGAGCTCACCCGGCCACGACGAACGGTGCGGCGGCGCCGACGAGGACTGCGACGGCATCACCGACGAAGATGGGGCGATGGACGCGGTTTTCCGGTACCTCGACGTCGACGGCGACACGTTCGGGGGTGACGATGTCGTAGCGAGCTGCGCGCCGGTGGCCGGCCGGGTGGATGAAGGCGGCGACTGCGACGACACCGACGGCGACGTGTTTCCTGGCGCTGAGGAGCGGTGCGACGGACGGGATGAAGACTGCGACGGAGAGGCCGACGAAGACGCCGTGGACGCCGAGGCATTCTACGCGGACGTGGACGGCGATAGCTTCGGTGTAGACGTGCTCACCGCGTGTACCGCGCCCGCCGGCTATGTCGTGACGGACGGCGACTGTGACGACGGCGAAATGACCGTGTTTCCCGGCGCAACCGAGGCGTGTGACGGGGCCGATCAGGACTGTGACGGCGCGGCGGACGAGGGCTTCGACGCCGACGCCGATGGCCTCGCCGACTGTTTCGACACGGAACAGTGCGACGGCCTCGACAACGACGGGGACGCCGAGATCGACGAGGCCGACGCGGCAGACGCCCCCACCTGGTACGGCGACGGCGACGGCGACGGGTACGGAGACGCGGCGGCGAGCACGGTCGCTTGCGCCGCGCCGGCTGAGTCGGTCGCCGACGCGACGGACTGTGACGACGCCGATCCGGAACGTTCACCGGGCATGTTCGAGGTCTGCGGCGGGTCGGACGAAGACTGTGACGGGCTCACCGACGAGGCGGACGCCACCGACGCGGCGAGCTGGTCCATCGACGGCGACGGAGACGGCTACGGTGACGTCAGCGCGGTGACGGAGTCTTGTACGGCTCCGAGCGGCATGCTCGCCGAGGGCGGCGACTGTGACGACGGAGACCCGGCGATCCACCCGGGCGTGACCGAGACCTGCGACGGGGTGGACAGCAACTGTTCGGGTGATGAGGGTGACGCGGCCGAGGCGACGTGGTGGTATGCGGATGTGGACCACGACGGCTACGGCGACCCCGACGCGGGCGTCTCGGTGTGCGACCGGCCGGCGGGCTGGTGGAGCACCGACGCGACCGACTGTGATGACGAAGAGGACAGTGGGCACCTGTCCAATCCCGGGGAGGACGAGGAGTGCTCCGACCGACGCGACAACAACTGCGACGGCGACGACGACCCCTGCCGCGTCTCGAGCGCTACGGTCGGGTACCCCTTCTCAGGCACCCAGAACAACCACGTGGGCGACACCTTCTCACCGGCGGGGGACGTCGATGGCGACGGCCGGGACGACTTCTGGGCGAGCGACCAGTTTCACGACGAGTCCGGGGGGACCACGCCGCTCACGGGGGCGGCCTTCCTCATGACGGGCGGGCGAGGCACGGGTGTCGGCTTCTCGTACAGCGGCGCCGCGGCTACCCTCGTGGGGGACCGGGCCTATGCCGAAGCGGGCTTCGCGGTCGCAGGAGGCCACGACGTCAACGGTGACGGTGTGCCCGATGTGCTGGTCTCCGCGGATCCCGGAGGGGGTGAAGGGGAGGTCTTCTACGTGACGGGCCCCTACGCCTCGGGGGTGTCCTCCCTCGCCGACGCGGAGGGCCGGATCTACACCGCGACGCCCGGCGACTATCTCGGCTACAGCCTCCGACTCACCCCTTGGGGCACGGCGTCCAGCGTGGCGATGGTGTTGGGGGCGCCCAACCAGGACGAAGGTGGGGCGGCCGCCGGATCAGTCTATGTTTTTTGGACGGAGCCGGCGGGCGACACCGACGTCAACGACGCGGATCTCCAGGTGGTCGGAGAGAACGCCGGTGACGCAGCCGGATTTTCGCTGGGTGCGGGCGATGTGACCGGCGACGGGGTCACGGACGTGGTGATCGGGGCCCCGGGGCAGGGAGACGCCGGGGCGGTCTACGTGGTCTCGGGCGACAGCAGCGGTCTGGTCGATCTGCGTGACGCCGTGGTTCGGATCACGGGCGCCTACGCGGGCGACGAGTTGGGGTACGCCGTTGCCAGCGGCGGCGACGTGACCGGGGACGGAGTTGACGATGTGGTGGCGGGCGCTCCCGGCTGGTACCAGCCTTATGAGTCGGGCATCGCGTACGTCATGAGTATCGGTGTAGTACCCGGTGTTTCTGTCACCACTGCGGCTACCGGGTCGGCGTATGTGTCCACGCCGGCCGCCCGTTTTGGCACCTACGCCGACATTCCGGGGGACCTCGATTTAGACGGGTTTGCGGACGTGATCGCGAGCGCGCCGCTTTACGTCGGGAGCTGTAGCGGCACCTGCGGTCAGGCAGGCCTCAGCTACGGGCCGATGAGCGGCCAGGCCGTCCCCGACGCGGAGTGGTTCGGGCACGACTCCAGCGCGATAGGCCACGCGATGGTAGGCGTCGGCGACTTCAACGGGGACAGCTACCCCGACTTTGTGATGGGCGCTGAGCAGCGGTGGTCGTACACGAGCCCGGTCGGCTACCCGGCTTACATGTTCTTCGGAGCGGGCCTCTGAGAAAGATGGGCCTGACGTAGGTTCCTTCGATAGGTGAGGGGCGGTCGTGGCCTCCGGCCGTGCACGATCAAGCGCCAGGCCGGACGGAGCCCGGCGCCGAAGGCGCCGATTCCGAGCGCCGCACCGAAGGGGAGGCGGCGAGGATCGAGGCCGCCCCGGAGGGAAGCGGGACCCACAGGGGCCCGCATCCCGGAGGGAGCTGCGGCCGAGGGCGGAGGAGGGCCGCCGCCCGACAGGGCGGGGCGTCCAGGGGAGCGGGCGCCTGATCAAGCGGAGTTCGCCGTTCTACCGGTTCAAGCTCTCAGAAGCGGTAGGCGAAGCGGAGGCGGCCGGTGTACAGGTAGCCGGGCGCCATGTAGAACTCGCCGGCGGTCTCGAACTTCTTGATGGTGAGCTGCACACCGAGAGAGCTGGTGAAACCCGCAAAAGGGTCGGTGTTGTTGGCCACCACGCCGTCGTCCCCGATGTAGAAAAACGTCGATGCGTCGGTGAAGCCGAGCGCGAGGTAGGGCACCAGCGTACTGCCTTTGCCCTTCTCGGAGCCGTCGAGGTCAACATCGCCAAAACGCCGGCCGAACATGGCGTCCAGGCCAAAGGTCGAGCCCGAGTAGAAGTCCATCACCGCGGGGTCGGCCGGGTCGAAGGGGCTGGCGATCTCCGCGACGGTCTTCATCAAGGTGTAGTGGTAACGACCGCCGAATTGCCAGCCTTTGTCGAGCTGTACGCCCACGCCGAGCTCGCCGCTCGCGATGACGTTGGTCGTGCCGAGCAGCGTGACCGGCGGGATGTAGGCGAGGCCGCCGTACACCACGGTGTCGCCCATCTTGGGTGAGGCGAAGAGCGCGCGGATACGAGGGGCGATGGGCGTTTTGTTGGTGTCTTCCGTCTTGCTGCGGTCGAGGACCAGCCGGCGGTCGCATGAGAGCGGCGGGATGATCGCGAGCTCGGCGCCGACCGACATGTGGCCGGGTTTGGTAGGGACCGGCGGGTGTGTGGGCGAAAGCGTGGTGGACAGCGCGAAATAGTTGAGGAGGTAGTTCTGCTGGCCAACGTCGTCGGTGTACCAGTCGGGCGGCGGGGAGGCGGCCGCGGTCTCGCACTCGGGGGCGACTTGGGCGAAAGCCAGGGTGCTAAGCGCGATGAGCATCAGAGGGCTCCTTCGAGGATCCAGCCGAAGAGGCTGACGGTCTGATCCGTGGGGAGGGGATCCGAGTACTGGGGCATCGCGGAGCCGAGGTTGACCGGGCCGACGTTTTCGACGCCGAGCACCTTGAGCATCATCAGGCTGGTCTCGGGCGCGCCAGGGTCGATCAGCACCAGGTCGCCGTAGAGGCCGCCCGCCTGGGTGCTGGTGAGGCCGACGAGGTCGATCGCGTGGGTGAGGTCGACGTCGGTGCCGGCGGTGCTGCCGGGGTAGTGGCAGGAGGTACAGCGCGCGTCGAACACGGTCTCCTGTACGATCTGGTAGCTGTAGTTGGGCCCGGTGGGCGTGGTGTCGGTGGTGGTGTCGGTGGGCGTGGTGCCCGCGTCGTCGCACGAGGCGCCGGCGTCGATCCAGTCGGCGATGGTGGTGATGCTCTCGGCGGCGAGGGCCGCGCCTTGAGGCATGACGCCGCCGTAGGTGCCGGTGTCGGCGACCTTGTGCCAGAGCACGCTGTTGGCGGAGTCCCCGGGGACAACGAGGGTGCCGTCGTAGGCCGCGGAGGGCACATCGACGATGGCGCCGCAGGGGTCGGTCTCCAGGTCGAGGGCCCCGAGGCTGGCGGCGGCGCTGTGGCAGCCCAGGCACGAGCCTTCGAAGATGGTCTCGACGTCGGCGAAGGAGCTGCCGACCACGGGTTCGCCCCCTGAGACCGGCGTAAAGGTGTGGTCGTCACAAGCGAGGGCAAGCAGCAGCAACATCGGGCGCCTCCGCGGCCCTTGTAGCACGTTGATGGCCTTCTCCGGAAGGTGGCCCTTGCCGGAAGGTCGGGGTCGCCTTAGTCGCGCCGCAGTCGGGGCATAGCTCAGCCTGGTAGAGCGCTTGCCTTGGGCGCAAGAGGTCGTCGGTTCGAATCCGGCTGCCCCGACCATCGATAGAACGCCCGCTTTTCCGGTGTGGGGAGGCGAGCGTTCGAGTCCTACCCTCGTCGAACCTTTCTTTCTTTGGTTCGAATCCGTTCAGGGGTCTCCGCCGCCAACCGACGCGGCTCCGCGAGTGGTTCGGGTCGCGGGAGTCGTGGCACCGTGGGGGGTGTAGCCCTCGCGAACGATGGCCCTCGCCGTGGAGTCCGGCGGTGCGCTTGCCTCCCGCGATGCAGGCCGGTGCCAGCACGTCGGTCGGCGCGTTGTCCGAACGGCGCCGTTGCAGGTCGAGGGTCCCTGGGTGATGCTGGGCGTAGTGAACGCAATGGTCCACGCTGCACTTGGCCTCCCTCCCTCGGGTAGTCCCGCATCACCGCCGCCGCTTTCGTGCGCAAGCGTTGGGCGTCCTACCTCGATCCTGACCGCGAGCGGCGCGGAGCAGGCGTGATGCTGCTCTCCGGGATGCTGGTGATGGCGGCCTTCGCCGACGACGCCCCGTTGCCGTGGGCGCTGAGCGTCCGGAACGCCGCGCCCGTTGCACCGGGTCAGGTGATCGTCGCGATGATCGGTCCCCTCGGCGCTCGCCGTGTGTGGTTGGAGGCTGACGGGCGTCGACGCGGGCTCGGCCGCCCCGTGGTGGACACCTCCGCCTTTCATGTGTATCGCGTACCAAAGCTGCCCCCCGGCACCTACGCGGTCCGGGTCCAACCGATCAAGCCGGATCGGGGCCGCGTTCGGGGCGCGGGCATCGTCCAGGTGGTCGCTTCCGCGCCGGTCGAGGAGCCGCCGCGCCTCGTCGAGGCGAACGTGCAGTTCACGCGCCAGCGGGAGTTAGACGACACCGACACCTGGGACGTGTACGACGTGGCTGTCCTTCGGGTGTCC
>CANKTH010000129.1 GCA_947486185.1 Deltaproteobacteria bacterium
CCAGTGACCCTGTAGGTGAGGGGGCTCCCAACACCACGAGGGTCGAGACGAAGGCCAACGAGTCTCACACTGGAGCGGTCCTGCGCCGCGTCACCCCCGAACACGAGAGTGCTCGGGTCTTTATCGCCAGAACAGGGGAAACCCCGGGATGGAGAAAGAGAGTCCGGAAGCCCCGGAAGGTGGAGCGACCCCGCAGGAGCACATCACACGTCACGTCGGGGAAACCCGAGGTGGTTGGGGAGGAAGTCGGCGTAAGCAGGACAATCCCGTCACGAGTGGTGTACGAACCCTGAAGCTCCGTGATTAGGAACGGCGAAAGCCGAGCCTGAGAGCTCTGGAACGGTGGAAACACCAGACCGAGCGAGTACTTCACGCGTCCGACCAGGACGTACAGGTGTCACCTATGAGCCCCTCTCGGGAAACCGGGAGGGGTTCTCCGTTTTTGGGGGTCGCGGGCCAGCGGCGGGTATGGCGGCGGCTGGGCGAGGCGCAACAACAGCGGGATTGGCAGTTGGGGTCTTCCGGGAGAGAGTTGGGCGGCCTCAGCCCCGAACCCGCCCAAACGCTGCAATCGCCGCCGCGATCTGCGCATCATCGACGTCCAGGTGGGTGACCAGCCGGAGCCGGGCCCACGCCAGCGCGATCGCCCGGACCCCCTCCTGCCCGAGCCTCGACGCCAGCTTGGGGGCGTCGGGCACCTCGACGTAGATCATGTTGGTCTCGGGTGCTGACGCGGAAAAACCAAGCTCGGTCAGGCCTTCCCATAAGGTGCGCGCCCGACGGTGGTCCTCCGCCAGCCGCCCGATGTGGTGGTCGAGCGCATACACGCAGGCGCCCGCCAACACCCCGGCCTGCCGCATGCCGCCGCCCAGCATCTTCCGCACCCGGCGCGCGTGCTCGATCAGCCGTGCGCTGCCCACCACCGCCGAGCCCACCGGCGCGCCAAGGCCCTTGGAGAAACACACGCTCACCACGTCAAAACCCGCCGTAAAGGCAGAGGGCGGCGCGCCGACCGCCACAGTCGCGTTCCACAGCCGGGCGCCGTCGAGGTGGGCGAGGAGCCCGGCCTGATGCGCCACCTCGGTCAGCGCGGCGCACGTCGCCACCGGCGTCACCGTGCCCCCGCCGCGATTCGCGGTGTTCTCTACCGACAAGAGCCGCGCGGGCGCGTGATGGACGTTGGGCGGGCGCACCGCGTCGCGCACCATGTCGGGGTCGAGCACTCCGCGGTTCCCCGGCACGAGCCGGAGGGTCACGCCCGAGATCACCGCGGCGCCGCCGGCTTCGTAGTGGAAGGGGTGGGCGCCCGACTCGAGGATCACCTCGTCGCCCGGCTGGGTCGTGCAGCGGATCGCGATCTGGTTGGCCATCGTGCCCGAGGGCACAAATAGGCCGGCTTCTTTGCCCAGGAGCGCCGCGACCTTGGCCTCCAGGAGGTTGACGGTCGGGTCCTCGCCAAAGACGTCGTCGCCAAGCTCCGCGGCGAACATCGCAGCGCGCATCTCGGGCGTGGGGCGGGTCAGGGTGTCAGAGCGGAGGTCGACGGTCAGCGGCATGGCCACGGCCTATTCCGAAGCGGGCTGCGCCGCGCCCAACATCAGGGTTGTACGAGCCGGACGGTGGCTGTGGGGAGCTGTTCACGAACCAGATCCCGTAACTTTTGCGGATCGGAGATCGGCAGGCGGTCGAGCCCAAGCGGCGTGGTCGAGCCGACCACGAGGTAGGCGTCCGCTTCGCCGCGCCAGGCATAACGGCCGTCTCCCGTCG
Source organism: Deltaproteobacteria bacterium (assembly GCA_947486185.1). Lineage (GTDB taxonomy): Bacteria > Myxococcota_A > UBA796 > UBA796 > SXON01 > CANKTH01. The sequence goes on from CANKTH010000129.1 coordinate 1,768, forward strand.
CGAGCTGGGCCTTGCTGAACGGATCGTCGCTGTGGAACACCACGGTCGGCACGCCGCTACGCACCGCCACGACATCCACCATGGCCCGGTCTTCGGTGGTAAAGGCGACCCCGTCCCCGATGTGCCGCGCCTCGACCCGTACGTCGCCCTCAGGCGCCGCCGGCAGCAGGGCTACCGCGCCGACGAGCACGGCCAGACCGGTCACCACGAGCGCCGACGCCCACAGCCTCGCGGCCGAAGGGGGCGGCGGTAGGGGCTCAGGCAGGCTCGGCGTGCCCAACACGTCGCCCCAGGCCATGCCCGCGATCGCTGCCTGCGCGAGCTCGGGCGCCGGGCCCAGGACGCTCCGTCGGCCCATACGACTCGCAAAACGTTTGCGCAGAATACGCATCTGCGCGGCCCCCGGCGTGCCGTTCTCCGCGAGCCGGCGGAGCCGGAGCTCGTGGTCGGGCACCGCAGCCGTATCGACCATCAGCGTGTCGGCATCCAGGAGTATGGTGGCCTCGCCGAAGGTTTTGCGAAGGGTGCGCATCTGGCGCCGGGCGTCGGGGTGCACCATCACCAGGAGCAGGTCGAGCTCGCCGGCCGGCAGTCCGCCGTGATCAGGGGGGAAGAGGTCGCTCGGCGAGAGCGCGCCCTCCCGCATGAGCCGCAACGCGCGTGAACATCGTGGGCAATTGTCGGCGTGTGCGCGGCCACTCTCAGTCGCGAGGCCGCCCGGGCCGGGGCAACGATCCCCGGCCGCGCAGGCGATACGCCCCACCAGTCGGTCGAGGCGGGCGCCTTCCCAACCTTGGGTCGAAAGGCCATCTTCGAGGAGGAGCGCCCGCGCCATTGCCCGGATGCCCTCACGCGCAGCGCGCAGGTGCGAGGCCTCCGCGCCGGTGCGCCGCCCCACCTCCTCGAGCGGCAAGCCGTCGGCATAGTGCAGCCGAAAGACCGCGTCACAGTAGCTGTCCGCCGAGCCCGCGATCAGCTCCCGCCAGGCCGGATCGACAAATAGTGCAACATCGGGGTCGATCTCCATCGGAGCGTACACACCACGCCACCGGGACACCAGCTGCGCCACCGCCGCTGAGGCACGCACTTCGGCCTCTTCGAGCCCCACATTGTTGGGCAGGGACCACAACACATGGTCGCGAGCCTCCCGAAGCACCGCCAAGCGACAACCTACGCCGCTTTTTACCAGCTCCCACGCCACCCGGATCGTGAGCGGGATCCACAGGCGGCGGCGCGGATCCACCACCGGCGGCGTGCCCAGGAGCACCTCAGGCGACGGTGTGAGCGCGGGCTCGGGCGCGTCCAACGCAGCGAGGACCCGCGCGGGTGCGAGATCGAGAGGATCAAAGGGTGCGCCGACACGGGAGGCGCCTGAGAGCGCGGACGAGAGCATGTTGGGCCGCAGGGCAGGAGTACATGATAACACGCATGAATAGAAGTAGAGACGCGTCAAGAGCTTGTTGCATATCAGTGAACTAAATCACGTTTATAATTACTCTTTTATCGCTGCATTCAGCGCACGATCGCGTCGATCCGGCAGCGCGCCGCGCTTTCTCTGGCGCGCATGGATCTCCGCGCCGATCCTCGCTATCCTCGGCGAATGTCGATCCCCCGCGTGCTCGTCGGCGTCACACTGCTGTGCGCCGCCTGTTTCTGTGTGCTCCTTCTTGCCCGTGTGACGCCGGAGTTTGCCTGGGTCCTAGGCCCAATCTTCACGGTACCGATGGTGTCGCTCTTCGAGTGGCTCACCCACGGGGTCATGTACCACCGCCCCTTGCCGGGCCTCGAAAAGATCCGGAAGATCCACGTAGGTGGCCATCACGGCTCCCTCTTCCCACCGCGGAGCTATACCCGCCAGGGCACCTACTCCTTCATGCGGTTTCGGGAGCCGCTCACCCCTTGGCAGATGTCGGACAACCTCGCCGACAGCCTGTTGACCAGCGGCTCTCAGGTGGCGCTCCACTTTGCCATGGGCATCGTGCCGATCCTGCTCCCCGCCTGGTGGGTCACAGGGAGCGTGAGCTTCCTGGTGAGCACGATCGTGTCCCTGGCCTTTTTGTCCTATCTCCTCGCGTATGTTCACGGTTGTATCCACAACCCGCAGGGGCGCTGGGTCGAGCGACAGGGCTGGTTTCAATGGTTGGATCGGCATCATTACATCCACCACATCGACCAGGACGCCAATATCAACTTCCTGCTCCCGCTCTGCGACTTGCTGCTCGGCACGCGGAAGCCGGCGCTGACCGCCCAGGAAGCCGCGGACAACCCGAGTTTTGAGGAGGCCAAACCGCTAGCCTGGGACGTAGGCGGCGCGAAGGCGTTCAGCGTGGCCCCCCGGTGACGGGGTGAACCTGGAGATCACCTTCGACCTTCCCGGCCTTCTGGTCATCGGGCTCGCGCTCGGATCCGCGGGCGTCTGGTGGCGTCTCGGCGGGGTGAGCGCGGACATGCGGCTCCACCAGCTCGCGCCCGATGTGTACGTCTATCGGGGATTTTTCTCCAACTCTGCCGTCTTTGTGCTCCCGCGTTCGGTGGTGGTCATCGACACCCAGACCACCCCAGAGGTGGCTCTCCGCCTCCGCCGGCAGATCGCGGCGGTCACCGACAAGCCTATCCTCCACGTCATCAACACCCATTACCACGGCGATCATGTAGGAGGAAACGGCGCGTTTCCGGAGGCTACCGTGATCGCCCCCGAAGAGACCGCTCGCTTTGTGGTGGAGCGGGACGGCGAGCGCGCCGAGTACTGCCACACCTTCGGCCTCCATCTCCAAGGTATGCCCCCGGTCCGCGGGCCGGACCGCACGTTCCGAGGGGAGATGGAGCTGGAGATCGATGGGGAGAAGCTGGTGATTGCCCAGATTGGGCGAAACGAGACCCCGGATGCGTGTGTGGTCCGTTGGCCGAGCCGGGGGGTTGTGGCGGTGGGAGACGGGGTGGCAACCGATCAGTACCCGTGGTTGGGTGTGCCTTTTTTGGACGAGGGTTTCCAGGACGACGGGCAGTGGCTCGGCTACCTCCGTACGATTCGTGGGTGGCGGCCGTCGGTCTTGATCCCGGGGCACGGGCGCCCGCTCGTGGGGGAGCGTACGGTGGCCAGTCGGCTCAAGCTGCTTGAAGAGCTGCTTGAAGCCTTGTTACGTGAGGTGCGGCTCGAGATCGGGCGGAAGACGCTGCTCCCGGAGCTGGTGCTTCGAGTGGACCGTCGGCTTCGGCACTACCGGCTCCGTCCGGAGCTCGCGGAGCGGGTCGTGAGTCAGCGCTTCGCGATCTTTCGCGCTTACAACAGTCTCCATCCCGATCGGCGTGGGAAGGGCTGGTGGCACGAGCTTCGCCCGCCGGTGATCCGGGTGCCCGATGCGGCCGAGCTCGCCGCCGCCACGGCCGGGGCGGAGGGGGGCGCGCTCCTGCAGCGGGCGCGGCGATTCGTCCGGAAGGACCGCCCGCTCGCCCTCGCGCTCCTGGCGAAGTACCTCGAGAAAAACCCGGATGACGCCGAGGTCTGGGCCGAGCGCGCCGAGATCGAGATGGCCGGGGCGATCCGCACTCGCCCGATCGTCGACGCGTCGGAGTACATCGCCGCGGCGGGCCGCTCCGCGACCCGTGCGCTCCAGCTGCGGCCCGGTCAGCCGTTGGCGAGCTTGAACCAGGGCATCGTGGAGGTCTGGGGCGCGCTGGTGACCGGGCAGGCGATGGACCGGGCCCTGGAGCGCCTCGAGGCGGCGTTAGCCGCGCCCGAGCTCACCTGGCTCCAGCGGCTGCGCGGGCGCTTCTTCCTGGCGAAGGCGCACCAGGCCGAGGGCCGTGACGCCGCGTCGGACGAGAGTTTTCGCGCGTTGCTCGGGCCCCTTCGGTTCCTCGACCGCCTGCTCCTCCCGCGCCTGCGGACCCTGCCCTGACCTCGGCGCTCCCGGCAGACACGGGGCGACGATACACGCTGGCCGACCGCGTCCATGTCCCGTGGCGAAGCTCCATTACCGCTTCGTTGAACGCCCATTTTCGCGCACGCGAGCACCTCCGGCCGGACGCCGTGCTCCACGATGTTCACGCGGCGCTGCTCGCCGACGTCCACCCGGTGATCCGGCTGCTTCGTCTCCTCGAACGTCATGTTCCTTCGATCGCTCGGGTTGCCACCGAGCAGGCTGCCGCCCACGTGGTGCGGCATCGAAGCGTCGATCTCCTGGTGGAGGCGGCGCTCAACGACGGTTTTGGGCAGATCGTCGTAGTCGGCGCCGGCTACGACAGCCGCGCGTGGCGCCTTCCCGGGGCGGAGTTGGCGACGTGGTATGAGGTGGATCGTCCTGAGATGGCGGCGATCAAGGTGGCGAAGCTCGGTGCTGCGCGCCTGGACGTCGACCGGGTGCGTCGGGTGCCCGCTTCGGTGCACACGCCCGCCTGGCTGGTGGACTTGGAGCGGGCCGGGTGGAATCGGCACGAACCAAGCTGTTTTGTCGTGGAGGGACTCCTGCATTACCTCGACCAGGGTCGCGCTGAGGCGCTCCTCGATGAGCTCTGGGCTGGGCCGGCGCCGCGGCGGGTCCTGCTCTCGTTCATCGAGCCCGCGATGTCGCGTCGTGTGACCCCGCTCTACCGCGAGCTGACGCGGAGTTTTGGCGAGATACCGCGGACTTTTTTCGAGAGAGAGACGCTGGGCGCAAAGGCGGCGGCCGCGGGTCGAGCGTGGCGCTCCTGGGACTATCCCTCACAGATCCAGGAGTTTGCGCCGGGGGCGCTGGGTCGGTCCGCCGGCTTGTCGCAGCTCGTGGGTGAGGCCCGCTGATACCGCCCCGCCGTGCTTCGGGGTAGGTGCAGCCATGAGCATTGCTGTTGGCATCGATCTGGGGACCTCCAACTCGTGCGTCGCTATGGTGAAGGACGGCGAAACCCTTGTTTTCGCGGATTCTGAGGGCCGGCGCACTCAGCCGTCGGTGGTGGCCTTCGGCTACGGCAGCAGCGTCGTGGTCGGGCCGCGCGCCCGCCGGCAGCTCGTGCACGCCCCGGAGAGCACCGTGAGCAGCGTCAAGCGGCTCATTGGCCGGCGTTACGACTCGCCGGAGGTGGAGCGTTTCAAGGCCCAGACGGCCTACGGCATCGCCGAGGGCGACACCGGAGACGCGCGGGTCCGTATTCAGGGCAAGGTGATGAGCGCGCCGGAGATCTCGGCGCATGTACTTCGTCATATGCGGCGTATCGCCGAAGAGAGCTTGGGCGAGCAGGTCACCCAGGCGGTGATCACGGTGCCGGCTTACTTCAACGACGCCCAGCGACAGGCCACCCGCGACGCCGCGACGATCGCGGGCATCGAGTGCCTGCGCATCATCAACGAGCCCACCGCAGCGGCGCTGGCCTACGGTTTTCGTCAGGGGAAGCGGCAGCATATCGCCGTCTATGATCTCGGTGGCGGTACTTTCGACGTGTCCATCCTCCGCATCGACGACGATCTTTTCGAGGTCATCGCCACGTCGGGGGACACATTTCTCGGCGGCGACGACTTCGACTACCTCGTCGGCGATCGTTTCCTGGCGGCCTTCGAGAAGGAGACCGGGCTCAGCGTCAGCGACAACCGTACCGTGCGCCTCAAGTTGCGGGACGCGGCCGAGCGCGCCAAGATCGCATTGTCCAACGCCGAGGAGGTGGAGGTGGGCGTCCAGGCGCTCTACCGCAGCCCCCAGGGCCGCGAGTACGACTTTCGCACCAAGGTGGACCGTTACCTCTACGCCTCCTGGGTCATGCCGCTCATCGATCGAACGCTGACCGTGTGTAACGAGGCCCTCTCTGCGGCGTCGATGACGACCCGGACGGTCGACCATGTGTTGTTGGTCGGAGGCATGACCCGGTACCCGCTGGTGCGTGAGGCGGTGGCGCGACACTTCGGCAAGGCACCCAACACTTCGGTCAACCCCGACGAGGTGGTGGCGATCGGCGCCGCGATTCAGGCTTCCAACCTCACGGCCACCTCGGTGAGCGCGTCCGTCCTGCTTGACGTGACACCGCAGTCCCTCTCAGTGCGGACGATTGGCGGCTACTGCGAAGTGCTCATCCCGAGGAACTCCGCGATCCCTACCGAAGCCAGCCGCGTGTTCAACACCGCGTGGGACGATCAAACCGAGGTGCGCGTCGCGGTGTACCAGGGCGGGAGCCGGCTCGCCGAAGAAAACGAGCTTCTTGGGCAGTTTGTGCTTGACAACCTCCCGCCGCTGCCTCGCGGACAGATCCGGGTGCGGATCACTTTCGAGATCGACGCCGACGGCATCGTTCACGTGCGCGCCGTGGACGACAAGGTAGGGCTCGCCCGCTCCATCCGTATCGAGGCGCGGGCGGGTATGAGCCAGGAGGAGATCGAGAGCGCCCGTTTTGACGACCTCAACTTTTGACAGGCGTGCGCCGCGGCTCGTGCGGCCCACGCTTGATCAGCATACTCTCGCCCTGAGGCGCCTATGACCCGGCTGACGCTCCCCCTCTTCCTGATGACCGCATGCACCGAAAAGCCTCCAGGCAAGCTGGACTACATCCTGTCCAACGAGTCGATCGATCTGGGTGTCGCGTCCTACGCGACCGACGAGATGCCCGAATGGGCGGTGACCGTACAGAACAACATGGCGGTCATCCTCACCATGAGCGCCACCTCGATCACGGGCTCGCCCGAGGACATCGTGGTGTTCAAGTCGGGCGCAGAGCCCCTGGTGCAGGTGGAGCCCGGCGAGACCGGCTCGGTGAGCATCGCGGTCTCTCCTACACGGATGGCGGGGTGGACCGACGGGGAGTACCAATGGACGCTATCGTTGGCCTTCAGCGCGGACGTACCGGTCCAATCCACGACGGTCACGGATACGGCCGCGTATGGCGCTCCGACCGAGCGGGTGTCCGAGACGCTCACGCTGCCGGTCTACCTGGAGATCGAGTGTGATGTCGACGGCGACGGCGTAGAAGCGAGCGAATGTGAGGCGACGGGTGGGGACTGCGATGACCGGTCCACTGTCGTCTATGGGGCGATCAGCGGGGCTTCGGGGCACCCGGAGCTGTGTGACGGTCTGGACAACGACTGTAACAATGTGGTCGATGACGCGGCGAACTGTGGAGACAGCGGCGGCTGATCCGCCGTCCTACCTGTCATCGAGCGCCACCGCCAAACAGCGACAGTTGGGCGGTCGGGCGTCGGAAGGGGCTCGGCTCGGGGAAAGGCCGCGGATCCTCAAAGCCGAGGCGGTTCTTCCAGACCTCGAACATCCGCCGGGCGAGCTCCCACGCATCGCCCTCGCCGCGCATACGGTTGCCAAACCCTTGGCTTTGAAGCTCCCCACCGCGCGCCCGACGCAGCCGCGAGAGCACCGTGTCCGCGCGCTCGGGCCACACCTCCCGCAAGCGCCGCTCGAACACCACCCCGACCGCCGGACTGAGACGAAGTAGGATCATCCAGGCATAGCTGGCCCCGGCCTCGCGAGCCGCGGTCAGGGTCTCGGCGATGCTGTGTTCGTTCAGGCCGAGGATCAACGGTGACACACTCACGCCGACGGGAATGCCGGCGTCGGCCAGCGCGCGGATCGCGGCGAGCCGGTGGGTCGGCGCGGGGGCACCGGGCTCCAGGCGCCGACAAAGATCGGGATCCAACAAGGGGATCGACATGCTGACCCGAACGGGGAGCTGCCGCAGCAGGTCGAGATCCCGCGTGATGAGCGGGGATCGCGTGATGATCCCGACCGGGTTCTGGTAGCGTGCGCAGACCTCCAGGCACGCCCGGGTGAGGAGATGCTTCCGCTCAAGGGGCTGATAACAGTCGGTGATGCCGGAAAAACAGATGTATTCCCCCTGCCAGGAGGGCTTCTGGAACGCCGCCTCCAGGAGCGCGGCCGCCTTGAGCTTGATCAGGATACGCGCGTCGTGATCGGTGCCGGCGCCCAACCCGAGATAAGCGTGCCAGTCCCGCGCGTAACAGTAGGAGCAGGCGTGGGTGCAGCCGCGATACGGGTTGACGCTCCAGGAAAAAGGAATGTCCGGGCTGGTGTTGTGGGTGAGGATGGACTGAGAATCGTCCTCGATCACCGACAGGTTGGCCGCCGGCGGAGCCTCGTCCCACACCAGCTCCTGGCTGGCGAAACGTTGAGGAGGGTTGTACGCGGGCCTGTACATCTGTCCCCCTAACCTGCAGCAGTCGGGTGTAAAGGGTGGGTCCCTCTCGGAGGAGGCGAAGGAGCCGGTAGCGCCCTCAGGGGTCACCGACGTTGTTCCCCGGTCTCTGCTCGCCCTTCCGCCGGCAGGGCGCGGAGCCGCGTCGCGTCAACCTCTATTGGCGGAGGAAGCTTGGTGGTGGTGGGCCGGCGTACCATCTCTGCGGCCGCGTTCCGGTACACTGCGGAAAGGAGCCGATCATGATCCTGTTGGTGCAGCCTCCGAGTCGGGAGCAGGGCAAGCTCATCTACCCGCCGCTCGGGCTCATGGCGGTGGCTGCTATCCCGGACAGTCGTGGGGTACCGATCCGGATCCTCGACGCCAACGTGCTCGACGTCGAAGAGGTCAAGAAGATCATCCGCGAGAGCAACCCCACGATCGTCGGGGTCACCAGCTTCACCGGGCCGATGTTGAAGGGCGCGCTCGAGCTTTCGGCCTACGCGCGGGAGCACACCCGCGCCAAGATCGTGTGGGGCGGCGTTCACGCGAGCATCCTGCCCGAACAGACCCTCGCGAATGACTGCGTCGACATGGTGGTGCAGTACGAGGGTGATCTCACCTTCATGGAGCTCATCGAGAACCTTGATCATCCCGAACAGATCGCGGGGCTCTGGTACAAGGCGGATGGCGAGATCCGGAACAACCCGCGCCGCCCGCTGATCCCCGATCTCTCGGTGTTGCCGGACTTCCCCTGGCACCTCGTCGATGTCGAGAAGTATGTCATCCCTTGGGCCCAAGCGGGCCGCACGTTGCCGATCATCTCCTCGCGCGGCTGTCCCTATCGGTGCACCTTCTGTTACAACCTGGTGTTCAACGATCAAAGCTGGCGGCCCTTTCCGGTGGAGCGGGTCAAACGAGAGATCGATCTCTTGGCTTCCAAATACAAGCTCGACGGGATCCGTTTGGACGCGAGCGATCTGTTCATCGGGCCGGGCAAGAAGGGCAGGCAGGCGGCGCTCGAGATCGTGGGGCACGCGGCTTCGCGAGGCCTGAAATGGGCGGCGCAGGTGCGGACCAACCAGGTGGACGTCGAGCTCCTCCGCCAGTTCAAGGCGCTCAACTGTAACTACCTCTTCTACGGCATCGAGAGCGGTTCGCGGCGTATCCTCAAGGAGATCTACAAGGACATCCGCATCGACAACATCCGCACGGTGCTCCAGGAGACCAACCGCCTCGACATCAAGTCAGCTGCGGGGGTGATGTACGACTTCCCGGGGGAGACCCTGGACGATTTCCGGGAGACGGTGCAGCTCTTCAAAGAGTGTACGATCCTGGTGCGCTTCAGCGCGCTCCAGCCCTACCCGGGTACGCCGGTCTACGAGTACGTCAAGCAGCACCAGCTCATCGAATTCCCGGCGGAGACCGCCGGCTGGACGACCTTCGACTACAACCACCCCCACCAGCTCTCCAAGATCCCCGACGTCAAGAAGCGGGCGCCGATGTGGAACTTCAAGTACAACTACGTGCACAATCTCGCGGTCACCGCCAAGCGCCGTGACTGGTTCTTCTTCAAGACCATGACGCTGTCCTTTGTGGACTACTACGTGCAGCAACAGAAGGCCTTCTTCGGCGGCCGTAGTTTTGAGCTGAACTATTGAGCTGAGGGCGCGCTACGGGTCGGTAGGGTCGTAGCGGACCTGGCCGGCTCGATCGTCGAAGATCAGCGCGGCGTCCCCTCGCGCGCCATCACGGCCTCCGCGGCACGGTGCCCGTCCAGCGCGGCAGAGATGATGCCGCCGGCGTAGCCTGCGCCTTCACCCACCGGGTACAAGCCACCGAGGCTCGTGCTCTGCAGGTCCTCACCGCGTACGAAACGGAGGGGCGAGGTCGTGCGGGTCTCCGGCGCGATCAGCACGCCCTCGGGGCCGGCAAAGCCCGGGACCTTATGGTCGAACTCACGGATCGCTTGCTTCATGCCAACGATGACGGCAGGGGGCAGGACGCGGCGCAGATCGACCGGGACGACGCCCATCGGGTAGCTCGTCCGGGGCAGCTCCGTCGACAGCCGGTCCTCCAGGAAGTCGTCGGCGCGCTGGGCCGGTGCTCCCGCGCCCCCGGTGCTCTGCCACGCCGCCGCCTCGATCGCTGCCTGGAAACGGAGGCCCGCCTCCGGATCGGTGCCCGGGTAGTCCTCTGGGTAGACCTGTACGATCACCGCCGAGTTGGCCCAGACCGCGCGGCGCGCTGCGAAGGACATGCCGTTGACCACCACCTGCTCCGTCGCGTGGTTGGCCGGGACGACCATCCCGCCCGGGCACATACAAAAAGTATATGAAGAACGTCCTGAAGGCGGGTTGTAGGCCAGGCGGTAGGAGGCGGGCGGCAACGCCTCGGGGCGGGCCCCTCGCGGGTGGCCGTAACGACCGGCGTCGATGAGCGCTTGGGGGTGCTCGATCCGCGCGCCGATCGCGATCGGCCGGGTCACGGCGCTGGCGCCTGCGTCCAGCAGAAGCTTCATCGTGTCGCGCGCCGAATGCCCGGTGGCGATGAGCAGCCTCTCGGTTTGAAGAAGGCTCCTTGCGCCTTCACGGTCCAGCAGCTCGACGCCGACCACCCGCCCGGCGTCGGTCTTGATGCCGACCAGCCGCGTGTGGTAGCGCACCTCCACCCCGTTCGCCCGAAGCCGTTCTCGCAGCTTCGGTAGGAGCGCCCGCACTTTGTCGGTGCCGATGTGGGCCCAGGTCTCCTGCAGGATCTCCGGGTCGGCGCCGCAGTCGACCAGGACGCGAAAAATGTAACCCAGCTCACCATCTCGTCGGCGCGTATAGATCTTGCCGTCGGAGAAGGTGCCCGCGCCACCTTCGCCAAAAAGCAGGTTGTTCTCCTCATCGAGCGGGCCGCCGCGCCAGTGGCGGTTCACCGCGGGCACCCGATCCTCCACCGGCCCGCCGCGGTCCACCAACACCACGGGCACGCCGGCTTCTCCCAGCCTCAAGGCAGCAAAAAGCCCGGCCGGGCCGGCGCCGACCACAACCACGGGCCATAGCTGGCACCATCGGAGCCGCGCCGCCGACGGGCCCTCGCGCCGCATCCGGTCTCTCTCGGTCCAGAGCCTCACCCCGCCGATCTTCCGAGCCAGCACTTCGCCCTCGACGCCCTCCGATAGCTCGACCCGGTAGTTATGCCGCCACACCGCCACCTTCTGGCGGGAGTCCAGCGCCCGAAGCAGCAGGTCCACGACGCGGATCGCGGCGACCGGGACACCCAGGTGGCGGGCGAGCGCCTCTGCGGGCGGCCCCTCCGGCGCCAGGAGATTACCGACGACCAACGCCATCAGCGCGACCCGAGGAGGCGTGCGACCCGCTCCCAGAAGCGACCGGCCCGACGGAGGGACCAGGCGCCAAAAGCGAGCGCACCAAGCGTCAGGATCACCACTTGCGCGCCCGCCGCTTCGCTGCGGGCCCCGGGGTAGAGCACGAGGACACCCAACAGGGCGCCGGCGGCAAAACGAACAGGGGCAGGAGGCATTCGCGCCCGCCTAATTCGGGGCTGACGGATTATCCTCAGTGGGTGTGGTGGTTGAGCGAAGCGGCGGGCACCTGGGCGCTGGTGGCGGCGGGATCCTTCCTGGTGGTGCTGATTGGCGTTTTGGGGGCGTTACGTCGACCCTTGGGGCCGAGCATTGCTCTGTTCGTGCCGGTGATGATCATAGGGGTGGGCGGTACTTTTGCCGCGTTCGAGCTGGAGCATGGCTGGGACCAGCTTCAGTCCGATCCGGGGGCGCCCGGGCAGGTCGCTGCCGCGATTGGGACGCGGGCGCGCGCCGGCACCCATCTCATGGCCGCCGGTTGGGGTAGCGCTATGCTGCTTTTTCCGCTGATCATGGGCGCCAGCATGGGGAGCGTTCGGGGCGCGCGCCGCCAATGGGCGCCCCTCACCGTGACGGCGCTGCCCGTGCTGGCGGGCGTGAGTTTTTTGGCGCTCGGAACAGTCGCTTTCGGTGAGCCGGTGCTGCTCGGAGTGCCGACCCTGCTGCTCGCGGCGCTGTTTGTCGCCGGCGAGCTGGGGCTCGCGGGGGACAGCGGGCGGCCGGTAGCGGCGCTGGGCCTGACCCTGGGCACCGTGGCGGTGTTGCTCGGCGCGCACGGTTACGCTTCAGCGCGCCTCCTGCCGTTGGTCGACGATATCGCCGCGATCGAGAATCGTTTTGCGGGCCTGCCTGATCGGCTTCTGCTCCTCCACCTCGGGATCCTGCCCGTCGCAGTCGGGCCTCCCGCGGGCTGGCTGAGCGCCCGCACGCGTCGGCTGCGTGGGCTCGAGCTGCTGGGCCCCGCCGTGCTCTCCGCGCTCCTGGCGCTGGCCCTCCTGCCCTGGGTGTGGGTCTCCGCGCGCCGCGCGGCGTTGGCCGAGCCGGGCCGGTACATCGCGGCGATCCTGGACCAACGCCCTCAGGACCTCCCGCGCCGGGGGCCCATGCCGGGCCGCGTCCTGGTGAGCGCTGACCGCGCCTGGTGGGTCACGGGTCGCGACGGCCCGGTCCGGAGCCCGCTGGCGGCGCCCTTCGCGGATTCGGGCGCTGAGTTCAACCGGACCGATGGCCTCATGCTCGACCCCGACCTCGTCTTGGAGGACTTCTACTACTTCCTCTCCGAGGTCAACGCCGGGCAAGTCGCGCTGGTGGGTTGTAAGCGGCCCTCCTCC
>CANKTH010000130.1 GCA_947486185.1 Deltaproteobacteria bacterium
AGGGAGGAGCGCGCTCCGGAGCAGCACCCCGAGGCTGCGATCGGCCACGGAGCTCCGGGCGATCTCATCGCTCCGCACGAGCACCTCGGCGAGATGGAAGCGCCCGTGCTGGGCCCAGATGACCAGCTCGACCAGGAGCACGACCGTCGTTGCGACGCCCAGGGTCACCGCCGCGCGCGGCAGGGTCCGCCGCCTCAGGCCATCGAGAGCGACCACCACGAACAACAACAACGCCGGATATTTCGTCGCCGCCGCCAACCCGATGAGCAGCCCGGCCACGACGCCCCACCGCCCGGCAGCGTTCCGCCACATGGCCAGCCCCGCGGTGCCCAGGGCGACCGTGGGCAGGTCGATGAGGAGCGTGTTCTGCACCCCCAACACGACAACCGCGGACGCCAACCACGCCACGGCCCCCACCTGGCCGCCAGGCTCCACCCGCCCGTCTGGCCGCTCGAGGAGCCGGCCGGTGGCCCAGCCGAACAGCACAACCCAAGGAAGCCCCGTCACGCTCCGGGTGAGCGCGAGTCCCCCGCCAAGGGCATCCGCCACCCGCTCGCCGAGCGCCACCCACAACAAAAACAGGGGAGGATGTGCGTATATGAACGCGTCCGAATCAAACGGCGGCCAGGTACGGGTCCAGCCGTAGGGCAGAAAAGGGTCGATCACCCTACCGATCCACAGGTAGCTCTCTTCGTCGCCGACGGGGGCCCGCCCCAACGCTGTCGCGGCGAGGACCAAGGCGGCAAACGGGAGCCATGAAGAGGGTCGCACCGCGAAGGGATAGCCATACGGGCCGAACGGGGCCAGGGGCGTCGCGCCACGGTTCCTCCGCGACTCCGAGCAGCGGGGAAGGAGCGGCACACCGCGGTGTGCCTGCCTCAACGTTCTTGGCTGTACCGACTCTTTTCCTTGCTTCCGCAGCGAATCAACGACCAGCTCACCATGGGCCCGCCCCGCCGCTGAGCCCGCGGTGGACGCAACGGCTCAGGGGTCCGGCCGGTGCATCGCCAGGTCCAACGCTTCCGCGAGCTCCACGCGGGTGGTCGGCTTCTGGAGCACCGCCACGATGCCGGGCACCACCTCACCTTCGGGCATGTAGCCGGAGTGGAGGATGATCCTGGCTCCCGGATCCTGCTCCAAGATCTGGCGCGCCACCAGACGGCCGTCTATGCCCGGCATGATCACGTCGAGGATGATCACGCTGATCGTGCTCCGCCCCGCCGCCCACTGTTCCAGGGCGGAGGCACCGTCCGCGGCGACCTGCACCTGCCAGCCAAGTCCTTCGAGCTGCGCGCGGGTCGCGGCGCGCGCCAACGGCTCATCGTCCACCAACAGCACCCGGCCCACCTTTCCGGGACGAGGTTCGTGGTCGATCGGCCGAAACGCCGGGACACCGACGACCACCGGGAGGTAGATCGTGAAGATCGAGCCGCGACCTGGGTTGCTCTCCACCCGGATCGTTCCGCGATGGTCCCGCACCGTGCCGTAGACAATCGCGAGACCCAGCCCCGTGCCCGCGGTAGCGGCCTTGGTCGAAAAGAAAGGTTCAAATATGCGCTCCCGCAACTCGGGCGTGATGCCGGTGCCCGTGTCCGCCACCGCCACGAGCACATGCGGACCAGGCCGGAGCCCACCTCCGAGCGTCGCGCACGCGGCGGCGTCGAGCTCCGCAGCCGAAGTGGTGACCGTCAGCAGACCCCCGTCTGGCATAGCGTCCCGGGCGTTGATGCCCAGGTTGAGGACCGCATTGACCAGAAGTCCAGGTTCTCCACGAACGATCGCGTGCTCGGCGCCTGTCTTGAGAACCAGCTGTAACGACGCATTGACCGACTGTTGGAGGAGCCCCACCGCCTCCTCCGCGACCTTGTTGATGTCCACTGAGCGCGGCTCGGCGACCCCACGGCGCGAAAAAGCCCGGAGCTTACGGGTGAGCTCGGCAGCCCGGCGTGCCGCCTGCATGATCTGGTTGGCGAAGGACAGCAGGTCCGGGCGATCGGTCAGGCGGATGGACAGAACCTCGGAAAAAGCAAGAATACCCGTGAGCATATTACCGAAGTCGTGGGCGATGCCCCCGGCCAGGTGGCCGAGGGACTCCATCTTCTGGAGCTCGGCGAGCTGGTTGCTCACCCGCCGTTGCCCGGTGACCTCGTGAAATACCAGCAGCCAATCCTGGCTGTCCTGAATCGCCCGCACCTCCCACCACCTCTCCTCCCCGTCAATGCTGGATTCGGTCAAAAAAGACCGATCCGGCGAAGCCTCGGGGGCGATCACCGACTTGACCCGGTCGGCGGTATCCTCGGGAAATCCCGCTTCTTGGAGAAGAATCGAGCCTGACGCCGTGAGAAAAGGGCTGCGGGCCGGCGCGTGCAGCGCGGTGAACCGGCCGTCTGGGTCCATACGCGTGATGCTGTCCGGGATCGCGGCGAGGAGGTTGTGGAGCTGCCTGGCGCCCCGAGCGGCGCGGCCTTCGGAGGCTCGAAGCGCGGCGAGGCTCAGATGGGCATCCTTCACCGCCGCCTCTTGTTGTTGGATCTCGATCGCGAGCCGGTCATAGGCCTGCGTGAGGTGATCCCGAAGGTGCAACACCGGCAACACGGTCGCAAGGACGGAGCCGAGCGCGACCAGCACCATCGCCGCCGACGTCGCCGGATCCGCCACCACCGCCCGGGCGCTGGGGTCCTCTTGGAGCCGCCACGCGACGCAAATGGAACCGAGCACCACCATGACCGTGTGTATCGCCGCCAGTCGACCGCCCTGGACCAGCGCGGTCAAGGCGACGCCCGACACCGCCAGCAACGGGTACAGCATCGTCGCCGGCCCCATTTCCTCGATCGACAACATCGCAGCCCCAAAAGGGAGGAGCTGCACGAGCCGAACCCGCGTCGTCACCGTCAGACGCCGACGCAGCAGGGCCGCCGCCACGAGGACCAGCGTACAGACCGCCTCGCCCCAGGGCTCGGAGCCACCGCCCGCCCGCCAACGGCCGAAGCCCGTAGCGGTGATCAGCAGCCACAAGCCTATATAAACAAACAGAACGCTGTTGACGAGGTGGCTGTTGAGCGCCTCCGCAGCGCGTTCCCGCACCGGTCCGGTCGCCTCAGGCTGAGGCACTGAGCCCCGTCGGGTCGGACCTCAGCGCGACGGCTCGGCCCCCCGCCTCCGCGAACCATTGATCGCCTTCTCGGCGCAGGATCACCGCCGGGGCGCCCTCCTCGAGCGCCTCGACCACCCCAACGAGCGTCGCCCCCTTAGGCAGCATCTCCTTCCACTCCGCGAGGCTGTCGCCGGTCGGACCCGGGACGAGCAGCACAACGGGCGACCGCCCCTCCGCCAACAGGCCCTCGGCGGCGTCCCCGATCGCGGCGGGATGCGTGTCCTCGGTGCGGTAGGCCGGTCCGCCCGCGACCGGCGCAGGCGTGTAGCCCACCACGATCACCGGGTGGAAGGTCGCCAAGGTCTGGAGCACCAGCGGCAGGGCCGCGTCACGATCAGCAGGCGCGACGACGAGATGTAGCGGCCCCTCGCCTAATGGCGGGGTGAACGCACCGAAGATCCCGGCCTCGGGCAGCCGGAGCAGCGCCGCCGCCGCAGAGCTGCGGCTCCGCGCCCACAACCAACCCACGCCGGCGAGGCAGACGAGCCCCACCCCAAACGCGATGTAGAGCGTACCGGGATCCGTGCGATCACTGTCGGTCACCCCTGGATTTCCCGGGGCAACGGTGACGGGGCCCGGGCTGCCCGTGCCAGACGGTGCCGCCCCGGGTCCCGGATCGCCGCCCGGAGATACGACCCCTTCCGCGAGTGGAGCGGCCCCTTCGGTGGGTGGCGCAGCGCCTTCCGTGGGGGGGTCGCCCGGCGACGGGGGCGCCATGTCCACGCCGACCCCCGCGGGCCCCGAAGGACTGACGGCTCCGCCGCCGGCGCCCTGTACCGGCGCGACATCCGCGCTGAGCTCCAGCGTATCGCCGCTGAGCTTGATCGTCAGGTCTCGCGATACATCTTCTTCCTTCCACGATACCTGGCCGCCCGCGTAGCTCGCGCCGCTCGCCGTGAGCTTGACGGTGAATACATCGCCGTCGGCCCAGGCCGTCCCTGACCAGACGCCGTCCGAGGCATTGACGTCCGGTGGAGCGCCGTCGTCCGCCAGGATGATGCTCACCTCGTCTCCCGCCGTCGGCACGAGCACGACGGTGACCGGCGCGTCAAGCTCGGTGCCGCGCGTCTCAAGCCGAACCACCAGCCCCTTGGCGCCCGCGTGCGCAGGGGAAACCCCGATCGTCAATGCAAGAACGAAGTCGAAGATCACGTGAAGCTCCGTGAGGGCGCGGCCGCTCGTTGACGGTGCAGCCCCACGCCTACGCCTCTATCGCGCGGGCGAGCGCCGCGACCACCTCGGGGATCTCGTCGAAGGAATTGGGCCAATGAGGCGAGAGACGCAGCAAACCGGCAGGTGTGCTCACCGCCACGCCTGACTCGTTGAGCGAGCGAAACACGGGCGTAAGTGGCTGCTTAAGTCGGAATGACAGGATCGCCGAGCGCCCAGTCGGGTCGGGGGATCGTAAGCTCTGAGCGCCGAGCTCGACGAACGCACCTTCGATACGATCGTGATATTCCTGGGTATAGGCGCGGATCTGTGGAACGCCCAGCTCGGCGACCATGTCGATGCCTGCCTCCCAGCCGGCAAACGCGAGCCCGTGCGCCGCCCCGACCTCCAACCAGTCGATGCTACGGCGTAAAGGCACGTCGTACCGGACCGGGCCGCCATCCGGGAACAAGAAACCTGGCGGTCCCTCATGGGACAGCCACCCGGCGACGCGTTGCACGAGGCCGGCCAGCCGATCGGGGCGCACGTAGAGAAACCCGGCGCCATCTGGCCCGAACATCCACTTGTGGCTGCCTCCCGCGGCATAATCGACACCCAGCTCCGTCAGGTTCAACGGCAGGTTTCCGACCGCCTGCATCGCGTCCACCGCGAGCTCGGCGCCGTACTGGTGGCAGAGCCGGGCCATCGCCGCGAGGGGCATGGCGAGGCCGTCGCTGAATTGCACCGCGCTGACCGCCACGAGACGGACCCCTCGTCGAAGCTCTCGTTCGAGCTCCGCGAGGCCCGCCTCGACCGAGGGCCCGCGGAAGCCGCCCAGCGGCAGCAAGACCAGGCTCGCGCCGAAGCCCTCGGCGGCGACCCGCCACGGAGTGACGTTGGTCAGGAACTCACCCTCGAAGCCCAGGATCCGGTCACCGGGGCGCCACGGGAAACACCGGGCGAGGTCCGAGATCGCACGGGTCGTGCTGGGCATGAGCGCCAGGTCCTTGGGGTCTACGCTCAGCAATTGTGCAAGTTTGACCTTGACCCGTTCGCGCTGGGCCATGCCCGGCATCCACGCGGCGGCGCCCTGGCTCGCGAAGGCGTCCTGCTGCGCGCGCACCGCGGCACACACGCGGCTCGACGGCGGGCCCACCGCGGCGTGATTGAGGTAACTCCTGGCCCCAAGCAAAGGGAAAAGGCTCCGATCTCCGAAACGTGCGCGGACGGACGACGTGGACTCGGACACGGGAACCTCTGGGCGGGCGGGATCGCGCGGTATTGAATAGCCTCTTCTGGGGTGGCGTAGGTGGCACAACAGCGGACCTTGGGAGGCAAGATGTTGTTTCGGATCAAGACACTGACTCTGCTGGCGGGACTCGGCTTTCCTGCCCTCGCGTTCGCGACCGAGCACGACGCCCAGGCCGGCGCCGACCCGGACCCTGGCGCGATCGTCGCGGAGGCGGCGGCGCGCGCTCCCGCCGCCAAGAACCGCGGCCCAGTCGCCGAGCGGTCGGGTTCGTCCGAGAAGGCCGCGAAAGGCGGCGGCAAAGCACCGGCGAAGAAGTCCTCGGCCCAGAAAGGGGGCGGCAAGAAATCCCAGTCCTCCAAGAAGGCCCAGCCCGCCAAGAAGGCCGAGCCCGCAAAGGCCGAGCCCGCAAAGGCCCAGCCGGCCAATCGGGCTGATTCCGCGCGCCCCACGGCAGGAACCGCGCGCGGTGGGCGCGTCGTTCAGCCGAGCAAGGTGCGCGTGCAGACCGGCTCCAAAGCCGCGGTCAAGGCAAGCTCCGCCGAGCGCCACGGCCGCCCCAGCTCACACGTCGCCGCGGCCAACTTCCGGCACCCGAGCGGCGCGGCTCCCGCCAACCGCGCCAGCGCCTCCCACGCCAGCGCGACCCGGCACCACGCCGTCGTCGCCTCACACCGTCACGCGGTGACCGTCTCGCGCCATCGCGCTGTGCTGGCCGGCAACCATCGCGCTTGGGCTTCCCGGCACCGCGCGGCCTACCGACACCGCGCCTGGGTCTACCGCGCGCCGCACGCGCGCTGGTACCACCCCTGGGCACCGGGCCGCCCCCATCACTGGTATCACGGGGTTTTTGTGTATGGACCGCGTCCCGTGGTCGTGGTCCAGGGTGGCGGGGTCTCCGTGGAGGACCCGCGTGAGCCCGAGCGGGAGGTCGACCGGACCGGGCAGGTCTCGGTGGGCCTGCGGGGTGGCTCCTACATGAGCCGCTACACGATTGGCGGCGGCTATGGGGACTTCGGGCTGGGTATCGCGGCCCGCTACCGCGCTGCCGAGGCCTTTGGGTTTGAGCTCCAATGGCAGCACCACGACCAGTCCTGGTCGTCCGACAGTGAGCGCACCCAGGATCCCATCGCCGTGTCGGCTCAGGTGTTCGCTTTTCCTTGGTCCAAGGTGAACCCCTACGTACTGGCCGGTGTCACCGTCACCCCGCGCGACGTCGTCGACCAGGTGGGGGCCAGCACCGTCGTGAGCGGGTCGACCTTATGGGGGCCGCACGGCGGCGTAGGGCTCGAGCTGGCGGTAGGAGAGAACGCCTCGATCAGCCTTGATGGGCGCTGGGTGGGTTACCTCAATCGTGAGGGAGATGACCCGACCTACCCGGGCGCGTTTCAAGGAAACCTGGGTGTGAACTTCTATTTCTAGACGCGCTCGGCAGAGAGCCAGCACCGGTGGGGGATGCCGAGACCGGCGTATCGCTGACACGACCCGACGTCGGCGCAAACCGCCCGCCCGGTGTCTGACCAGCAGCCGGCCCCCCGGGTTAGTCGCCGCTGTATGACAACCTGGGTGACCGGCAGCCCCGAAATGAAATCACGGTTTGTGCTCGATCCGACCGTGACCTACCTCAACCACGGCAGTTTCGGCGCGTGCCCTCGGGAGGTGCTGGACGCGCAATCCCGGCATCGCGCTGCGATGGAGGCGGAGCCGGTCGACTACCTCGTGCGACAGCTCCCCGGCCTGTTCCAGACGGCGCGAGCGCGACTCTCGCGTTTTCTGCATGCCGACCCGGCGGGACTCCTCTTCGTACCCAACGCCACGACCGCGGTGGCGACAGTGCTCGCCTCGTTCGACTGGCGCGAGGGCGACGAGATCGTGTTCGCCGACCACGGCTACAACGCGGTCCGCGTCGCGATCCACCTACTGGAGCGCCGCTATGGGGTACGGCTCCGCCGCGCAGAGCTCCCCTTTCCGCTGGAGCGCCCTGAGCAGCTCGCCGACGCCTATCTCCAGGTGCTCGGCCCTCGCACGCGCCTGCTCCTGCTCGACCACCTCACGTCCCCGACCGCGCTGGTGCTTCCAGCGGCGGACATCGTCGCCGAGGCACGTCGCCGGGGGATCCCCACGTTGGTGGATGGCGCCCACGCGCCCGGCAGCCTCCCCCTCGACCTGGATGCCATGGGGGCCGACTTCTATACGGGAAACCTTCATAAATGGCTCTTCACCCCCAAGGGGTGCGCCTTCCTACAGGTAGCGGCCCCTTGGCGCGACCTGCTTCGGCCGCTCGTGGCGTCCCACGGCTACTTTGGCGACCTCCACGAGGCTTTCGACTGGACAGGCACCTGCGATCCCACCCCGTGGACGTGCCTGCCAGAGACCCTCGACGCTTTCGAGGCCCTCGGCCCCGACGAGGTTCGGCGAAGCAACCATCACCTGGTCCGAGAGGGGCGAGAGCGTATCGCCCGAGCCCTGGGCGTCACCCTGCCGCACCCAGACGACCCGGCGTTGTACGGGCCGATGGCGGCGATCCCCTTTCCTTCCGGCGGCGAAGCCTCCCCCGAGCGGCTCGCCGCGCTCAACCGGCATCTGTATGAGACCCACAGGATCGAGGTGCCTTTTACCGCCTATGATGCGCGTATCTGGCTTCGGATTTCCGGGCAGGTGTACAATCACCCTGCAGACTTCGAGCGTCTCGCTCGGGCACTCGCGAGACAGGCATGAGAGGAATTCCCCCGTGGATCCTTACGTTGCCCCTGATCCTCTTCTGGGACAGCGCGCTGGTGGCCCCGCTCAAGCTCCTCGTGGTGACGGCCCATGAGGCGGGGCACTCGCTGGCCGCGCTGGCCACCGGCGGCGAGGTGATCGACCTGCTTGTGAGCCTGCATGCGAGCGGCCACGCAACTTTCAGAGGTGGAAACCAGATCATTGTGCTGAACGCCGGCTACGTCGCGTCGATCCTGGCCGCAGTCGCCCTTCTCTGGTTGGCGAAGGATCCCCTGGGCTCGCGCGTCGGAGGGGTCCTGTTCGGCCTCTACCTGATCTTTGCGGGATTCAACTGGTTCGAGCCTGCGTCGGCCGCGTACCTCGGCCTCCTCGCGGTGGGCTCGTTCATCGCCTTCCTCATTCCCTTTGCCCGCACCGAGGTGGCCGAGAACGTGCTCCAGACGGTTGGCGTGTTCAGCGCCATCTACGCGGTGAACGACCTGGTGATCGATCTCTTCCTCGCGCAATCGCCGAGCTCGGACGCCGCCCAACTCGCACGGCTGACCGAGTTACCGGCGCTCGTCTGGGGCGGGCTGTGGGCTGCCCTCGCCTTCGCGGTCCTCTACGGAATGCGGCGTTTTCTTACGTGAAAAGCACTTCGGCCGGAAGACCGGCTGACACGCGCGGGTTGGCGTGGTCTACTGTCGCCGCCTGGAGCTCTCTGATGACAACCCTTCTCCTCCTCCTGTCTTTCGTCACCTCCGCCTACGCCGGCGATCCTGCCCCAGCCCCGCCGCCCGCGCCGGTCAGCGTGCCGGTGAGCGCGCCGGTCAAATACGCGATGTCCGATACGACCGGCACCATCTATGTCCAGGTATTCAAGGACCCCACCACCCTGGCCGCCGGCCTCTCACACGACCACGTCATGAAGGCGACGGGCTGGACGGGGAGCGTCACCTGGGACGCCACCAATCCGGCCACGTGCGCGGTCGACATCAGCATCCCGGTGGCCAAGCTGGAGGTGGACTCCAATACGATGCGCGCCAAAGTGGGCTACTCCGGGCAGCTCTCTGACAGCGACCGCAGCAGCGTGCAAGAAAGCATGCTCTCGTCGGGCCAGCTTGATGGTAGCAAATACCCAAACATGACGTTCAAGAGCAGCTCCTGTTCGGGCAGCGGCGAGACCATCATGGTCAAGGGCTCGTTGACGATCCGCGGCAAGGCCAAGGAGATCACCGTGCCGATGAAGATCAGCGCGTCGGCTACGGAGTTTTCGGCCAAGGGCACCTTCAAGGCCAAACACTCGGACTTCGGGTTCACGCCTTTCGAGGCCCTCCTCGGCCAACTGAAGAACAAGGACGAGATGACGTTCACCGTCGATGTCAAGGGTGTGCCCAAGGGCTGATCCCGCAGCTTCAGCCGGCGCTCCCCCTTGTCCGCGGGCCCGGCCCCACGCCCTCGGTGCGGTCGGTCAGCGCGAGAGGGGCGCGAGGGACTTCGCGAGCGCCTTGTCTGCCTTCAACGCCTCGATAACCGAGGCAGAAACGTCCTCACCGGTGCAGCCGCCGAGCGATTTGGGGTTGAGACACCAACCGATCTCGGTCGGGCCTCCCTTACGGGCCTGACGCTCCAGCGAGTGGCCTACCCCGGTGCGTAAAGACGCCCCCGCCGTCCCGACCGACGTTGCCCAGGTGGCCCGGAGACCTTGGGCGCGCGCGATCGCCGCCGGATCCCGCGCATCGATCCCCTCGGCTTCGGCTTCGAGCGCCACGTCGAGATCGTCCTGCCGCGCCGAAAGATGAGCACCGATCAGCGCTTTGGCGACGCGCGCCAAGGACACCCAGCGGGTGGTGCCCGTGAGCGGCACCGGCGGCTGGGCGCCCTCTGGCAGCGGCACGGTCGGCCAGGTCACGCTCGCGATCGAGGCGAGCTCCGCGCTCAATCCGGCGTCGACGTCCATCCGGGCGGCGAGCGCCGCGGACCGCGCCGTTCCCGTACACCCGCGCTTGGAGAGCCCCGGAAGCGGAGAGGCCGCCTCACACTCCGTCAGGGTGTAGGTCTGCCGCTCCAGCAACAGCGCGCGCTCCAAAGACGCGCCGAAAACCTTGCTGTAATCTTCCGCGAGCAGCTCCATGTGTCGCCGGGCCCGGAGCACCTCACCGGCGATCTGCCGTCGTGTGCTCTCCGCCCAGGCGGTGAGCTCCGGCGTAGCCTCCGTACCCAACAGCGCAACTCCAAGCTCGATCTCAGCGCCTGCCGCGCTGCCGTTCTCCATTCGCGAGGTCAGATCCTCGTAACGAGGCGCCAGCTCTCCCGAGAGCACACCGAAAACCTTGCTCGCAGCCGCGACATCATCGGGATGGTACCAGGCGGTTTCCGCCGCGAGGACAAAGCTGGGTACGAGGAGGATCCACATGGGTCCGCACTAACCGGTGCGCGCCGCGCTTTCAGGGTACAGGGCCAGATGCCTACACACATCCTGCTTGGCGTCACGGGGAGCATCGCCGCCTACCGGAGCGCGGAGCTCGTCAGCCTCGCGCGGAAACGTGGCCATCAGGTGCGGGTCATGATGACCGAGGCGGCAACGCATTTCGTGGGACCAACCACCTTCGAGGCGCTGAGCGGCGAGGCGGTGCTCCTCGACACTTTTCGCGGCACGACGTCCACCATGGATCACATCGAGTGGGCAAAGTGGGCTGATATCCTCGTGATCGCGCCACTCTCAGCCAACACGCTGGCGAAGCTGGCCTGCGGCCTCGCCGATGACGCACTATCCACCACCACGATGGCGCTGCCTCGCGGCCGTCCCGCGGTGCTCGCGCCCGCGATGAACACCGAGATGTGGGAACATCCGGCGGTGCAACGAAACCTTCGCTGGCTTGAGGAGCTCGGCCGCTACCGGATCGTCGCGCCGGTCGCCAAACGACTCGCGTGCGGCGACGTCGGTGTCGGCGGCATGGAAGAACCTGCACACATCCTCGATGAAGTGGAGGCAGCCCTCGGCTGACGGGAGTCAGCCCCGGGGGCGGTAATCGTTTCGACATCGGCGCGGAGCCGTCGCGTGTCCGTCACCCAATCGTCACTGAAATCCGTTAACTCGGCCGCGATGTCGCCCACCCCCCACTACGAACAGGCGCTTGAGCGGGATCTCATTGATCTACGCCAGCAATTGCGACAGATGGCCTCACTGGTCCTCGCGGCACTGGGAGACGCGCGGCGTGCGTTACGTGACCGCGACCGGGCGCTGGCGTGGCAGGTGGTGCTGGCCGACAACCGGATCGACGCTTTAGAAGCGTCGATTGATCGGCTTTGCCAGGAGTTCCTGGTGCGTCACATGCCGGCGGGGGCCCCGCTGCGCTTCGTGATCTCGACGATCAAGGTCAACTCTGAGCTCGAGCGGATGGGCGACTACGCCGACGCTATCGCCCACCGGGTAGTCGCGCTCCATGGCACCGGGCCCCTGCCGGCGGCCGCCGGCTTCGAGCTCATGTTCGAGCGCGCGATCACGACTTTGTCCGAGGCGGTCGAAGCCTTCATCCTGGGCGACGAGGGTCGCGCCCGCCGGGTGATGGAGATGGAGGAGGAGGTCGACAAACTCAACGATCAGCTCTTCGCGGAGCTGGCGCACGCGGACCGGCCCGAGCGCGACCTCCTGCATCGTTTCGCGGCGTTGGCTATCCTCAATCGCCTCGAGCGAGTGGCCGACCGTGCGGCTAACATCGCCGAGGACGTCGCGTGGACCGTTCGTGGCGAAGTGTGGCGTCATCAGCATCGCGGCGAACAACGTGTCTTGTTCGTCTCACCCGCCGACTCGACCCTGGGCCCGATGGCCGAGGCGATCGCCCGCGCTCGCGCCCCGCTCAACCTGAGCTTTGGCGCCGCCGGCCTGGAGCCCGCCCCGCTCAACCCGCGAATGGTCGCCTTCGCGGCTGCCAAAGGTTTTGAGGTCCATCGGCCGCGCCCTCGGAGCCTCGCCGACGTGGGCCCGATCGAAGACTATTACGTTGTCGTCACCCTCTCGCGGGACGTAGACGACCGCTGCCCGCCGCTGCCCTACCACGCGGTCCAGCTGTGCTGGGACGTCGTGGACCCCGCGAGGATCGAGGCCGACGGCGGCGACAACGCGGCGGTCCACGCCGCCTTCGAGTCCGCGTGGTCTGAGCTCGAGGTGCGGGTCGCCGACCTCATCTCCGCCATCACGGCGCGGCCCGCAGAGGGCCGGCCGGCCGAAGCCCGCCAGGCCACGACGCTTCCCCGAAGCTGAACCTTCTCCGAGTCCACGAGGTCCAAGATGATGGTGTTGCTCTCCCTGATCGCCTGCGGTCCCCCCCACCAGGACGCCGCCGGAGACAAGGCCGCCACCGCCGGGGGATCGTCCGGCGGACGCAAGATGATCCAGGTTCGCGGCTCGGACACGATGGTGAACATCGCCCAGGCCTGGGCCGAAGAGTACCGGAAGGTCGAGCCGAACGTCGCGGTCGCCGTGTCGGGCGGCGGCTCGGGCACCGGCATCGCCGCGCTGGTGAACGGCACGGTGGATCTCGCCAACTCCTCGCGCGAGATGAAGGCGGAGGAGAAGGAGAAGATCAAGGCCAAGTTCAATAAAGACGCGATCGAGCACGTCGTCGCCTACGACGCCCTCGCGGTGTACGTCCACAAAGACAACCCGATGACCCGCATCACCAAGACCCAGCTGCAGGCGATCTACGGGGAGAGCGGCGCGGCCAACAACTGGTCGGATCTCGGGGTCACCATCCCGAGCTGCGCGGATGGCAGCATCGTACGTTTGAGCCGGCAGAACAACTCGGGCACCTATGAGTTCTTCCGCGAGTGGACCCTTGGAAAGGGTGACTTCAAGCTGGGTTCTCGCGACATGCAAGGCAGTAAGGAAGTGGTTGACGCCGTGGCCTCGACACCCTGCTCTATCGGCTACTCCGGCATGGGCTACCACACCGACGCCTTACGTTGGTTGCCCGTGTCAACCGACGACGCCGCCCCAGCGATCGAGCCCTCGGTCGCGACGGTGCACGACAAGAGCTACCCGCTGTCCCGTCCGCTCTATATGACCTCCGCTGGAGAGGCGGAGGGGGACGCCGCCCGTTATCTCCAGTGGATCCAGTCGGATGCCGGCCAGGCGATCGTCGAGAATGCTGGATTCGTGCCGCTCCCGGCTGCGATGCGTAAGCCTGCTCCTTGAGCTTCCGTGACCGCGGAGGACCCGCCTGATGTCCACTTCACCGCGCACGCCTCGAGTTCGAGCACGACGGTCACCCGTCGTGCTGATCGGCGAGCGGCTGATCGAAGTGTTGATCCACGCCTGCGGGTTGTCGGCCGTTATCCTCGTGTTTAGCATCTTCGCCTTCGTATTTCGCGAAGGCTTCACCATGCTCGGACGCCTGGATTGGGGGCAGTTCCTCGGCAGCATCGAGTGGTATCCGAGCTCCCACAGCAACGTCCGCTACGGGACGCTCGCCCTGCTCGCGGGTACCGCGAGTGTCTCCCTTGGCGCGATGACGGTCGCGGTGCCCGTCGGCATCGGCGCAGCCGTGTTCGTGTCCGAGTTCTGCAGCGGCCGGCTCAAGGAGGTCCTCAAGATCGCCATAGAGGTCGGCGCCGCGATCCCGAGCGTCGTCTGGGGCTTTATCGGTCTGGTCATCGTCAACCCGCTCCTGATCGACCTCTTCGACGCGCCTATGGGCCTCAACGCGCTCAACGGCGCCTTGCTCCTGGCGATGATGTGCTTGCCTGTCATCATTTCCGTCGGCGAGGACGCACTGAAGGCGGTGCCCGACTCCTACCGCGAGGCCGCCGAGGCGATGGGCGCCACACGATGGCAGATGGTGGTACGGGTGCTGCTCCCCGCGGCGCGGAATGGGCTATTGGCCGCTGTGCTCCTCGGCGTTGGACGCGCGATCGGCGAGACCATGGCCGTGCTCATGGCTACGGGCCACGCCGTGCACCTGCCGACGAGCCCGCTCGACTCCGTACGCACCCTCACCGCGACGATCGCGGCTGAGCTCGGCGAGACGGCACGCGGAAGCGACCATTATCAGGTTCTTTTTGTGATCGGCATGATGCTGTTCGCCATCACCTTCGTCATCAACCTTCTGGCCGACCTGATCGTGCGAGGGAGCCGCCGATGAGCACGATATTTGCCGAGACAGCGGTCGGGAAGTCGAGCCGGCGCCAGATGAGCGCCGCCCGGGCCAT
>CANKTH010000131.1 GCA_947486185.1 Deltaproteobacteria bacterium
AGCGTAGCGAGGAGCTCCGAGAGGGGCGCGCCAGAGTCGGGATCCATCCGCATGTCGAGGGGGCCATCGGCGCGGAAGGAGAAGCCGCGCTCCGCTCGATCCAGCTGCGGCGAAGAGACCCCGAGATCGAGGAGGATCGCGTCCGGGCGACGCCCTGCGAGGAGCGGGACGAGGGAAGAAAATGGCGCGTGGTGGAGCTCGGCGCCCGCGCCGAGCCGGGTGCGCGCGCGAGAGAGGGCCCAGGCATCACGATCGATGCCGACGATCCGGTAGCCGCGCGCCTCCATCGCCGAGGCGTGCCCGCCGAGACCCAGGGTGCCATCGACATAAAGGCCGGGCGCCCCCTCCCGCGGCGGAGCGAGCAGCTCGACGACGTCGTCGAGCAGGACCGGGAGGTGTTCAGAAAACGACTCATACAAGCTCGCCCCCCCCGATGACCGCGCGCTGCTGACGGGCGGCATACCAGGCTTCGAGGCGACCCGGATCCCAGAATTCCAGGCGATTGAGCAACGAGATGACCACGAGATCCCTGTCGAGACCCACCATCTGCCGGAGATTGCTGGGGAGCACCATCCGCCCCTGACGATCCACATCGAGCTCGGTGGCAAAACCCAGGCGAAGGCGCTGCTTCTCCTCGGCCGCCGGGTCGAACTCGTCGAGATCGAGCAGGGGCCGCTCAACCCGCTCGGTGAACTCGGCCGGGGCGTACGCCCGAAGGTGCCCCTCATGGACGATGAAGACCAGGCTCGAGACGCGGTGCGCCTCCAATGCGCTCTTGAGCCGAGAAGGCAGGGTGAGCCTGCCTTTCGGGTCGAGCGTCATGGGCTGATTGAGCCGAACCTCCAACATGTGTCCCGGTCCTCATCCCTCGGAACGGCCTTCCGCTCCACTTTCATCCACCACGACCCCTTTATCACTCAGCCTTGACCCACGCAGCGCCAATTCCTCCCTCCTACAAAAATAAGTCACTAAAATAACTACGGTTATTTTTGGATTGGAGTGGATGCCTGTTGGGCGGTCAAGGCGCGAAAACGGCGCGGCGGCGAGACCCGTGCGCCGGCCGGCCGCGGACGGGCGGACGAGCCCCCTCGCGCGGGGCCTGGCGGCGGGCGGACCCAGCGTCGGTTAGGGCCGCGCCGTGGCCACCCCATCCAAGACCGAGAGACGCAACGTCTGCCTCAACCGGCGCGCCCGGTTCGAGTACGAGATCCTCGATGTTTTCGAGGCCGGCCTCGTGCTTCGGGGCTCGGAGGTCAAGAGCCTGCGGGACGGCAAAGCTACGCTCGACGACGCCTGGGTCGGCTTCGACGCAACCGGCCGCCCGACTCTCTTCAACGCCCACATCGCGATGTTTCCACAGGCGAACCGCTATAATCACGAAACGACTGCCACCCGGCCGCTCCTCCTGCACCGGGCGGAGGTCATCAAGCTCCGGCAGATCGTACGTGAGAAGGGCTACACCCTGGTACCGCTCCAGCTCTATTTCCTGGGAGGCTGGTGCAAGCTGGAGTTTGCCGTGGGTCGGGGCAAGAAGCTGCACGATAAGCGGGCGTCGATCCGCGAGCAGGAGCAGAAACGCGAGGTCGCCCGGGCGCTCCGGGACGGGCGCTAAGAGGGCGTGCGTATCTCGTAAACGAGGCGTCGAAGGCGTACTCGTGTACGCCGAGGAGGCGAACGCGGAGAGGCCGGCCGCAGTAGCCCCGAGCCGGGCGTCGCCGCCGAGAAAGGAGACAGGCACTGACGCCCAGACAAGGGCAGGCGCCGCGCGCGCGCGTTAGCCCCCCGCGCGATGCTGATCGGGAGCTTTCGGATGCAACTTCCATCGACAACCCGGGCCCAACGGACGTTGGTGGCCGCGGGTCTGGCCTTGATGCCCCTGCCTGCGCTTGCCGCGGGGCCGTCCGCGCCGGTGCTGATCGGCAGCATCGTGGCGGGGCTAGCGGTGATCGCGGCCATCGTCGCGGTCAAGCGCCCGATCGGGCTGGTCATCGCCGCCGTCACGGGCGCGGCGATCAGCCTCTACCTCGGGCTCGAGCACTACAACGCGCTCGCGGGCGGCAGCTCAATCTGTTCGGTGAGCGAGACGATCAACTGCGACAAGGTCAACACTTCGACCTACAGCGAAATCGGCCCCATCCCCATCGCGCTTCTGGGTTTCGGCTTCTACGTCGGAATGACCTGGATCTCGGTGGCCTACCTGCGCACCCAGACCGCGGCCAACCTCGCGTTGGTGGTCGTCGGCACCGGGCTCGGCCTTGCATACAACGCCTTTCTCGCGTGGGCCTCCTACCAGGTCGGCGCGGTCTGTCCCTTCTGTGTCGCGACCTATACGATCAACGCTATCCTGTTCGCCGGCGCCTTGGTGGAGCGGCATGGCAAGGGCGGCGCGTTGATGGCGGATCTTTTCACCGCCCTTCAGAACGAAGGCGCCGCGGTGGTGATCAGTGGGCTCGCCGGGCTCCTGGTCGGCAACCTCATCGCCCGGCCCCAAGAGAGCCCCGCCGAAGTGGTCGCTTCCGGCGGCTCGGTCGAGGCGTTGGTGGCCTATTACGAGCAGGCTGAGGGTCAGGTGACCTTCGACCGGGACGATCCCTACAAAGGCGCCGAGAACCCCAAGTATGAGATCGTCGAGTGGGCCGACTTCCAGTGCCCCCACTGCGGGATGGTCTTCCCCAAACTGAAGTCGGTGATCGAGCAGAATCCGGATGTGCGACTCTATTACAAGCACTACCCCATCGCGCAGGCATGCAACCCTAATGTAGGATGGGAAGGCCACGTCGACGCCTGCGGAGCGGCCGCCGCGGCCGTGTGCGCCAACCACAACAACAGCTTCTGGCCTCTCGCCGAAAAGATGTTCAAAAACCAGGAATATCTCGATCCCGCGAGCCTTCGTTTCCTCCTGACCGACGTCGGGCTGGACGCCGACGCCCTCATGCGCTGCATCGAAGATCCCGCCACCAAATCGGCGGTCGCGTTAGACGTCGCCGCCGGCACCAAGGCGGGGGTACACGGCACGCCGGCGATCTTCCTCCGCGGCCTCTTCGGAGATCAGTGGGTGAGCATCAAGGGCAGCGACGTGGAGATCAACGCGTTGCTCAAGGCTCACCGGAGCGGCGCCACCTTGCCGCCCCCGCCGCCACCGAGCCACGAAGCCCATTGAGGCGCTGGCAGGAGCTGCACGTACTGGTGCCCCGGAAGCTCGCCGGGCCGCTCGGCAAGGAGCTGATGGCGCTGGGCGCGCTCGGCGTGCAAGAGGCGCACCCTCCTGGTTTCAAACCCCGTTATCGCCAACCCTGGGATCAGGGTCCGACCCAACGCCCGCCCCGGCAGGTGCTCTTGAAGGCGTGGTTCGACCAGAAGCCGCCGCCCGCGCGGCTCGGCACGCTGCTGGGGAGCGTCGAGCCCTCCTGGCGTGAGTGCGCCGAGGAGGACTGGTCGGAGAGTTGGAAACAACACTTCGGTGTGCTCCACGTGTCCGAAGAGTTGGTGGTCGCGCCACCCTGGGACGCCCCGCCCGGCGCGCTGGTGATGGAGCCGGGTATGGCGTTTGGGACGGGGAACCACCCGACCACGCTGGCATGTCTCCGGGCGGTGGCGCGTTACGCGAGGCCCGGGCACCGCCTCCTCGACGTGGGCTGCGGCACGGGTATTCTGGCGTTAGCCGGCGCAAAGCTGGGAATGACCGCGGTCGGCGTGGACATCGATCCCGAGGCGATCACCGAGGCGCGCCGCCACG
Organism: Deltaproteobacteria bacterium; assembly: GCA_947486185.1. Taxonomy (GTDB): domain Bacteria; phylum Myxococcota_A; class UBA796; order UBA796; family SXON01; genus CANKTH01. Next base: position 3,737 of record CANKTH010000131.1, read on the forward strand.
CCGACCGGAACGGGCTGGCCGCGGCCGTGAGCTTCTCGGTGACGCCGATCGAGCAGGTGAACGGTAGCTTCGACCTCGTTGTTGCCAACCTGTTCGCCGAGGTGTTGAGCGGGATGGCGCCCGAGCTCCTCTCACGCGCCGCGGGCCCCATCGCGCTCGCGGGCATCCTCGAGGAGCGCGCCCCACCAGTGCGAGCCGCCTTCGCCTCCCGGCCGATCCTCGAAGATCACACGGATGAAGGCTGGGTGTCGCTCGTGATCGGCGGCCCGTGCGGCCCCTGATCCTGGCGGGGCTCGGGCCAGTGGGCAGCCTGCTGCCGCTCGGCGAGGTGCAGCATCACGCGCTCCATGTGCTGCGGCTGCGCGACGGCGACAGGGTGAAGGTCAGCGACGGGGCAGGACGCCAAGGTGAAGGTCAGATGGAAGGGGCCGGGGTCCGGCTCCTCACGCTGGAGACAGTGGTCGCCTGGGCGGCCGAGCTGGTCGTGGGGCTCCCGCGCACGGCGCTCCTGGAGGAGCTCGTGACGTTGACGACCGAGGCGGGGGTGGCCGTGCTGCACCTGGTACCGGTCCAGCGGACCCCGCCGGGCCGGGTGCGTGAAGATCGGCTTTTACGGCTTATCAACGCCGCAGCGACCCAGTGTGGCCGTGCGACTCTGCCTGAGGTGGTGCTTCACCAGGCGCTCGGCGCCTGCCTCCCCGCGCTGGGTCCCGGGCGCCGGGTCTTGGGCCGGCCGGGCGCGACACCGCTCCGGGGCGAGCCGGGCCCCCTGGTGGGCGCCATCGGGCCAGAGGGTGGCTTTGACGAGGAAGAGGAGAACCGGCTCCTCGACGCGGGTTTTGAAGCGGTGGGTCTGGGTCCACACACACTTCGTGCCCCGAGCGCGGCGTTGGCGCTCCTTGCGCGCGCCTGGGGCGGCTGAGGGGTGCACGGAGCAGGCGGGTTGGCTACGGGGGCAGACCGGAGGACGGATGAACAAGGTGTTCGGATCGGCAGCGGAGGCGATCGCCGATCTTCCCCATGGCGCCACGCTGATGGCGGGGGGCTTCGGCCTCTGTGGTATCCCCGAGACGCTGATCCGCGCGCTGCGTGACCTCGGCGCGAAGGACTTGACGATCGTCTCCAACAACGCCGGCATCGACGATTTTGGCCTGGGGATGCTGCTGCGTACGCGGCAGGTCCGGAAGATGATCTCGAGCTACGTCGGCGAGAACAAGGAGTTCGAACGGCAGTACCTCTCGGGTGAGCTCGAGGTCGAGCTCTGCCCCCAGGGTACCCTGGCGGAGCGGGTGCGCGCGGGAGGAGCCGGGATCCCTGCCTTTTTCACCGCCACCGGCGCTGGCACGGTGGTGGCCGACGGTAAAGAGACCCGGGAGTTCGACGGGCGCATCTACGTGATGGAGCGCGCGCTGAAAGCCGACTTTGCGCTCGTCAAAGCGTGGAAGGGCGACCGTTTCGGCAACCTCATCTACCGGAAGACGGCGCGGAACTTCAACCCGATGATGGCGAGCGCCGCGCGCGTGACGGTCGCCGAGGTGGAGGAGCTGGTCGAGCCGGGTGAGCTCGATCCCGACCAGATCCACACCCCGGGCATCTTTGTGGATCGCGTGATCCTTTCGGTGGGCCTCGAAAAACGAATCGAGCGCCGCACGGTACGGGAGGCCTGATGCCGCTTTCGAGAGATGGAATCGTCAAACGTGCCGCGCGTGAGCTGCGTGACGGCTACTACGTCAACCTGGGCATCGGCATCCCCACGCTGGTGGCCAACTGTATCCCCGAGGGTATGGACATCGTGCTCCACTCGGAGAACGGCCTCTGCGGCATGGGGCCCTTCCCGCTCGAAACCGAGGTGGATCCGGACCTGATCAACGCCGGCAAGCAGACGGTCACCGCGCTGGCGGGCTCAACGTTCTTCTCGTCGGCCGACAGCTTCGGCATGATCCGCGGCGGCCACATCGACCTGACGATCCTCGGGGCCATGCAGGTATCGGAGAAGGGAGACCTCGCGAATTGGATGATCCCTGGCAAGATGGTGAAGGGTATGGGCGGCGCAATGGATCTGGTCAACGGCGCCCAGCGGGTGGTGGTGACCATGGAGCACGTCGCCAAGGGCCAGGCCAAGCTCCTTACCCGGTGTGACCTGCCGCTCACCGGCGTTCGTTGTGTCGATCTGCTGATCACGGACTACGGGGTGTTCACCTTCGCCGGCGGGCTCACCCTCACCGGCATCGCCGCCGACCTCACGGTGGAGCAGGTGCGCGCCGCGACCGGCTGCGATTTTGCGGTAGCAAGCGACCTCGAGCGGCTCCCGCTCGACGGATAGTTCGGGGCAACGCGGCCCGCGGGTCCAGGGCAACGCCGCTCTTGCGGGTCCCGGGCAGCGCCCCGGCGGGGCGTGACAGGGCGGAGCCCTGCCCCAAGAGCTACCTTTCAGGCGATCAACTCCCGTGGGAGCCTCACGCAGGAATGAAAGGAGGCCCCGTAGCCCCGCATGTGCTCGTTCGTCATCGTGGGGAAGCAGGGGCCGAGAGTGGGGGTCAATCTAGGGATTTGTACCTGACGGTATCCACGTACGCATTACCACAAGATTGAGTTCCGGGGTTTCGCTCCGGGGTTTCGCTTCGGGGTTTCGCTCCGGGGTTTCGCTCCGGGGTTTCGCCACACCCTCGCTGGAGCCCTGATGCAAACGGTCCGCCTCGTTCCTGTCGCCCGCGCATTCCCCATCGTCTCGGATAGCACCAACAGCACGTACTACCCTCTCGACGTGGGCGAAGCTGCGGATTGGGGGCCGATGTTGGCCGGCATCACCGCACACACCAACAACGAGACAGGCACCGCGATCGAGCGAGCCCTGGTGTGGGCGGCGCTGGCCTTCCGGTTCCGGAGCTGACCGTGGATTGGCGTGGGCTTCGAGACGGCAGCGCGGCGGGGGCGTGGGCGGCGCTGAGCGGCCCGTCCAACGCGGCGGATGGCGCGAATTCGCCGCGGCGCGACGTGTGGGAGGGGCTCGGCGAGGGTCAGGTCTCGAGGGCGGCCGTCACTCCGGGGAAGTCGAGCAAAGAGGTCGATCACACCGTAGAGGCGGCGGCCGCCTGCACGTGCGGCGGAGTGGGGAAGACGTCGGGCGGGTGCGCCGCCGGCCACGCATGCCAAAAGAGCGCCTCCTCCGCGAAGAAGCGGGGCAGTACCCCGTCTGTCGGTCGGCTTCGTGGGGCACGAGCCAGCGGCACGGGCCCTGAGCCCCCGAACGCTCCGCCGACGCCAGCGCCGCTCCGGGTCCCCACCCAGGAGACGCGGAGGGTCCTTGGCGTCGGCACGGGGATCCGGCCGGCGGCGCGTGAACTGCGCGCGAAACGCGTAGCCGGCTCGCGGCTGGGAGAGCGGCGGCTCGCGGCCACGGGGCGCTCCGACCTGTATGAGCGGGTGAAGGGCCAGCTTTCGGCGTCGAGCGCCAAGGTGTGGGCGGAGGTCGGCGGGGCTTCGCGCCGACGAGCCGACGCGCCGGCGTCATGCGCGCGGGTAGGCGCAGCGGAGGCGTCAGGATGGGCGGCGGAAATTCCGCAGTTCGGGGCGGCGGAGTCCTGCGGGCAGCTGGTGTGGGCCGGCGGCGGCGGGCTGCTCTCGTGCGCGGATTGGGGGCTGGACCTGCCGCAACTGAGCAGCTTCAGCGACCCGTGCGCGGTGGACACCGGGGACGTGTACCAGGCGGTGTGGTCCTGGAGGTGGGCAGATTTGACGGATTGGCTGCCGCTCGGCGACTCGGGAGCGCTCACGCGGCGGAACGCGGCCACGAGCCGAGAAAAGACCTGGCTCGACGCGCCCGCGTATACGGAAGACTTGGAGACCTTCAAATGGAGTGAGGTGGTCGCGCACGGCCGATATTGGGACATTCCGGCGGACGCGGTCTTGAAGCTCGCGCTGGACCTGATCTGGGCTACCCGGGACTCCATCCCCAACGAAAACAGTTGTTGTCCAGGGGCGCGGGAGTGGGCCGAGTACTATCTCGGGCGAAATGGGCCGTTAATCGAGGTGGAGCACACGTCCAGGTGGGGCTGCGTGTCCACGCCAGTGACGATTACGACCGGTAGTTGTGGTAGTCCTATTTCGGTTTCGTCGGCTGGGGTGCGCGCCCACGCGCTGCCGAACGCGCGTGCCGGCAAGGTCCACCTCTGCTACAACTACCTCGAGGGTCAGGCTGCGCTCGCCGACGACTTCATGTATGCCGCGTGGGCGGTCCTGGAGTGGACTGAGCGGTCAGGTTCGATGACCGAGGCGTTGAAAGAGCACTATCGGGTGGCGGCAAGTGAGCTGGGCGCGCTGGCGCTGGGCGCGGTGCTGAGCGTAGCGCGTACGATCTTGCACGAGGCCTACCACCTGGCTTACGGGGGCCACTGTCTGAACGATTGCTGCCAAGCGAAGCTCTCCTTGGAGTGGATGTGTCGGGCGGCGTCGAGGCTCGGGGCGAGGCCGGCGGATGAGGCGTGGGTGGACTCGTCGCTCGATGCTCCAACTTTCCGGTACGAAACGCTATGTGCTGACCCCGGCTCGGGGATCGCCGCGGACAATTTCGCCGGGGGTTGCACCATGAGCCTCCCGGGCACCCCATCCGGCGGTGGGAACTGGACGGGTAAATCGGGCTGGCGGAACCCGACGTCACGCAACTGTCGGTGCAGTGCCGTGCATGAATGGTGGCGGAACTTATGGACCTGACAACCCGCCCAATCCTCCGCGTGGTCCGTTGGGGGCTGGCGTTTTGTGCGCTGGTCGGAGCCGGCTGCGAGGAGCCGTTTGTGACCGACACCGCCATCGTCCTTCCCTTGGTCTGTGAGCTCGGCACTGAGGACGGCGGCGCGATCGGAAACGAGTTCGGCGCAGAGTGCCAGGCTTGTGACTACCAGCGCTGTGGCTACGCCTACATGGACAAGGAGCGGCTTGAGTCGATCTGTCTACGGCACCCCTATTCGGCGCCAAGTGCTAAGAATGACGGTCCGCAGCCCTGTTCACTTGTATACGTGACGTACGGCAATTGCTGTATGGAGGCGATGTCCGCCGCCTGGACCACCGCCGCAGCAGCAGCCGGCTGCCCCGAAGAGGCGGCGTGTGACGAACCGCCCTTTTGAACCTCAGCGGTACCGCGGCTGGCGGGGGGAGCAGCGCGGGTGAGGCCAGTTTCCCGGGTCAGCGGCCGCCCCTCCCGACCGCGGCGCGGGGGGCCAAACGGATAGGTGATCGAGCCCTCATATAGTGCCGGACCAGCACGCCCACCGCGGCGCCTTCCGCGGGTCCAGGGCCGCGTCGGCCCTGGCGGGTTCCGGGCAGCGCCCGGACGGGGCGTTACGGGGCGGAGCCCCGTCCCAAAAGCCCCCCCAAACCCTCGAAAAGCAAAACCCCACCTCACGGCGGGGTCCGTGAGCAGCCGGCCGAGGCCGAACCCCGCTCTCAGGCCTTGCAGGCCTTACGCAGCACGACGATTGAGCCCGGGGCGCCAGGGACGCCGCCCTTGACGTACACAAGGTTGCGCTCGCTGTCGATCTTGACGATCCGGACGTTCTGGATGGTGACCTTGGCGTTGCCCATCTGGCCGGGCATCTTGACGCCTTTGAAGGTCATACCAGGCGTGAGACGGGTGCCGATGGAGCCGCCGTGACGCTTGTACTCGTGCGCGCCGTGGGTACGCTTGAAGCCCGAGAAGTTGAAGCGCTTCATGACGCCCGAGAAGCCGCGGCCCTTGGAGGTGCCGTGGAGGTCCACCAGCTCGTTGGCGACAAAAACGTCGGCGACCGAGAGGGAGGAGCCGACCGGGTGCTTCGCCACGACGCCCGCGTCGAGCCGGAGCTCGAGGATGACCCGAGGAACGGTGACACCGGCCTTCTTGGCATGGCCAGCCTCCGCCTTGGTGGTGCTCTTTTCACGCTTGATGCCGAAGCCGAGCTGGAGGGCGTCGTAGCCGTCCTTGCCCTTCTGCGACTTGGACTGGACCACGGTGTTGGGCCCGAGCTCGACGACGGTCACCGCCGCGACGCTGCCAGAGTCCTGGAAAACCTGCGTCATTCCAATCTTGCGGCCGATGAGGCCAATCTTCTTCGACATGAGATCCTCGCATTGGACGGCGTCGCCGTCGTACGGGTGGAGCCGGTGCGTCGGAACGAAAAAGTCGAGCCGACCACAACGGAGGGCGCCGCAGCTAACTGACCGCCAGCCCTGAGGCAAGGGCCGCGAGCCTCACTGCGGGAGACGACCCGCGAATTCGTCGCGTCCTTCCAGGGAGAGCAGGTCGTTCGCGCCGGCGACGTCGGTGAGCTCGAAGCGGGGTCCGGGCGAAAAATCGTGGATCGTGGCCACCCACGCGCCCGTCGCGAGCGTGATCCAACCCTCCCAGGTCACCGTGATGCCGCCGATCGGAAGGATTGACACCCACATCTGCCAGGAACGTGGCCGGTCATCCGAGCCCGGCCACCACAAGTAGCTGTCCCCGGGGGTCAGGCCCCCGCTCTCCCACGAGACCAAGAGGCCCCGCTCCCCCGCGCGACCATCCAGCCCCTCGCCCGGGCCCACCTCGCGCCGAACCACACCTTCATCGCGGATCTTCACGACCGGATTGAGCCACCACGCGTCGTTGATGAAGGTCGCGTAGGCGTTGGCCCCGATCCGCCCGAGCCGCCGCGTCTCGACCCCGCTTTTCCACCGGCGCACCCCGCCGCTCTTGAGATTGACCACCACCTCGTCGGTCCCATCGCGGAGCCGAAACAGCTCCCGCTGCCGATCCCACAGGTGCTCCTTGCCAAACATCGTCCATCGTACCGCGCCGGTGCGGCCCCACGCTTCGGTGTTCACGGCGAGGAGGATCCGGTCCGCCAGCGCCTCAGCGTCAGCACCTGCGGCACCGGCGGGCAACGGCGCCGCCAACACCCGCGCCGCGCCCAGGGCCACCAGGAACAACCCGGCGAACACCAAACCGAGCCTGGCCAGCGCTCCCAACAGTCGCTTCATCGGGCGCTCGCCACCAGCCGTTCGAGGTCGGCCTCGCGGATGGCGCCACGCGCCGTGGTCACCACCTCTCCTTCCGGATTGACGATGATGGTCGTGGGGAACACGTCGATGCCGTAGGCGTCGATCACGGCGTCATCCGCGAGCGCCACGGGCCAGGTGATGCCGAGCCGCGCGGCATCGGCGGCGACCACCCTGGCGTCACCCGAGCGTACCGCGAGCCCGACCATAGCCACCCCGGGGTTCTTCGTGTGCCACCGCGCGAAGGCCGGGATCTCCTCCCGGCACGGCCCACACCAGGTCGCCCAGAAGTTGATCACGACCACCTTGCCTTTCAGGCTCGCGAGGCTGAGGGTGCCGCCCTCCACCGCCTCGAGCTCAAATGCCGGTGCCTCCCCGTGCTCGATGGTACGCCGGCCGAGAACATCGGCAAAAAAGAACACCGCGAAGCCGACGATCAGCGCGAGCCCCCAGTCCTTGAGCATCTGTTTCATCGACGGTGAGCCTTCCCCGGTCCGCCGATATCAAGAAAAGGGCGACGGGGCCGGGGGGTAGCCGCCGACCCGCCAGGGTAGGGAGGGCCGATGGAGTCGATCGAGCGCGCCGAGGCGCTTTTGCCGGAGTGGATCCGGTGGGGCGGGCCGCTCGGCTTGTGGCTCTTTCTGGTCGGGGTAGGCGGCATCCTCCTGGCGGGACATCGGCCCCGACGCGAAGAACATGGCCTGGCGGCAGGGGTGCAGGCGCGGTTCACCGGCCTGCTCATCGGGGCGTCCCTCGGTTTCATCGGCGTCGTCGGCGGCGACTTCGGGTGGATGGTTCCGAGGCTCGTTCCGACCCTCCTGGCGCTGGCCACCGTCTACGCTGCCTTCGACCTGGGGGAAGCGCGCCGGCGGCACATCGGCGTGAGCGTGCTCTGGCGGAGCCGCATGGCCGACTGGCTTGGCGCTCTACCGCTCGGAATGACGGTGTTGGGCGCCGGCTGGTTACCCGCGACCGAAGGATGGTTGCTCTGTGTGCTCGGCCCCGTGGCCCAGCTCCTGTGGATGGCGGACGCCGGTGTCACGACCCACCGGATCGTGGGCCTCCTCCGCCCACCCTCGAAGGAACTGACGGTGCTGGAGCGCCCCGAGGCGGAGGCGTGGGCGGCGGTGCTGACCGGCAGGATCGTCGTGACACGGCGGCTGATGGAGGTGCTCGACGAAGCCGGCTCAGCGGCGGTGGTCGCGCACGAACGGGCACATCTCAAAGAACCGCTTTGGACCGCCTGGATCCGTGGCTCGGTCACCGGGATGGTATCCCTGCTCTTGGTGGCCTGGAAGCTCGGCGGGCCGTTGCACTGGCTCCTGGCCGGGCTATCCGCCCTCGGCTTCGGGCTCTGGCGCCGGTGGGTGCTCGTGCAGAACGAGGTGTCGGCCGATGCGGCGAGCCCCCCGGCGCTCGCAGCGGCGCTGGCTCAGCTCCACGACACCAACGAGCTCCCTCCCCCAGCAAGCCGCGGTGAACGAGCTCAAGCACCGTCGCCCCGCCTCTCGATGTCCGCCGTCGGCCTCATGGTGGCTGCCGTGCTCGGATTGGGCGCCTGCGCCGGCGACGTCTGGCTCGGCTTCCTGGTGGGGACCGATCATCCCTTGATGGTCCTACGCCTCGCCCGGGAATATCCCTACACCGAAGGCGTGCTTTTGACCGATGCGGCCTTCTCTCTCTCAGATTCGTCGGGCTGGAACCTGTGGCCGGCCCAGGGCTTCGACCCACCACCGCCTTGAGGGAATGTGCGACGAGGAGCGCGGATTTTACTCCCTCAAGCTCCCGTGGTCCGACACCCGGGTGGTGCCGTTCAGCAAAGCATCCACCGCGCTGTCTCCGCGGAGGCGTCGGCCCCAAGCCAGGGCGTAGGCGTTGACCACCGCAAAACCGTCGTCGGCCGCCAGTGGGACCTCCTCCAGGATATCGGCGTAGTCGGTAAACGACTGGTGGCCGCCGCCCTCGAGCACGAGACCCAGGTCGTCCCCGTCGTTGATCGCTGCCCACAGCGCGTCGGTCTCGCTACCGGCGGGCTGATCGAGGGTCGCGGTCATCATGAGCACCGGAGCCTCGATCGCCTCCACCCCCGCCGCGCCGAAGCGCCCAAAATCTCCCGCGGCCATCGGGATGAACGCCCCGATACGCGGCTCCAAAAAGCCAGCGTCGAACAGCGCGCGGCTGTCCGCGTCGAGGTCGGAGCACAGCCCATCGCTGGGGTCGGCCGCGCAAGCGTCCAACACCGCGCCATCGTAGACCGCGCCGGCGAGGGCGAGCAGGGTGTAGCCGCCAAAACTGTGGCCGAGCATCAGGGTCGGGCCGCCGTCCGGCCGACCGGCCAGCACATGGGCGGCAGGAATGCTGCCCAACCAGTCGAGCACCGCCGAGATGTCCATCGGTCGCTGGTAGTAGATCCCGGTCCGCCGTTCGTCGTCGTCAAAAGTCGTGTTTCCCGTATGATCGGGCGCCGCGACCAGCCAGCCGTGGGAGGCGAGGTGCTCCATCAGAAAACCTGAGTTCTCGGCGTAGCCCCGATGTCCGTGCGAGAACACCGCCACCGGCAGCGGACCGTCGACGGGCACGGCGCCGCCCAGCACCCCCTCTGCGGGCACAAAGCCGTTATAAAGCACCTCATCTCCCGCCTCTTCGCGGGTCGGGTACCACACCACCAGCCTGAGACTTCGGTCGCCTGAGAGCGGGTCGGTCCAGGTGACGTTGTCGGTGAGGAAGCCCACCCGGTAGGGCCCGGGCTCGGTGAGCGAAGCCACAAGATCGACCGGAGGAATCACCTTTTTTGGCGGATCAGCGCACGCAATGAGCAGCAGCATGAAGGGGAGCTTAGCCCGCGCGCAACGCTGGGGCCGCCCGCGACACGCCGGCCGGCGAGCGCCGCGCTATCCTGGGCCCATGTGGACGGTGGCGCTCCTCCTGAGCCTGGGTGCCTGCGGTGATTCGCAGATACATGGCGATGTTCTCCGGTTTCGGGGCGCGCCACCAGAAAACCTGCTGTGGCTCAGCATCGACACGCTCCGTCGGGACCGTCTCGGCAGCTTCGGTGGCGACGCGGCGGTCACCCCGGGACTTGACGCGCTGATCCGCGGGGGCGTACTGCTGCGGGACCATCGGTCTTGTGCGGGTTGGACCTGGCCTTCCGTGCTGTGCGCCACCCGCGGCATTGGACCTTACGTGCTCCCGCACGTCGCCACCATCTACACGAACCGGCTGCCGGCGCCAGAGGGACCCACGCTGGCCTCGATGCTGCTCGCCGAGGGCTACGCGACCGGCCTCTTTTCGTCGAACAAGTGGTTGGGGCCCGACTGGGGCAGCTCGGGGGGCTTCGAGGTGACCGAGGTGTCGAGCGGCCAGGACGCTAATGAAATCTTCGCCCTGTCGCGCAAGTTCTTAAGGGGGGCAAGCGCCCCGTGGTTCGTACACCTGCACGTACGTGAGCCCCACGATCCCTACGACGCGGCGGTACCCGCCAACCTACACAGCCTCACGCCGATCCCCTACGACCTCACCGATCAGGAGGAGTACAAACGGATCGACGCCGACTGGTCTGGGCTCTCCGTCAACGAACAGGCACTCATCACCGCCCACCTCTTCGCCAGGTATGACGCCGAGCTCCGTGAAGTGGACGGTCGGATCGCAGCGGGGCTCGCGGACTTCGAGCGTGCCGGCCTGCTCG
>CANKTH010000132.1 GCA_947486185.1 Deltaproteobacteria bacterium
AACACGCGGCGACCACGCGGAGCAGGCGGACGAGACGGGCTTCGTCGAAGTGGGCCGGCACCTGAACCTCGAAACGACCGATCCGAACGGGGTAGACGGGGGCGGGCTCCACCGGCGGCGCGACCAGCTCGATGAAGCGCACCGGCGCTGGGGCGGCGGTCGCGTCTCGCCGACCGACCGTGAGCCGCCAGGCGTTCAAGCTGCGGGCGTCGACGCCATGGGCCCGAGCCCAAGCGGCACGCTCCAGGCCGCTCTGCGCGACCTCGGCGAGACAGGCTCGGGCGTCGTCCTCGTCCTGGATCTTGCGGCGTTCCATGGGGACCTCCGCAAGCAATGTCGCGCTACGAGCCGAGCGGGGCCTCCGGGCCGGTGTGACGGGTCACCCTGCGCCCGACACAGCGCCTGGCGGCTAGAAATACACCAGGTCAAACGAGATGGTCACCGCCACCTCAGTGTCCGAGACGATGGTGAACTCGTTGACCGACGGGAGCGTCACGGGGTCCCCCGATTCAGGATCCCGGGTGGTATCGCCGTTTCCGTCGACATCGAAGAAACCCAAGAAGCGGTAGGCGCGAGGCGGGATCGCCGGACTGGTCCAGGTGATCACGCTGACCTCGTCCACCGTGAGATCTACGCCGTAAACCTCTACATCCGCCGCGCTCTCCGCGCCGTCGAGCGGCCCGGTCGCGCTGACCTCCTCGGCGTGAAACAAGGAGCCGTAGACCGCGCCGGACAGCGGGTCGCTGAGGTTGCTGTTCTGCCTGACCCCGTTGGAAACCGAGAAATTGAACAGCGCTGATCCGAGCGCCGGACCGGAGTCCATCACCGACTCCTTCGCCACCCCGCCACAGGCCCACAACAACCAAATGAACATCAGTTGATCCGGCAGTCCATCGGCTGGTCGGTGCCCACCATGTAGCCGAAGGTGGCGCACATCTCCTCCGGGAAGGTGATCGGCTCATTGGTGTCGTTGTACCATACACATCGGGTTCGGACGATCGACCCGGCAGACACAGGCTTCGGGTTCTCCAAGAAGAGCTGGATCGGCGGATCGTCACGGTACTCGGTGCGCCAGGGATCCACAAGGAGGACGGTTTCAAGTTCGTCCTCCGTGGGCCCGATGAGCGTCTCGAAGTACGTGCCCCACTCGTGCATATGCGGACCCACCAGAGACATCGAGATGTCTTCGGGGAACTCACAGTCAAAGCTGAGGTCGGTGGTCTCCATCGGGGGGAGCTCAAAACCCAGGCTGGTCGCGGCGAAGGGCGCGGCGTACTGCTCCACCTCGGACTCCGTCACGACCGTGAAGCGCATCACGTCCCGCGTGAGGATCGGCGTGCCCGTCGTGTTGACGTAGTGAGACTGCATCACAAACTGAACGTCGCCCGGGATCCGCACCGCCGCACCGGCCGGCAGCTCCAGGTCCGCGATGACATAGGCGTGCAGGTTGGCCATCGAGGTGGCGCTGGAGCAATCTTCCGTGGTTCCATCTGGCTTTTCCACATCCGTCGCGAGCAGCACGACGTGGTGCCCGTACTCACCCTGAAGTCCATCCACGTATGGCACAATGAGGTCCGTGCCGGTGGTATTGGTGATGTAGGAACAATACATCACTTCAGTGTAAGGCTCGATCGTATACTCGGGACCGACCAGGTCAAAATAACCCTCTTCGGCCGCGGGTACCTCAACTCGGACGTCGATCACGCCGGGCGACGCAGGGGTAGGAGCAGCGCTCTCTTTGTCGGCGCAGGCGAGAAGCAGCATGACCATGGTGGCCTCCAGGACAGCCACTATGCCGGAACCGACGGTGCCCGTCAATACGCGCCAACGCACCCGGCTCAGTCGCCCGACAGCGCCATCTCCACCTCGACGAGGGTGTGGAAGCCTCCCTCATCTCGTGAAGCTTCACCCTCATCAAAGGAGAGCCCTAGGAGCGACGGCAACTCGAAGCTCAGGTTGCCCAGGAGGCCGAGCAGCATCTCCAAGGGCAGTGTCTCCTCCACCAGCTTGGTGGTCGCCTCATTCGAAGCGCCCCAGTCCGAGTCACGCACCTCCAATACAATCAGAGGATCTCCAATCGCCAGGGCGAGCTCCGAGTCCTCCAGGCCAACCTCAACCGGCACCTCCGCGGCCACCGCGACCTCCAAGTAGCTGCCCAGATCGCTGTCTTTGGTCTCGACCCGGACGATGAGCTCCGCCACCTGCGCGAGGAGCGCCCCGTCTCGCTCCACCAGCACCGGCGGCAGGTCCGCCCGCACCGCGAGGCTGCCCTCGGTCGCGTGGAAGGGAAGCAGGATCAGCGCATCCAGGCTTCCGTCATCCGTGTTCATCGAGAGGTCGAGCATGCCCGCACGCCAGGCTTGGAACATCGCCAGGTTCATGAAATCGTCGGAGATCGCGCCGGCAAGGTCGGCATGCGTGTCGACCTCCGCGTCCGACTTCGGTGCTTCCAGGTAACCTTTGTACGACTTGTCGCCGTTGCCGTCGATACTGACATCCATGTCAAGGGTGAGCGCTATGCCGTCGTCGTCGACGTCCACCTTGTCGAAAGCGTAGGCGAGCTCGACCTCTGCACCAAGGAGCTCCGTTGAGAACGTCGGTGCGAGACCGCTGAGGGTGTCTTGCAACAGCGCTGGCACCATCGTGAGGATCTGGTCCACCAGCATGGTCTCGATGGTGCTCCGGATGGTGTCCACAAGGATGTAGCTCTCGATCTCGCCCGGGAGCAGGTCGGTGTCGTAGCTGAAATCCTGTAGCTCCACCGCCGCGCTGTTGAGCGACACCTCGATCGCGCCATCGTTGGCGCCGACCGAGAGCATGCCGGAGATCGTCGCTTCGGAGGCTGACATGCTCACGATCACGTCGAAGTCGTAGCCGATCACGTCCCCGTAAGCGCGGGCGTCCACCCAGAAGTCGGGGATCGCCGCCACCAGCTCGAGCTGCCCGCCCTTCGGGGCGATGGAGATCTCGGCGGGGCCGAAGCTGATCTCGGTGACGTCAGCCGCGATGGTCACCGCGTCCCAACCCCAGATACCGTAGCTGTCTTCGTAGACGGGGTTGAGATCCAATACCGCCGCATTGAGCAGCTCTGGGTCGATATAAGACGCTGCCAACGCCGAAACCTCGTCCAGGCCTCCCTGGTTGACCCGGAGCTTCATCGCCGACTCGACCTGCTCGTCCGGATCGGCGTAGTCGCCGGCAATCACGCCGTTCCGCTTGAACAGGATGTCACCGTTCTTGCCGGTGGCGACCGCCTCGACGACCGACACGCCCCGAAGAAGCTGGACGTCCGCACGAAATTCGCCGCCTTTCATCACGGCAGCGCCGCCGTTGACGGTGACGCCGCTGGCGTCGGTCACGTCGCCCTTCGCCTCGACCGTACCTGCTTCGAGCCAGTCCGCCTGTTCTGGGGAAAGAAGGACCATCTTCGGCGGAGAAACCACGACTTTGGCCTCCTCCTCCTTGTCCTTACACCCGATCACCGCGAGCGCCATCACCAGGCCGACACCCATACGCTGGTACATCCCAAGCTCCCTCAGCGCCCACCATAGACGGGCCACCCGTGCTTCGTCAAGTGAAACGCCCGATATGTCGGAGAGGTCTGTACACTTTGCCGCCGAGGCCCCGCCCGACGCGAGCCCGACGCGCAGGAGCTGGATACATGCCGCGGCCTCGCCTCCCTTCCCGGACCCGCCCCTTGATCCTGGCAACCTTCAATATCTTCTGGTTCGGCACCGCCGACCACGCCCTGGTGACCCGCAGCGCGGCGGACGACGACGCCGTACGCGCGGTGCTGGCCTGGATCGGCGCCGATGTGCTGGTGCTCCAGGAGATCGTCGACCTCGAGCGGCTCGAACAGGCCTTGCCGCCCGGCTTTCGGATTCGCGAGGGTGGCCACTGGTTATGCCCGACATCGCCGGACGATGTCCGCTTTGCCGGCCTTCAGAAGATCGTCATCGCGGTGGGTCCCGGTGTCGAGGTCCTCCACAGCGCGCCCCTCCTGCCCTGGCCCGGCCCCCGACCGCCGCTCGTGCTCCAGCTCCGCCGCGGGCCGCTCGAGCTCACGGTAGTCGGGCTCCACCTCAAGTCGGGAGATATCGACGGGGGTCCGGGCGAAGGCTCCGCGAGGATTCGTTCTCTTGAAGCTGCGGCCCTGGGCGCATGGCTCCACGGGCGGCAGTCGGTGGTGGTGGCGGGGGACCTCAACGCGCGCGCGAGGGCGCCCTCGTTAGCAGGGCTCTTGCCGGCCGGATGGTGCTGGCCCAAGGTGCTGGCTCCGCCGGACTCCGAAGCGTGGACCACGTGGATCGACCGCGCCATCATCGACCAGATCCTCACCTCTCCCGACCTCGTGCTCGACCCGCCCGAGGTCCTCGCCTTCGACCTCGATCCCCAGTTCGCGCATCACCAGTTCCGCACCTCCACGGGTTTCCAGGCCGCTCGCCTCGCGGTGATCCCCTTCGGCCCGGTGGAAAACCTGTACCGTGTGAGCGATCATCGGCCCCTGCGGGCGCGCCTCCGCGGCCGGTGAACCCAAAAACATGAACCCGCCGTCTTGTCAGACAGCGGGTTCAAAAAGAGGGCCGCCTCTTCCGCCCTCGAGGAATGCCACCGGGGGCAATAAACCCGGTTTGTTCCCGACCACCACGCCATAGGGGGGAAGAGGCCAAAACAACAATGACCCGCTATCGCCCCCAACGCCTGCATCGGAGACATTTCGCGACAGACGACGACAGGCCGTGACGGCCAACCGTCACGCAGGGGTTGACCGCCTTTCTCCACGTGAGCCCGGACCGGGGGATGCCGCCAGGAGCGCCCCGGGCTACGCGCTGCCCCGTTCAGGAAGACGGATGCTAAGCGGTAAACAAACCCGGTACCTTCGCGGCCTGGGGCACGAGCTCAACCCGGTCGTTCGTATCGGACAAGCGGGCGTGTCCGCCGCTGTGCTCAGCAAGACTGCCGAGGAGCTCCAGGCGCACGAGCTCATCAAGGTCAAGCTGGGAGACGGCTGCCTGGAGGAGCCGCTCGCGGTGGGCAAGCTCCTGGCGGAAGGCTGTGGTGCGGAGCTGGTGCAGAAGATCGGCAAAACCTTGATCCTGTATCGGCGGCGCAAAGAGGAACCGACGATCGAGCTGCCTCGCTGAGGCGCGGTGGGCGGCTTCACCCAGCTTATCGACCTGTTCGCGCGACTCACGGGCTGGTCGTTGCCGCCATGGGGTGCCCCGCTGGGCATCCTGGCGCTTCTGGTGCTATTTTCGCCTTGGATCCTTGCGAACGTTCGATCCGCCAACACGCGGAAGCTCCTTACGCACGCGGCGCGGGAGTCGGGGACGCGACGCGAAGAGCTTGAAAAAGAGGCGTTCACCCTCGCTTCACGGACACCCGACAGCCTGCTCGCCTTCGCGATCGAGGCCCATCAGCAGGGGCGGCGAGCGTTGACTGAACGGGCGTTAGCCGCCTTGGAGGCGCAGAACGCTCACCACTTTGAGGTAGCACGCCTGCGGCGGGAGCTCCGCGGCCCGAGCCCGACGACGGCGCTCGACGCGATCTTGTTGATTGAACGGCTCGTTTCCAGCGGCGTCTATCCCGAGGCCAGGAGGCGATGGACCGAGGCGCGCCAACGTTGGCCGAACGACCCGGAGATCGCCGCGCTGGAGTCGACGCTGGACGGCCCGCCCACCGATCCTTGAGCTCCGACGTCCGTGAGCACCGGCGCACCTGAGCGCCGCGAGCGCTATGCCGGGCCACTTTTCCCGCCGCGAAGGTCCCTTGAACACACGCCGGGGCGAGATCGGGCGGCAGGGAGCGGAGCTACGGGCTAAGGGGTGTCGATGCTGGACACCCGTCCCCGTCTCCTCTCGGTCGGCACCGCGCATCCCCCGCGGCAATACCGGCAGGAAGACCTGATCCGGCTCTACCAGGTCACTGACCCTCGGCTCACCTCGCTTTTCCAGTCCAGCCACATCGCCACGCGCTACTTCTACCTCCCCGAGCCCGGCCCCGACGGGAAGGCCCCGGAAGAGTCCACCGGCGACCTGCTCAAGAAGCACCTGCGTGGCGCGATGGAGATCGGGCCGCTAGCGATAGAGCGCTGCCTGGCGCCGCTGGGCCTGAAGGTGACAGATATCGACTACCTGTGTTGTATCACCACCACCGGTTATCTCGCCCCCGGTCTCACCGCCCACCTCATCCGGCGGATGGGCTTTCGGGAAGACTGCGCGCGGGCGGACATCGTCGGCATGGGGTGTAACGCCGGCTTGAACGGGCTGAACGCTGTGAGTTCTTGGGCCATGTCCAACCCGGGCAAGAACGCGCTGATGGTGTGTATCGAGATCTGCTCAGCGGCCTATGTCTTCGACCACTCCATGAGGACGGCGATTGTCAACAGCCTTTTCGGCGATGGCTCGGCCGCCCTGCTCGTGCGGGCGTCGGAGCGAGATGAGCGGAGTTTCGCGCCCAAGGTGCTGGGTTTCTGTAGCCACATCATCCCAGACGCGATCGGCGCCATGCGTTACGACTGGGATGACAAACAGCACAAGTTCAGCTTCTACCTCGATCGAGACATCCCCTATGTCGTGGGCGCGAACGCCGAGAAGCCGCTCACCCGGCTGCTTGACCGCCACAACCTGCGGCGCCGCCACATCAAGCATTGGATCGTCCACTCGGGCGGCAAGAAGGTCGTGGACGCGATCAAATACAATATCGGCATCACCGAGCACGATGTCAGGCACACCGCCTCGGTGCTGCGTGACTACGGCAACGTCTCCAGCGCCTCGTTCCTCTTCAGCTTTCAAAGGCTGCTTCAGGAGGGTCGCGTGCGCACGGGAGACTACGGTGTGCTCATGACCATGGGCCCGGGCTCGACTATCGAGACCGCGCTCGTTCGCTGGTAACGGGAGAACCCATGTACGAGACCATCGATTACGCCGAATCCGGCGACATCTCGACCGTCACGCTTCGCCGAAGCCGGATCAACGTGGCGCAGCTCCGGGAGCTCGAGCGTGTGCTCGACCACCTGGAGGACTACGGCAAGACCCGTGTGCTCGTGCTTCGGGGGCACTCGGATGGCATCGATTTTGCCGACTTTGATCCCCGTGAACCGATGGACATCCACGGTTTCAACAAGTGGGAGAAGCTCGTCAACCGCCTCGAACGCCTGGAAAAGATCACCGTCGCTGCAGCGGACGGGCCCACCGTAGGCGGGGGCTTCCAACTGTTCCTCGCCTGCGACCTGCGCGTATGCACCACGAACGCGAGCTTTGCGCTCCCCGAGGTCAACCTTGGCTTCCTGCCGGGAATGGCCACCTTCCGGCTCGCCAAGTATGTCGGTCTGGGCCACGCAAAACGGATCATCATCAGCGGGGCGAGCGTCTCGGCGGACGAGGCGCTCCGACTCGGCCTGGTCGATCGGGTCGTGACCGACCTCGAGGGCGGCATCACCGCAGCAATCCAAACGATCGCGGCTGGAAATGTGGTCGCCGCGACGCTCGCGCGCCGCCTCCTCAACGAGAGCTACGGCGCGGCGGTCGAGGACGCGATCGGCCACTTCCTCGCGGCCCAGCACCGGGCGCTCAACCAGAGCGCATTTCTAGAGACCCTGAAGAAGGAGCGGAAGAATTCTTGAGCACGCCCTTCCAGGTCGACCCCGAAGTGATGGGTCGTATACGTCCGATGCAGTTCCGCGACGCGGACCGGGTGGCGGTCCTCCACGAAGCGGCGATGGGTCGGAGCTTGTGGGCGCGGCTCGGCCACCGTTTCCTGGTCGAGCTCTACAAAGCATTGGTAGATTCTCCGTTTTTCATCGGATTTGTATACGTGGAGGACGGCGAAGTTCAGGGCTTCATCGCCGGCTCGGTGGACACCAGCACCCTCTATCGGGACCTCGCGCGCCGGCGGATGATGTTTCTGGGGCCAGCCGCGGCGGTTGGGCTCTTACGGCAGCCGGCGGTCGCGCTGAGGCTGCTGGAGACCGCGCGCTATTTTGGGCGGTCGGGCGCCGAAACAGTGACCGCTGAGAGCCTGTTCTGCTCCTTCACCGAGGGACTGCGCGGAAAACGGGTGTCGGGACACATCAACAAGGTTCTGTTTGACGAGCTCCGCGCCCGCGGGCACGAGCAGGTGAAGGTCACCACCGATGCCGACAACGAAGCGGCGATACGCCAGCTCAAAAGCTGGGACTTTGCCGAGGTGGCGCGTTTCCGTTTCTACGGCAAGGACATGCTGACCTGGGTGCTCGACTTGACGCGATCACCCAGGGTTGAGGCAGTGTTTCGCCACCCGGCGGTGTGACCGCGGGCTCAGCCGCTACGCTTCTCGAAGTCCTGCATGAAGGCGACGAGCGCCTGTACGCTGCTTAGCTCCAGGGCATTGTACAAACTCGCCCGGATGCCGCCCACCGACCGGTGTCCCTTCAGGCCCTCCATCCCCGCGGCTTTGGCCGCTTTGAGGAAGCTCTCTTCAAGCTCGGGTGTCGGCAGGCGCCACGTGACGTTCATCCAGGAGCGTGCCTCCCGCACCGCGTGTGGCCGCCAGAATCCGCTACGATCCAGCTCGCTATAAAGGAGCTCGGACTTGGCGCGGTTGCGGTCGATCGCCCCCTGGAGCCCGCCGTTCTGCTCCATGAAGTTGAGCATCCGCTCCAACACATAGATGCCGAAGGCGTTGGGGGTGTTGTAGAGGGAGCCGTCTTTGGCGTGGACCTGGTAGTCGAGCATCGCCGGCGTTCCCGGCGCGGTACGCGCGAGCGCCCACGGCGAGAGGATCACCAGTGTGAGCCCGCTCGGGCCGAGGTTTTTCTGCGCGCCGGCGTAGACGAGATCGTGGGCGGCGATGTTGACCGGCACCCCCGCGATGTCGGAGCTGAGGTCGGCGATGAGGTGGTGACCCTGGGCGTCCGGGGTGCGATGGTACTCGGTGCCGTAGATGGTGTTGTTGCTGGTATAGTGGAGGTAGACCGCCTCATCCCGCACCTTGTAGTCGCCGTCGCCCGGCAGGTCGCGAAACTGGTTGGCGGCGCCGTCCCAGAGGGCCTTGGCGTCACCGATACGTTTGGCCTCCTTGATCGCCTTCTGTGCCCAGGTGCCCGTGACGAGGTAATCCGCCGCTTCGCCGGGACGAAGCAGGTTCAAGGCCGTCATATAGAACTGTAACGACGCGCCTCCCTGCAAGAACAGGATGGTGTAGTCTTCCGGCACCGACAACACCCGACGCACCCGCGCCACCGCGTTGTCGACGACCTCCTGAAAAACCTTGGACCGATGGGAGCACTCCAAGAGGCCGATGCCGGTGTTGTGGAGGTTGGGTAACGCGGCCGCCACCTCATGCACCACGCTGAGCGGCAGGACGGCAGGACCGGCGTTGAAGTTATGGATACGTTCGGTGGGCATGTGGCCTCCTTGAGTTGGCAGAAGATGGGGTCAGGCGGAGATCGGCACCTGCGAGACAGAGAACAGGGCGGGATCTTCCTGAAGGCGCGCCAGCGTGACGGCGCTGAGCTCGCCTACGACGGCGAGCCTGGCGCACGCCGATTTTCCGCCAGAAAATACAATGTTCTGCATATCTTCGATGTTGTGGTTGGCCTCGCGGAGCACCCCGAGCACGCCAGCGAGCACCCCGACCCGATCCACGTGACGGATCACCAACAGGTGGGTGGCCGGCGTGCGCGACGCCACGTTGACACAGTTGGGGATCGGCGCGCCCTCGCGGAACGCGCCGACGATACGCACCACCTCCTCGCCCACGGCCTCTTCGGCCTGGTCGGTTGAGGCACCGATGTGGTGGGTCCCGTAGACCCCTGGCAGGTCGACGATCGGGTCATGGTACTCGCCCTGGGCCGCCGAGGGCTCACCCGCGAACACGTCGAGCCCGGCGCGGATCCCGCGCTCAGCGACGGCGCGGAACAACGCCGCGTGATCCACCACCTCGGCCCGGGCGGTGTTGATGAAGAACGTACCGTCTTGCATCGCGGCAAACACGCTCTCGCCGATCCGCCCGCGGGTCTCCGGAGCCAGGGCCAGATGTACGCTCACCGCGTCGGCCCCGGTGACCGCCGCCTCGGGCGACGCTGCGCGGATCACGCCTACCCGGCGCGCCTCGGCCTCGGTGAGCGAACGCGACCAGGCGGTGACCTCCATGCCCAGGGCCTTGGCCCTCTTGATGGTCTCGATGCCGATCTGCCCCATCCCCAGGATCGCCAGCCTCCGGCCCGCGAGACCACGGGCGACGCCAAAACCCTTCTTGTCCCAGCGATGCTGGCGTAGCGCCGCCACGTTGTCGGCGATCCGCCGGTCGAGGTTGATCAGGTGCCCGATCGCGAGCTCGGCGACGGCCACCGCGTTCTTGCCGGGACAGTTCGCCACGTAGATGCTTCGTTCAGACGCGGCGTTGAGGTCGATGGTGTTCACACCCGCGCCCGCTCGGATGATCAGGGCGAGGCTGCGGCTCGCCT
The DNA here is from genome assembly GCA_947486185.1 of Deltaproteobacteria bacterium. Lineage (GTDB taxonomy): Bacteria > Myxococcota_A > UBA796 > UBA796 > SXON01 > CANKTH01. The sequence goes on from CANKTH010000132.1 coordinate 10,448, forward strand.
CGATGTCCGCACGGGTGAGCTTGGTGCTCCGCACCACCACCACCTCGGGCGCAAGCTCGGCGATACGGGCGGTCAACGCCGCGTCCTTCGCCTTGGTGTCGATGATGACCTCGGCGCCGCGGTCCTGCAGGTGGCCGGCGACGAAAGGGGCGAGCTTGTCGGCAACGAGGATACGCAAAGGGGCCTCCGGGAACCCGTCGGTTATCCGAGTCCTGCTACCAAGGCGCGCGAAAAGCGCGCACCGGACGCGGGAGGATAAGCCGGCGGCATGTCCTTCCGTTTCGCCGTGCTCGCGGACTCCCATTTCCACACGCACAACGGCCCGGCCCAGGCCGAGTGGGCCTCCGATCAGAGCTTCAACGTGCGGAACGCCGCGGCGGTGCGCATGGTCAATCAGGCCGGGCCCCGATTTGTGGTGCATCTCGGAGACATCCCGCATCCGCTGCCCGGAAGCGTCGAACATGACGGCGCCCTCGACGTCGCGGCCACGACCTACGCGCGGCTCGTCGCCCCGGCGCTGTTCGTGCCCGGCAACCACGACGTCGGGGACAAGCCCCACCCCTGGGCACCCGCGCCGAGCGTCAGCGCAGAAAAACATGAGTCCTTCATCAAACGTTGGGGGCCAGCGTGGTGGGCGGTGGAGCGCGAGGGCCTCCGCCTCATTGGCATCGACACGCCGGTGCTCAACAGCGGGCTCCCGCTCGAGGCCGAACAGTGGGAGTGGCTGGAGCGTGTCCTCGTTCCCGGGCCACGAACCTTCGTCTTCCTCCATTACCCTCCCTTCCTCCTGAGCCCAGATGAGCCGGAGCACTACGACAACCTCGCGGAGCCCGCGCGCGCGCGGCTGCTCGGCCTCCTTCAATCCGCGTCGGTGGAAGCCGTGTTCTGCGGCCACGTGCACCACCCGTTCTGGAATCGATACGCCAACTTTGACCTCTACATCCTCCCGAGCACCGCTTTTGTGCGTCCGGGCTACTCCGAGCTAGGGCGTGTCGGGCCGGGGGACGAGTTCGGGCGGAACGACGTCGAACGTCTCGGGTTCTTCCTGGTTCACGTCATGCCAACTGGGCACCGTGTCGACTGGGTGCGCACCCGAGGCAACACGCTTGATGACCTCGGCCGCGCGCATCTCGCGCTCCCGCCCCCGGCCCGACGCCGGTGCCCCGTGGGCCTCAACCTCCGCCACGCGTGGGACGCGGTGCTCGACATCCCAGCAGACGGCCTCGACCCCTTCCGTAAAAAGCAGGCACGCAACGACCTGATGTTGTGGGCTACGTGGGAGCTGGGGGTGGAGCTTCTACGCCTCCCGCTCGGGGACCTGCGCTCACCCGTGACGCGGCCGCGACTCCTGGCGTTGGCCGGCAAAGGCCAGCGGGTCGTGCTCTATAGCCCGGAGCCCTTGAGCAGTTCAGACCTCGAGCTCATCGAAGAGGCCGCGGCGACCGGCGTACTGGCGGCGATGGAGCTGATCCTGCCGCGCGCCTGGCTGGACCGGGCCCTGCCGACGCTGCCGGTGCCGCGCTGGGTGGCGCCGCTCGGGCGGGCGCCCCTACAAACCGGCGCCTACTTCAGCCATTTCACGCCCCACGGATTCACCGCCGATGACCCGGATCTCGGCCGCTCATTGGGAGAACGTTGTTTGTTCCGTATCGATCCCGAGGTGGACCCGGTGGAGGGCCTGGAGCGGGCGGCGCGGGCGGCCCCGGGGCGCGCGGCGGCCCTGGTGCTCACCCCTCGGAACGGTGAGGGCCGGTCTTTTGACGACGACGCCGCGCTGTGCAGCCGGGTCGAGCGAACGCTCCGGGCGGCGGAGCGCTTCCCCGAAATCCCGGTCATCCTCGACACCTTCATGGATCACGATCGTGGCTACTTCCCGCGTATCGGCCTCCTCGATCGCCGCGGGAACCCCCGTCCAGCGTACTTCCAGCTCCTCCGCGCCGAGGAGCGAACCGGATGATGGTGCACGAAGTACGTGCGTCGCGGGCGCGAGGTGTTTAACCGGGGCCCCGGAGGCCTGCGGATGTGTACCCTGCTCCTGACCGTGCTGCTCCCCGCCTGGGCCGCCGCCGATGACGACAACGACTCCTCCAACAAGGGCGACACGTCTGAGGAGGGCGGTCGAAAGGACAAAGCCGACCGAAAGGACAAGCGCGAGGAGGGCGTCTCGCGGGTGGGACCACGCGTGAGCCGCCGCGCCCAGCCGCGATACGAAGACGTGCTGACCACCGAGAATGGCACCCGTTGGCGCGGGAACATCACCGAGCGGGGGGACTCATGGCGCATCGTGCTCCCCAGTCGCTCCGAGGTGGTGATCCCGAAGGACGAGATCGTCGCGATCACCCGGGAGCTCCACCCGGGCTATGTCCATTCGGGCCAGTGGGGCTTCCGATGGACCCTGGGCTTCGAAGGCGGCGCGCGGGTGGGCTCGGCAAAGTCGGGCGCGAGGTATGGGGCTGCCAATCGGTTCACGCTCTCGCGCAGCTTTGGGGGCCTGGCGGTGCCCGAGCTCCAGGTCGCCTTCAGCCCCTTCGGGTTCGACGAAGGCGACTACAGCACCCAGATCGCGGGCGGCGCGCGCATCTACTATCGTGAAGATCAACGCGGAAAACCGTTTACCGACACCCATATCGTCTTCGCGGGATCTCTCGCCGACCTGGGTTTCCGTACGACCACGGGGTTCCAGTACGACACGAGCCCCAACTTCGGCCTGTCCGGCGGCCTCGGCGTGCTGGTACTGACCCAGAAGTCCGAAACTACGTCGAGCTCCGAAGAGACCGAGGACGGCGAACGAGACAAGTCTCGAGGGGGTGACGAGACGGTGGTGGAAACGGCGCTTGGGGCAGGGCTGACCGTCTCGATAGAGGCGCAGGTCCGTTTCTGATGTCGCGGCCACCGCGTGACCCGGTTGACGATTACCGGCCAGAGGCGGTGGCAGCGCGGCACCGCTGGTTGAACCTTGATCTGCCGCGGCTCTCGGGTGCACCGCCTTCGTTCGAGGACGCGAGGGGCCGGGTGGAGGGGCTCATCGGTTTTCTGGCGGTACCCGTCGGCATCGCCGCGCCACTGCGGCTCCGGGGTGAGGTTGTGGGGGACTACCGCGTGCCCTTCGCCACGACCGAAGGGACGATGGTGGCCAGCTATCAACGCGGCTTCAAGCTCGCAGAAGCCGCGGGCGGGGTCGAGGTCAAGGTCACCCGTGAAGGCCTGACCGTGTGGCCGACCCTGGCCTACGAGACCCTGGCCGAAGCCGACCGGGTGCGGCGGCTCATCCTGGACGCGCCTGGGCCGCTGATCGCGCTCGCCGAGGCGACGACCCGCCACGGCCGAGTCCTGTCCTTACACGCCGAACTTCTGGGCACACGTGTCGTGGTGGCCCTGACGATGTACACCGGGGACGCCCAGGGCATCAACATGGTCACACGTGCGGCTGAGGCGCTCCTTCGCGGCCTGCCGCCGGCGCGCCAGACCCTGATCCACGGGTTGGACGCCGAGAAGCGCGCCTCGACCGCCCACGCGCGTGGGCGCTCGGTCACCGCCGCGCTGTTGGTGCCCGGTTCGCTCCTGACGCAGCAGCTTGGCGTCGGTTCCGCCGCGCTCGCCGAGCTTTGGGCCACCTACCAGCTCGGTTTTGCGCGGATGGGCACCGCCAACCACGCGCTCCAGATCGCCAACGGCCTGGCGGCGATGTACCTCGCCACCGGCCAGGACGTCGCCTACGTCGCCGAGAGCGCGGTCGGCAGCTTGTCCCTCGAAGATCGGGGCGGCGATCTCCTCGCTACCCTCGACCTTCCGAGCCTGCACGTCGGGACGGTTGGCGGGGGCACCGGCGTAGGCACGGCAGCGGAATGCCTGCGCATCCTCGGCGTTCAAGGCGCCAGAGAGCTGGCCGCGGT
>CANKTH010000133.1 GCA_947486185.1 Deltaproteobacteria bacterium
CGAAGAGCGCGTGGATCGCCAAGACGAAGCGCCGGAGCCCGCGGAGATCCGGACACAGAGCCAGCGCATGCTGAAGCTTCACCTTATGCTTTTCGTCGAGACTGGCGGCGCGGGGGAGAAAAAGCCGCCCAGAACGCCGGCCAGACGTTTGCGGTCACCGGCGGGTAGAGCTTCGAGCCATCGGTGACCACGAGCAGCGGCCGGAACCGCGCCGCCATCAGGTGACGACAGAACGCGCGCACGGCCTCCTCGGACGCGGCATGGTCGAGAAGCTCGGAGTCGAGCTGGCAACCCGTGAACGGGTCGGTCCCCACGAGTTGGCGGAGGCCCCGGTCACGAGGCGGATCGCCGACCGGGTGTACTGTGCGGACGTCCAGACGTCGGGGGGAAGCACGCAGAAAGATATGCTTGTTCAATGATTTTCCCTCATGCCCGACCCGGCCTGACCCTGAAGGCTAAGGAAGGCAGGAGGAGAGGAAAGCAGGAGAGTTCGCAGGTAAAATGGCACTTGATCCTGAGGATCTCACAGGAGCCGTGATCGGCGCGGCGATCGAGGTTCACCTGACGCTCGGGCCCGGGTTTCGGGAGTCCGTCTACGACGAGGCGCTCGTCATCGCACGTGCGCTCAACGACTGACTTTTCATGGTGCTTCCTCCTGCTCTCCTCTATTCCTGCTTTCCTTAGCTTCAGGGAGAGGACCCGGGCGACGTCAGTGTCCACCCGGCGGCCGAGCCCGCCATCATGGACGCGGTGGGGGGCTCCCCAGCGTGCCTCTCCGTAGTGCCCCAGGAGTCTCGGCGCAGCCCCGCATCACGACTCTGTGCGCTCCCAAAAACACCAGCCGCCTACTTGAGATACTCGGACTTCTTGAGGTACTCGGGGTCCGGATAGTAGCTGAACACCAGGCTGCCGTTCTTGATGGTCTTGATGACCTTCCCCGCCACTTTGGGGTCCATCGCCGGGCAACCCTGGCTACGGCCGAGCCGACGATCCCCCGACTGCGCGTTGGTGTCGATCGCGTCCTGGGTCGCGTAGGCGGCCTGGTGCATGACTACCGCACGGCTGCGCATGTTGTCGTTGACACCACGTTCCAGGCCGTCGAGCCGCAGCGCGGTGCCACCAAACTTGGCGCTGTCATAGGTCTCGGCGGTTTTTGACAGTCCCAGGCTCGACTGGTAGCTGCTGTCTCGGTTGGAGAACTTCGTCGCGTAGCGGCCACCCGAGTTGCTGCCGTGGGTGACCAGCTCGTGGAACAGGAGCTCCCCGGTTGCCAGATCCATCACGTACATCCGTTTCTGATCGGAGGGCTGCGTGAAGTCGATGATCGTGAAGATGGTCTTCTGGGTGTCCCCGCGGGCCCACGCGGTCCGGAAAGCGTGAAGCCCCTTGCCCAAGACGGTAGCGGACAGGCCCTGTTTCTGGAACGACCCCTCGCTCACCTGGAGCGAAGGCAGCGGCTGGCCCTCGGTCTGGGCGACACCGGTGTCATTACCCGCGCCGGAGGCCGCTTCCTTGCCGTTCTTCAGCGCCTGCGCAGCTTCGATCCGGCCCTGGTTCCCCAAACCGGCACTCCGGCGCTCGGCCTGGGGTCCAGGTTGCGCGGGAGCGGGGCCGCGTCCGGTCTGTCTGCGTCTCAAACTCGGCATCGTGTCTCCTGCGGCTATGCTCGCACACGCCCCGGACGACAACAAGCCGCCCCCGAGCTTTCGGCCAGGACGAGAATTCGCGGCCCGCATTCCACGATCTACCAGGTTTATAGCGGTGGGGCGCCACGTCTACGGAGACCCGCTGGACCTTCGGAAACGCACCGCTACTCGCAGGCGTCGTTGGCCTGACCGGGGGTGCCCGGCTCACCGCCGGTGCTCACGATGGTCCGCTGCTGACACCAATGGCTGACGTCGTCGTTGTTTCCGGCGTCCTGAAATGCAGGGTCTACGCCGATCGCCACCCCGGCGACGTACCAATCGCTGGTATAGTGCAGCCAGTCGATCTCGACCCCGTCTGGCCGAGCCAGGACGACCTCGTCGGGCCTGTTCGCGAGCGCCATACCCGTGCCGGTGGAGCTCCGCTCGAACACGAGATCACAAGGGACACCGCCGTTGATCGCTGTGTCCATGTCGGCACAGAGCACAAAATAGGCGCCAGGGCCCACGGTAGCCGGGCCGACCAGCGTGTAGGTGTCGACGTCGTCGTCGCGGAAGGCATAACCACTGATATCAATGGTTGAACCGCTCGTATTGTAGAGTTCTACCCACTCGCCGACCTCATCCTCCACCACGTTCGGATCGATCATCAGCTCGCTGAAGACCAGGTCGCCCGGCTCGGCCTCTACCGGCTCATCGAGCACGGTGACGGTGATCTGGTCCACCCCGACGTCACCGTCGCTGTCGATCGCGGTCAGCGCGACCTCGTGGACCCCGCCCGCGAGCGTAGCGACCACGATGGAGGTCCCGTCCGCGCTCACCGCGCCATCCAGCGGATCCCCATTGACCGTCCAGGTGAGGATCAGGTCGTCCGCGGCGGTCGTGGTATCTGAAGCTTCGCCCTGGAAGGTGAGCGCCGTACCGAGCGGAACCTCGGCGCCATCCTCTGGGCTCGTAATCGTCACGGTGGGGGGCTCCACCGGCCCGAGCAGCGTGAAGTCCACCGCCGCCGAAGAGGCGCTGCCGTCTTCATCCGTCGCGCTCACTACCAGGTGGTGCGGGCCCAGGTCCGCGTCGGTCAGCGGCATCTCCCACGTGGAGTCCCCCGAACGCTCCCCGATGGCGACCAGGGTGCCGGTCGCGACCTGCCCGTCCAGGTCCCAGAGCACCTCGAGCGCCGCAACCGTTGAGTGGCTGTCCGAGACCGACGCCACCGCCAGGAACGGCTCCTGACCCAGCCTCAGGACCTCACCCTGGCCAGGCGAGAGCAACGCGACGGCCGGCGCCTCAGGCACACGCTTGAAGTTCGAGTCGCTGGCACAAGCAAGAAGGAGGAGGAACAACACGCCGCCGCCGTAGCCGCGCCGGCTCGCGGCGGCAAGCGTCCAACGCCAAGACGCTCACCCGACACGCTCCGGCGCGTTATCGGGCCCCGTGTTCAGCTCCTGGCGTCCCGTCAACTTTGTCGGCTCGTACACCGACTCCCTGCCGCCGGCCTCCGCGCCCGAAGTAGCCTTCGCCGGCCGCTCCAACGTTGGAAAGTCATCCGCGATCAACGTGCTCTTGGGCGTCAAGGGCCTCGCGCGCACCAGCCGCACGCCCGGCCGCACTCAGCTCATCAATTTGTTCTCCGTCGGCGAGCGCTGGGTGGCCGTCGACCTGCCCGGGTACGGCTTTGCCAAGGTTGGACAAGCCGATCGCGAGCGTTGGCGCCAGTGGATCGAGGGCTACGTCAACGAGCGGGACGCGCTGGCGGGGGTGGTGGTGCTGATCGACGCCCGGGTGCCGCCCCAGGATCGCGACGGCCAGCTCCTCGCGTGGCTCGGCTCTATCGGTCGTCAACGCCTGGTATTGGCCACCAAGCTTGACGGGGTGAAGCTCGCCGCTCGGGCGCGCACCCTCGCCGACCTCGCACGCGCCCATGGTCTCGCGACGGCTGAGCTGATCGGCTTCTCCGCCGAACATCAGCTCGGTGTGGACGAGGCGCGCGACGCGATTGATCAGCTTGTACGTGGCCGCAAGCCGTCGAGCGGCGATCGACCGCCCGCGGGCTCCCCCCGCCCACGAACGCCCCGCTCGTGACGCGCTTGCACGCTTAGGGGCCCTCGGGCATGATGAGCTATGCTGCTCTCGCTCCTCGCCTCCGCCTTCGCCGTCACCGACACCTTCGGGGATGACTCGTCCTACAACAACGAGGGCGTCGCCCTGAAACTCGTGGCGGTACACGTCACAGAGACGGTGGTGGCCACCGAGCTCGACTTCGCGATCTACAACGACCGCGCCGACAGCCCCGTGATCCTGGTGTTGTACAAACTCGACGGCCGGTCCTGGGTGTTGCAGGCTCAGCAAGAGGCCGTAGCGCTCCCGCCCAACGAAGAGGCCGGCGCCGCGGAGAGCGGCGAGATCAGCTGGTTGATGGAAGCCGGTAATGACTACGCCGTCGGCGCATGGGTCGGTGCGGAATGGTACTACTTCTATAGCCGGGAAGCCGGCCGCCAACCGAGCTTTGGCGAGCTGCTGGGCGGCCTCCGTGAGGAGGCTGATGAGCCACCGGAACAGTTTGAAGGCGAAGCGGAGGAGTTCTACTACTACATGGAGCTCACCACCGAAGACGCCGACGCCGACGATGACGGCGCGATCGGCAACGAATGGGGCGGTGAAGACTGCGACGACAACAACCCGGATGTCACCGCCCCGACCGAGGAGGTGCCCTATGACGGCATCGACCAGGACTGTGACGGCGCCGATCTCACCGACGTGGACGGTGATGGCGAGCCCTCGAGCGACGCGGGGGGCGCCGACTGCGATGACCAGGATCCGACGGTGCTGCCCAGCGGTGCCGAAACCTGTGGCGACGAGATCGATCAGGATTGTGACGGCGAAGACCTGGCCTGCGACGGGGAGAAGAGCCCCGACGGCGAAGATCTGGGGGTCCAACTCGACGGGGGCTGTGACGGGTGTAACAGCGGCGGCCCGCCGGCCTTCAGCCTCGGGCTCGGTCTGGGCGCCCTGTTGTTCCGGAGACGCCGCCGCTCATAGGTCGCCCACCGCGGCCAGAAGCGTCAGGGTCGCGAGCTCCACGTTCATCGTCTCGTTCAGGCCCACGAGCCGGGCGCTGTCGCGGGCGAGCCGGGCGTTCTCCAGATCGGTGTAGACGCTCGCGCCCTCTCGGTAGCTGACCTCGGCCATCCGGAGGTTCTCCTCCGCCAATTCGAGCTCGATAGAGGCGGCCTCTCGCGCGGCGCCCGCACGCTCCCGCTCCTTCCAGGCCAATCGCACCTCCATCTCCGCCTGCTCCTGTGCCTGGCGCGTCACGGCGCTGGCCTGGTGGAGCTGGCTCGCGGTCCGGCTGTTGTCGACCAGCCGAAAACCGCCGTCCCAAAGGGTCCAGCTCGCGGAGAGCACGAACATCCAGTTGAAGTTCTCTCCCGAAAAGCCGGTGTTCTGGCTCCACACCTCGGTGAACCGAGCATCGAGGGTGGGCGTCCAGCCGAGCACGGAAGCCTGGCGCACCGCGCGCGCGACCCGCTCCTGCGCCAGAGCCACCGCGAGCTCCGGCCGCCGGGCGACGCTCCGCTCGAGGGCCTCGTCTACGGTGGCCCAGGGCAGCGTAGCCGCCGTGGTGCCGCTCAGCTCTTCCGGAGCTTGCACACCGATCAACGCGGAGAGGCCCCACTCGGCCTGCTCGCGCCGCGCTCCGGCGCTCATCCGCTCCCGCTCGGCGCGGGCCACCACCATCTTGGCCTGGATTTCGGCCTGGCGCGTCGCCTGCCCGGCAGCCACCAACGCCGCCGCCTGCTTCTGATACTGCTCAGCGAGTTTTTTCGCCTCTGTCGCGAGCTTCTCCGCCTCTCGTGCTACGCGCAGCCCCCACCAGGCGCGCGCGACGACCAGCCGCAGATCAGCTCGCCCCGCCCGCTCCAGCGCGACGCCGGCGTCCACCATAGCGTAGGCGCCTCGTAGCCCGGGAACCGTACGCGCATTGAAGATCGGCTGGATGACCGTGAGGTTTGTGTCGAAGTAGGACAGCGCCTGGATCACGGTAGGCTCGCCCGTGTTGAAGGGCTCGCCGGTAAAGCCCTCGATGAGGAGGATCATGTCCTCCGGCAACGCCGACGCAAAATCGAGGGCAATCTCGCGCTGATTTCGTGTCCAGTTGCCGTTGAGCTGTACCCGCGGCGCCAACGACGCGAACGCCTGGGCGCGCATCAGCTCGGCCTGCCGCCGCTGCTCGGCCAGCAACACCGACTCCTCGCCGTCCCCCTCGGCCAATTCCCAAGCCTGTTCCAGAGTCAGAGCCGAGGCCAGCCCGACCAGCATCATCCACATCTCAACGCTCCTTCGCGGGCGACTGGAGACCAACCTGCCGAAGTCCTTGGCGTAGGTACTCCAGAATATCGTCGAAGATGGAGTAGAACACGGGCGCCGCGAGGAGGGTGAGCAAGAGCGACAGCACCTGCCCGCCGACCACAACCCCCGAGGTCGCGCGGTTGAGGCCCGCGCCGATGCCCTCGGAGGAGACCAGCGGGATCATGCCCGCGACGAAGGCCACCGTGGTCATCAGGATGGGCCGCAACCGGTCGCGGTTGGCCTGGATGATCGCCTCCAACCTTGGCATTCCCTGCTCGCGGAGCTGGTTCGTGTGGTCGATTTGCAAGATGGCGTTCTTCTTCACGATGCCAAACAGCACGAAAATGCCCAGCACCGAGAACATGTCCAGGGCCTGCCCGGTGAGCACGATGCTCAAGAGCGCAAAAGGCAGCGTGAGCGGCAGCGTGAGCAGGATGGTGAACGGGTGGAGCCAGCTCTCGAACTGGGCGGCGAGCACGAGGTACATGAAGACGAAGGCGAGGCTGAACCCGACGATGACACTCTCGCCCGTCTGTTTCATGAGCTTGGCCTGTCCGGACGGCCGCGCCTGGTAAGCCGCCGGCAGGTCGAGGTCGTCGAGGATACGAAGCAGGGCGTCGCCTACCTGGCTGTCGCCGTAGCCGGGCGCGGGGTTGGCCACCACGGTGACCACCCGCTCCCGACCGAGGCGGTTGATCGACGCGGGCCCAGACCCGGTCTCGATACGCACGACGTCCCGTAACGAGACCGTGCCGCCGCGCGTGCTCGGCACCGGCAGGAGGCCCAGCACCTCCGGGTTGTTCCGGTACTCCCCCGCCGCCCGAAGTCGGATCTCGTATTGCTCACCTTGTTCCTCATAGGTGGAGACCTTCGCGCCACCGACGAAGAGCTGGAGCGCGGTGGCGACGTCCATGACGCTCACCCCCAGGTCGGCGGCGCGCGCGCGGTCCACGAACACCCCGATCTCGGGCCGCCCCACCACGAGCGAGCTGTCCACGTCCACCGCCGCCGGCTCCTTCCGTAGCTTGCTCACGGCGGCGTTGGCGATCTCCTCAAGCTTGACCAGATCGGGACCCGAGATGTTGTACTGCACCCGCGCGGTCGAGGCGCCCATGCCCCCAAACGCCGCCACATCCCCAACCGAGACCCGGAGCTCCGCAGGTTGATCGGCGAGGATCTCCTTGCGTACCAGATCCTTGATCGCCTCCTGGGAGAGGGGGCGGTCACGCGGGTCATTGAGCCGGGTATAGATCGTCGCGACGTTGTCTGTGCCCTGATCCGAGGCGCCCACCGTGACCAGCGTGCCCACCACGCCGTCAAGACCACGGATCTCCCTGGCGATTCGCTCGGCCACGAGCGTCGTGCTCACCAGGCTCTGCCCCTCGGGCGCACGCACGCTCACCTCGAACTGGGCCTGGTCATCTACGGGAAGGAAGCCCTTTTTCGCGATGATACCCAGCGGCGGCAACAACCCCAACGACATGGCGCACGCCAGCACGACCACCCAGCGGCGCCGCATACAGAATGCGAGGATCACCAGATAGAGTTGCTCGATTGGGCGGTAGAAGCGGTCCGACAACTGTTCCAGCGGGGTGCGCGTGACCTTCTCACCCGGCGGATGTGCTTTCAACCAGCGAGAAGCCAACATCGGCGTGAGCGTGAACGATACGAACAGCGAGACTGCGATCGCCACAGACATGGTGACGCCGAAGCTGCGGAGGAAGCGGCCTGGGATACCCGCTAGAAATACGACAGGTAAGAAGACGGCGATCAGCGAGAGGGTGGTCGCCATGACCGCCAGCCCGATCTCGCGGGTGCCGTTGACCGCGGCGACCTTGGGGTCCTGTCCCTTCTCTTCGACGTGGCGGAAGATGTTCTCCAGGACGACGATAGCGTCGTCGATCACGATGCCGACACACAGGGCCAACGCCAGGAGCGTGATGGTGTTGAGGGTGTAGCCCAGGGCGGCCATGACTCCGAAGGTGCCCAGCACAGAGGTGGGGATCGCGATCGCGGCGATCAGCGTCGAGCGAAGACTCCCGAGGAAGGCCAACACGACCAGCGCGGCAAGCAGGGCGCCGACCACCAGGTGCTCCTTCACGCTGTTGGTGCCCGTACGGATGGTGCCCGACTCGTCACGGATGATCTCGAGCTCGTAGCCCAGCGGGAGCTCGCTTTGGAGCTCCGCGATCCGCTCGGCGACCGCGTCGGCCACCGCGACCGTGTTAGCGCCAGTCTGTTTACGGATCGCGAGCACCACCGCCGGCTCCCCGTTCCACAACGCCGAGGACTCCGCCTCCTCCGCGCCGTCTTCCACACGCGCCAGGTCCTTGACCCGGATCACGCGATCCCCCATGGTCCGCACCGGCAGAAGTGCCACTTCTTCGGGCTGTTGTACCCGACCATGGATTCGGAGCGTGAGTTGATCGCGGCCCGTGTCTACCCGACCGCCGGGCAGGCTCAGGTTCTGCGTGGAGAGCGCCCGGGCCACCTCGGCAGCGCCGACACCCAGCGCGCGCATGCGCACCGGATCAAGCCACACCTGGAGCACCCGCCCCTGGCCGCCCAGGGTGCGTACCTGGCCTACGCCGGGCAGAATCTCCAGGGCCTCCCGGAGCCGTCCCTCCGCGAGCGCGGTGACCTCCCGCACCGGCCTGCCCGGCGCCCGGAGCGCGGCGAAGAGGATCGGCGAGGCGTCGGGATCGATCTTGTTGACGGCGGGCGTCTCGATGTCGGCAGGGAGATCGCGGAGGATCCGGTTGACACGGTCGCGGACGTCCTGGGCCGCGACGTCCACATCTTTCTCGAGCTTGAACTGCGTGATCACCATGGAGACGCCCTCGGCCGAGATCGAGCGAAGCTCCTCGATGTCGCCGATGGTGTTGATCGCCGCTTCGATTGGGTCGGTGACCTGGGTCTCCACGTCCTCCGGGCTCGCGCCGGGCAGCACGGTGACGACGGTCACGACGGGGAAGTCAATCTGCGGGAAACGATCGAGGCCGAGCCTGCCGTAGCCGTTGATGCCGAGCACCACGATCAGCAGGGTGAGAACGGTAGCAAATACCGGGCGTCTGACACAGATTTCAGCGAGCCATTGCATGCTTCAGCCGCCCGATCCGATCGACACCCGCTGACCATCGCGAATGCTGTCGGGAGGCTGGAGCACCACCTGGTCGCCCGCTTCGACCCCGGCCAGCACGCCCACCTGTTGCCCCTGCTCCGTGCCCAGGCGCACGACAGTCTCGAACGCCCTCCCCTCTCTCACCAGGAAAACCCGAGCGAGCGTGCCCTCTTTCCGGATCGCCTCCGTCGGGAGCACCACCACCGGCAGCTCGCCCACCTCGAGATCCACCCGGACGAACATGCCCGGCCAAAGCACATCATCTTCGGCGTCCAGCTCGGCCTCGACCACGAGATCACGGGTCTGCTCGCGGAGCGCGCCGCTGACCAGCACCACCCGCCCGGTCACCGAGCGCCCGGCGCCGCCCGCCTCCGAGAGCGCGACCACAACACTACTTCCAACCATAACTTTTCCGATCTCGACTTCAGGCACCGCGACCCGGACCCGCAGCGGCCCCCGGGTGTAGACCGACGCCACCGGTGAGGCGCTCCCTACGAATGCGCCAAGCTCCACGAGGCGTTCACCCACCGTTCCATCGAATGGCGCCCGGACCACCGCACGGGACACGGCGGAGGCCGCCGACGCGGACGCGGACGCCGCCGCGCTCACCGCGCGTTGGGCCTCGCACGCCGCGCGGCTGCGCTCAATCTGCGCCGCGGAGATGACGCCCTGGGCAAAAAGCGACTCCGCTCGCTGGCACTCCTTGTCCGCCACCTCAGCCTGAGCCCGCTGTGCCGCGGACTGGGCCGAGCTCGCGTCGGCCGAGTACCGTCCGCTTCGGGTGTCCACAACCACCAGCGGATCGCCCCGTTTGACCGATTGCCCGCGTTCCACCCGGGTCTCGACGATGACGCCGTTGGCGTCGGCGGCGACCATTACCTGCCGGGCGGCAACCAGACCGCCGACCAAAGACACCCGGGTGGGCATCGGAGCCACGACCGCCGTGGCGACTGTGACCGCGATAGCATCGGGCTCGCTGCGGGTGGACACAGTCGGACCGCCGCCGCCGCTACAGGCCAGGGCAGCCAGCACCACAAGGGAGAGCAGGGTGAGTCGGGTTCCGCGCATAGCCAGTCAACTAAGCGGTTGATGCTCGGCGTCAACCGTTCGGTTGACATTTGTGTTATGACGAGACCGAGACCGCGCCAACCGCGAACTTCCCGCCGCGGTCTTCTATTGTTCGGAGGTTATTTGCCTGGTAATCGTGACGAGCTCTCCATCGAAGATGAACGGGACCGCGGGGCCGCAGACCCCGTGCTGAGTCATGGTCTGCCGCCCTGCGGCGAGGCCCCCGCCCCGCCCCTCGACACCCGGCAGCGAATCCTCGAGGCCGCGAAAGAGGAGTTTGCGAGCGTGGGCCTGGCTGGCGCGCGCGTGGCGGAGATCGCCCGGCGGGCCGAGTGCAACAAGCAGCTCATCTACCATTATTTCGGCGACAAGAGTGGGCTTTACGCCGCTGCGATCACCGACGTGCTGGGGACCCGCCCACCCTTGGAGGTCGGGTCGCGCGCCGACTTTGAGGAGCTCTTGTTACGCGGCTTTGAAGCCGGGCCCGCACGGCGCCGCTTCTTACGGATGCTGATGTGGGAGGCGCTGGCGGAGGAGGAGGAGCTCGTCGGCGAGCAGCACCGGCGCGAGATCAGCGAAAAGATCGTCGCCCACGTCAGTCGCCTTCAGGGAGCGCGGCTCGTCGATCCGGGCCTGCCTCCACGATTTGTGCTCATGGCGATCTTCGCCCTCATCACGCTGCCATGGCTCTTGCCGCAGTTCGCAAAGCTCGTCACCGGCCATCGACCCCACGAACCGGCGTTCGTCGAAGGCTATGGCAGTGTGCTCCGCGCGCTCGCACGCCGGCTCGGCCCCGAAACATGAGGCCGAACGTACGGTCGTGACTGCTCGGGTTCGGGCGTCCGGCCGGCGCCCAGAGGGCCAGCCCTCGGAAGGCCGAGGCTCAGAGCTCGATGTGGCAGTAGGTCGCGGAGAACTTGCCCGTGGCCGTGCCGGCGTCGTCTTCGTCCTCGTCGGCGGTCACCAGATCGACCGTGAACTCACCCTTGACCGAGTCTTCGTCCGACACGCTGGAGATCGCGAGGTCCCCATCGTCGAAGAACCAGGCCTCGTAGTAGTCCTCCGCGTCGAAGTCTTCGGGGTCCACGCCGCAGTTATCGGCGGCATCCCCGTCCGGATCGAAGTCTTCGAGCTGATCGCTCAGGAGATCACCCGTGTAATAGGTGATGCCGCCCCCGAAGCCGGGATCATCACCCACCTCGTATTCTTCCTCTTCGGGCTCGGACTCGCCGTCGTTGTTGACGGCGATGTTGAGATAGCGGGCACCGTCGCTGTTGACGGTCGAGGAAGCGTCGGCGTAATCCGCATAGGGCTCCTCCATTTCCTCGCAGAAATCGTCGATGTTCTCGGAGGCCTCCTCGACGGCGTCCTCGAACTCCTGGTAGGCGGAGTAGTAGGACTCAAGTGAGGTACACAGGCCGCTCTGGTTGGAGAGCACGATGCTGTGCGACTCAAAGTCGTCCGTTTCGAGGTGAATCCAGATAGCCGAGGTGACAAGACCAAAACTCTCAATCTCATCGACCTTGACGCTGCCGGCGCACCCCGGCGCAAGCAACGCGAGCACTGGAAGCAGACGAATGAAATGGGACATGTTGACTCCTCGCGGGGCGGCACCTTACCACACCGGCCCTCGAAGGCAAGTCAAATCGGGTCGCCCCGGGGCGATTATCTCCAAGCGCGTCATGGTCGTCAGGCAGCACCCCCTATTGGCGAACGCCGGTTATAGGGAGCCGGAGGTGTGGCAGATGGAGAGCGGCCCGAAGAGGGTGGTGAACCGGGTGTTGGTGGCATGCGGCGGCGGCGATGCCGAAGGGATCGTCACCTCCGTCCAACGGGCAGGGCTTGAGGCGGTCGCGGTCTTCACCACCCAGAACGCCGAGGCAGGTTGGCTGGACGACGCTGACTACGCCACTCAGCTCGAGCCGGGAACCGACCCGGTCGCGGTGCTGTCGGCCGCGCTCGACGCGGGCGCCGACGCCGTGCTCCCCGGCTCGGGGCCCTGGGCGCGCAGCGCTCAGCTCTCACAGCTGGCGGCGAATGTGGGCTTGTTGTGGATCGGTGCGGCGACGTCGGTACTCTCGAGGGTAGGAGACGCCAGCGCGGTTCGGGCGATCGCCCGCGACTGTGGTCTGGCCGTGTTGCCCCACAGCCCGGCGATCCAGGAGCCCGCGGAGCTCCGTCGCTGGGTGGATCACCTCGGGCCACCCCTCGTGGTACGGGGTATCGGGATCGGCGGCGCGCCCCCGCGCGTAATTGTCGCCGGGGTAGAAGCCCGCGAATTGCTTGAGCGGCCACCGGCGGGGCCGCTCCTCGTCGAACGAATCGTGCCGGGGGCGCGGCGGATCGTCGTGGTCGTGGTGTCCGACGGAGAAGGCGGCGCGGTCGCGGTCGGTGAGCACGAAGATGCGGTGCTCGTCGAGGGGCAGGTGTGGCTCCGGGAGTGTCCCAGCGAGCTGCCTACTGCAGGTCTGCGGCCGACCCTACACAACGCGGCCGCGAAGCTTGTGGTGGAGCTTGGCGTTCGCGGGGTAAGCGGGGTGGTGTTCCAGGTAGGCGGAGATGGGCACATCTGGCTGGATGATCTCTGGCCCGGACTGCCGCCGGCCTACGGGCTCCACAACATCGTCGCGGGCATCGATCTCGTCGCCGCCCAGCTCGCGCTCGCGCTGGGGGATGAGCTCGGGTGGAGTCAGGCGGACATCGCGCCGATCCGCGCAGCGATCGAGCTCACGGTGTTCGTGACGGCGTCAGGCACGCTGGAGCACGTCGATCTGCCTGAGGGTTACAATTGGCAGCTCCTTGTTCACGAAGGGGCGGAGGTCGAAGCTGCCGCCGATCCGGCGCTGCTGCGGCTCGTGGTCGATGGGCCCACCCGCCACGCGGCGCTCGTGATGGCCGGCGTGGCGCTCGCCGGGGTCCAGATCGACGGGGTGCCCACCACCCTGGGACGGCTCCGCACCGTCCTCGGTGGCCGGGACCTTTGGGAGGGCCGGAGCGGTCTGGTCATGGAGGTACCGGCAGTTCCGGGCGCGCTTCCCCTGTCCTCGTCCGCACCACAGGCGGACGATTGACGGGCTCGTCCGAACCCTCTCCGAGCCGCGGGCGAGTCGCGCTCACGGTCGAGCTCCCTACCGGCGAGAGCTGCCCGATCTGGCATCGTAGCTACGGCTCCGGCTCGCCCAGGGTGGTGGTGATCGCCGGGCTCCGAGGTGACGCTCCCGAGGGCATCCGCGTCGCGCACAATGTCTGCGCCGAGCTGGAGAAGGTCTCACCGCGGCTCAACGGAACGGTGGACGTGTTCCCTTGTGCCAACCCGTTGGCCGCCCACCTCGGCATGCGGCGATGGCCGAGCTTCGACCTCGATCTGAACCGTCGATTCCCCGGTCGTGACGACGGTCACGCGCCTGACCAGGTCGCCGCCCTGCTCCTCGACTTCACGGCCGGCGTCGAGCAGGTGGTCGAGCTGCGAGGCACACACCCGGCCTTTCGTGAAGAGACTCAGGCGCACGTTCACGACGACGCGCCGCTCGCGATCGAACGCGCAAAGCACAGCAACGTGTCCTGGGTCTGGTGCCGTAAACGCCGACAAGATAGTGGCGCGCTCTCCCACCATCGCCCCGACCTCATTCAGCTCGAAGGGGGCAGCGGCAACCGGCTCTACGACCGTGTGGGGCGGGAGCTCGGCGACGGGGTGCTCAACCTCCTGTGCCACATGGGCATTTTGCCGGACGACAGCCTGCCTTTCCATTGGGCCACCATCCAGCGACCCGAGGTCGTGGCCGACGCCGACGTCAGGCGCGTGCGCGCGGAGCGCGGGGGCCTGTTCATGCCCGGGGCGCGCGTAGGCGCGACGGTGGCGGCCGGTGACGGCCTGGGCGAGGTGATCGACCCCGCGTCGGGCGAACTGCGCGAGGTGGTGGTCGCGCCCGTCGGAGGACGCGTGCTCGCGCTACGCGAACAACCGGTGGTTTATCCTGGCAGCCTCGTTGGACGGGTGGTCGAACGATGAGCCCTCCCGGCGATGCCGACGCCAGCGAGCCGGAGCTCGAGGAGCTCTTCCGCACGGAGATCCCCTTTCGACCGGCGTATCGGCTGCTCCGGGCCAGCTTCGGCTTCGGGGCTCCGCACGTGGTGGTCGTCGCCGGCGTCCAC
>CANKTH010000134.1 GCA_947486185.1 Deltaproteobacteria bacterium
CAAAGGAGGTGAGCGCCGCCCAGTGAGACACATCGCCGGGTCCCTGACGCCCACTCCAGGGGAGACGTGTGCCCACGATCGGCACCCTCACCCTGGGAAGGGTCCTCCGCAACCCCAAACGACCACCGACCCCAAACCCTTGACCCGTCAACCTCAGAGTCACCGGAGTCTCAAGCAGCACGGGCGTGATCATCAACGCCGACAGCAGGCCGGCGACCAGGAAGAGGCCGCCGCCGACCGCCGCCATGAGCAGCCAGGCCGCGTCGGGCACCCCGCCCGCGGCCCAAGGGATGGGGTGGAACCGCAGCTCGATCTCAGCCTCAGCGGCCAACATCTCCTCGACCCCGCGACGCAAGGCGCGGAGGTGCTGGCGCTCCGGCTCCGGACCCTCCCCCGGCTCGGCGAAGAGACCCGCGGCAAGCAGCTCCGCTCGCCAGCGCGACGCCGGCTCCTCAGCCTTGAGGCGGCCGGCGAGGCTCGCGTCCACCCGAATCACCCGCATCCGGCGACCTATTCGACGCGTTCTCCAACGTCCAAAGGTTCGTTTCACTATCCCTGAGTGAGGGAACGGCGAGCTCCAGGCGGCCGAGAAGACATCGACGCGACCCGAACCGGCACTCCCGCGTCGGCTGCGGCGTGCCGGCGGGAGACACCCCAGAGGGGACCTTCATCCGCCGTCTCATCACCCGTCCTGACAGTCACCCCGCCCGGGCGCTCGGCGACGTGGAAGACCGTCCTGCCGCCTTACGGCATCTGCGCCGACTGACCCCGAGGCCCTGATCAGGCCCGCGTCGGCGCGATCTCGAGCCGCCGCCGCAGAAACAGCATCCCCACCGGCGCGATCAGGGTCATCCCACCCACCACCCACCAGATCAAGGTGCTGTTCCGCGGACCCTCGGCAGGACACCACATGGTGAGCAACCAGCCGGAGAGGAAGCCCACCACGGGTTTCGCCAGGAACAAGGGGATCTCTGAGAGCCCCATATAGGAGGCCTCCCGCCCGCGGGGCGCGATGGTCGCGGTGTACTCGTAGAGCCGCGGCGACCACAGCGCCTCGCCGAGCGAGAGCACCACGATGAACACCACCGAGGCGGTGATCGTGGTCGAAAAGGCCATCGCAAACACGCTCAACGACGAGAGGATCGCGCCGAACACAATGGTGGGGTACACCGGCAGCGAGCGCGTCGCGGCGGTGGCGAAGGGGGTGAGCAGGATGATCAACGCCGGGTTGATGGCCCAATAGTTGGCGTAGGCAAAGGATTCGCCGAACTCACGGATCGCGTACTTCGGCCAGGTCAGGTGGGCGTGCTGAAACACCAGCCGCACCATCGTGAGCAGCCCGATGAAGGCCATGAACCGCCAAAAGGCGGGCTCACGTATCACCTCTCGTGCAGCGCTCGCCGGGTTGGCGGCCCGGGTGACCCCGACGGGATCACGCACCAGGGTGGCGAGGCCGACGTTGATCAAGGAGGCGATCAAACCGACGGCAAAAACCAGCTCTGAGCTGCTCATCTCTACGCCCATGACCACCGCGCCGTCGCGGTAGAGCGAGCGAAACTGGGTGATGATCGGGCCCTGCACCACCGAGCCGACGTTCATCAGCACGTAGTAGAGCGAAAAGGCAAAAGCGACCGTAGATGGGGTCGAGTAGGCGCGCACCGCCGCGTTCATGGTCGGCTTCATGCTCGCTACACCCCAGACCATCACGGTGAGGCCGAGGAGCACCAGCGCACGACTGTCGCCAAACGTGACCAGCGCGCGCCCGAGACCACAAGACACCGTCGCCAGCAGCAGCGCGCTGCGCAGTCCGAGTGTATCGGCGACAAATCCCGAGACAAAGACAAGGAGACTGATCGCCGTCAGCCAGATCCCAGCGATACCGCCAGCTTCTACATCCGAATACCCGAGGTCTGCCGATAGAAAAATCACGAGCACGTTGTAGATCGCGAAGTACGCGATGCTCTCGAGGAGCTTCATCACGTAGATGAGCCAGAGCTCACGGGGCGACTGGAGGAGCTTTCGGAGGTCGTCGAGGGTCGAGGCCATGACGGCTGCTAACGTTTCAGCCGGTCGCCGCGGTCTCGCGCCGCCACATGCTCACGCTGAAGCCCACAATCGTGAGGAGACAAACCACCTGCACCCCCGAAAATGGCCCCAACATGCGGTAGAAATCGTCTCGCAGCCATTCGAGCCCGAAACGCGCCGTGGCGTAGAGCACGAGCACGCGACGGAAACGGTGCCCCTCAGGCCACGACCTACCCGGATAAAAGGCCGTAAACGCCGCGATCAGCAGGTCGAGCCCCGCCTCGTAGAGCTGCGCCGGGTGTCGGCTCACCCCGCCGATCTCCACCGCCCACGGCCCTGCCCACATCACCCCATTACAACAGCCATTCAACAGACACCCCAGGCGGCCGATCGCCATCCCGACCGGCAACGCCACCGCGTAGGCGTCCCCGGTACGGCGCGTGATACCCACGCGGCGTTTTACCAGCTCTACCCCCAGAAAGCCGCCAACCAGCGCCCCCACCACGGTCTTGCCGGTAAAATCCAGGTCCAGCATCTGGCGCAGCAGCCGACCGACACCCGCCCAAGGTTCAAACAGCAGCATCCCGAGTTTGGCGCCAAGCACGGCGCCCACCAACGCGCCGAGGGACACCTGTTCGTGTCCGGGCAGCTGGTCCAGCCCAAGCCGCGCCATGGCGTCGCGACGGAGCCGCCCCGCGACCACAAGGCCGGCCAACACAAACAGCGCGTAGGTCGGGAAGGGCCAGGCGCCGACATGGAACAGTACGGGATGCACCGATTGCTCGCCCGATCACTTCATCAGAAGCTGTGCCCGAACCCGACCGAGAGCAGCACGGTATTCCCCTCCAAATAGCCGAGATCGAGGAGCGAATCTCGCACCCACCAGTTGAGATCGGCCGTGAGGCGGGTTTGGTCGTTCAGGTCCAGGCTCAGGCCTACGGGGAGGTGGATGGGGCTGGTCATTCGGAAGCCGAAGGACGGGGAAGTGTAGAACCAGAGCTTGTCGGCGAGCTTCACCGAGAGTGGCACCCCCCCGGAGAGATACAGCAATCCCAACTGAAACTCCAGCCCGACGAGCAGCGTGTCGCTCTCAAAAAGACGAGGCCGAACCAAGCCCCCTGCGTGCAGCCCACCGCCTCTGCCAAACACGCCCTCAACCCCTACGCTCGCCCCCAGGTCGACACGACCAAGCCGGACCACCGGCCAGAACTGGAGCCCGCCAGCCGCATAGTTGTGGGACACCACCAAGGATCGTTCGGATACCGGATCGTAGACCGCGTTCTCATGACGGTTCACCCCACCCGACACCGCCCCACCCAGCTCGACGTCTCCCGGCATCGACGGCCCCATCGGCGCGACCACCGACGGGGGAGCGCAGGCCCAGAGCGCGAAGTAGGCCGAGGCCGAAAACGCGATCAGTCGGGAGAGCGTGAGCCTGGGCCGGAACATCGCCGTAGGATAACGCGCAGCGGCCCGAGCGGGACGGTGCCGCCAGCCGACGCCCTGAAACCCGGTTAGCCCGCGAGACCCAAGGAGCCCCGTTGCACCTCTCCGAACGCGCCCGTTCCATCCAGGAGTCGGCGATCCGCAAGCTCGACGCGGCGGTGAACGCCGCACGGGACGTACATTTCTACAAGCTCAACATCGGCCAACCGGACGTAGGCACCCCCCAGCCCGTGCTGGACGCCCTCGCTCACGCCGACTCCCCGGTGCTGGCATACGGGCCCGCTTCCGGGCTCATGGCGTGCCGCGCCGCCGCCGCCCGCTGGCACAGCCGCGTGAGCCCGGGCATCGGTCCCGAACACGTCGTGGTCACCCAGGGCGGCTCCGAGGCCCTGCTCTTTGCGATGGTCGCCCTCTGTGATCCGGGCGATAAAATACTGGTTCCCGAGCCCTATTACACCAACTACAATGGGTTCGCGACTGTCGCCGCCGCCCAGGTCGTGCCGGTGCCCACCCGCCTCGAAGATGGCTGGGACCTGCCCCCCGACGCGGAGCTCGACAAGCTCGTCACGCCGAACACGCGGATCTTCCTCTTCGCCAACCCGGGCAATCCCACGGGCGCCGTATACGGCGCCGACACCTTGCGCCGGGTCGCCGCATGGGCCCGCCGGCACGGGCTCTGGCTGGTCGCCGATGAGGTGTACCGGAGCATCTGGTTTCAGTCCCCGCCAATGTCCGCCTTGGAGCTTGAGGATCATCGGGACCACGTGATCGTGATCGATAGCACCTCGAAGACCTTCTCCTCCTGTGGCCTGCGGATCGGCTTCCTGATCTCCCGAAACCTGGCGTTGATGGAGCGCGTCGAGCGGCTCGGCCAGGCGCGTTTGGGGCCCCAACCGCGCGCACAGCACGCGGCGATCGCCGCCTTGAGCCTGCCAGAGAGCTTCTACCTGGGAGTTCGCGAGACATACCGGCTCCGCGTAGACACGATGATGGAGGGCCTCGCCCTCCTCCCCGGCGTCGCTTTTCACCGCCCTGCTGGCGCGTTCTACACCATCGCCCGCCTTCCGGTGAGCGACACCGAGGTGTTTGCCCGGTTCCTCGTCGAAGAGTTCCGCGCGACCGACCGTGGGCCGGCGGAGAGCCTCGTGGTGGCCCCGGGACCGGGCTTCTACGCCGATCCGCGTAAGGGTCGCGACCAGATCCGGCTCGCCGCGGTGAAGGAGGAATCCGTGATGCGCCGAGGCATCGAGATCCTCGGACAGGGCATCGCCGCCTTCAACGCACGGGGTTTGTAGCCAGGGGCGTGATGAGCTGGTCGAACAGCCGGTCCGCATCGGCCTCCATAAGGTCGGGCAGCACCACCCGGCTACCGGCAACCCAGACCTCGACGCGCGCCAGCGAGAACAGCCGCTGGAGCGGGCCGGCAGTTCGGACGACGGTCTGGAGCTTCCGCCGGTCAACCACCCAGGTATAACGGGTAGGAAAGCCCATACGGCTCACAATCACAGTGTCGGACAGCGCCCACCCCTGAAAGCGCCAATCCAACCAGGCCATTCCGAGGCCCAGCGCCAACAGCACGAGGGGCCAGGGGCTGCGGACCAGCGCCGCCAGGATTCCGAGGCCCACGGACCAACGAAACAAGGTGCCGATGAGCGCTCGGACCAGCGCACGCGTCGCTGGCAATCGAAGAGCCGCCCGCCACGGATCCAGGTTTAACCTTGGTAGTAGCACCGTAGCCACCTCGCCCAGCTCTGCGGTCGCCACCATCGGCACCGACGCCTCGGCTGCGGCCGTCCCCGCCTCGTTGGGCACTCCGGTCGCCGCGGTCTCGACGAACAGGGTCCCGTAGCCGAGCAACTGGCGCAGTATCGGCTCCTCGGCGCGTACAAGCTGCACCTTCTCCCACGGGATCTCGATCCGACGCCGCGTGGTCAAGCCCGACTCGGTGCGGATGCCGACGGTGCTCCGGGTCAATCGGTAGTTCCAACCCGTGAACATCGCACCCAGCGCGGACAAGACGAAGGCCACCGACATCGCAATGAACGAGAGCCCCAACAGCGTCATCGGCGGGAGAGTCGTGGTGAACTCCGAGGGTCGAACCTGGGCGATCACCTCCATCAACACGCCGACGATGAGCGCCGCCGCCCCGACGCGGCCCGACGACATGCCGTAGCCCAGCAGCTCCAGCGTACCGAGCTCGGTGACCGCGGCCGGCTCCTCTTCGCCGTGCGTAGGCACTGACACACGACTGGCGAGCGCGGCCCGGAGCGCCTCCGCATCGGCGAGGCGCATCCCCGACAACTGCCCTTCAACCTCGAACTCCCCGCCCGCCGTCTCCACCTTGAGCTCCGCGAGGCCCAAGGCACGATGGAAGAGGTTCTGCACCACCGTGACGTTTTGGATGCGGGCGGGGTCGATGATACGGTGTTGGCGGCCGATCAACCCGCTCTGGAGCTCGAGGCGGCCGCGCGCGAGCCGATAGCGGAGCGTGAGCAGGTGGGTGAGCGTGCGCGCGGCTGACATCGCGAAAAACAACAGGATGAGCGAGAGATCCGCGATGCCGCTCACGCCGCCACCGAGCAGCACGGCCAACAAGATCGGCCAGGAAGAACGTGCCGTACGCGCCAGGTCGGGCACCAGGTTGACCAGCAGGGCCGACGGCTCGAGGGAGCGCCACGACTCCTCGACGTCGTCAGACACCGTCGTCGCCCCCGCGACGCGCGAGGCTGTCGCGCAGCGCGGCGGCCGCGGACTCGTCGAGACCGGGAATCGCGGCGTCTGCGGCCATTCCTGCGGCCGTGTACACCAGGAGCTGAGACAGACCGAACAGCCGCTCGACCGGGCCCTGCCGAGTGTCCACGTGCTGGATCCGACTTAACGGCACACACACCACCTGGCGGAAGAGCACGCCGCGTTCCACGATGAGATCGTGCTCGCGAACGGCATAACGGAGCGCGGCGTAGGCGAGACCGGGCCACACGAGCGCCAGCACCAACTGAAGCGCCACAAGCAGGAGGGCGACGCTCGCACCCAGCCAACCCCAACGTGCCGACAGCGCGAGCGCGGCTGCGGTGCCCACTGGACCCCAAAATAGCACCACGCGCAAGAGACCCTGGACCCGCCACAAGGTCACGATGCGGCGATCAACACCCGTGAAATTCACTTGCATCAAAGAGGCTCTTCGCGGACCCCGCCAGAGAGGACGGGAATCGGCTCGACGCTGCCGTAGTTGCGGGCGCCCGGGGGTTCACGCAGGTGCGCCACCACGACGCCGCCGAGCCAGGAGAGCTCGGAATGAAGAAGAACACCGTTGGAATCCACCTCGATCCGCGCGGTGCCGCTGGCGCCACGGAGCAGATAACGGGTCGCGCTGAGGTCCTGGTTGCCGACGGTGATGGTAACCGGGACGCCCGCCTCGATCGTCCCGGCGACGGTGGTGCCGGTCTCGGCGAGGAGCACCCCGGTAGAGCCCGCAGTCGCCAACATGCCCGAACGACCGGGATCAACAAGATCGATCGACGACAGTCGTGCTTCCGACGCCGAAACCGTGAAGTCCCGGACGCCCTTGGGATCGGCGTAGGTGACCCGCCAGCCCCCCGTGGGCAGCGCGATGCCCTGGATCTGCGAGAGTTGGCCGGCCTGGTCGACGGTGGAGGTGAAGGAGGCGCCGCGGCCGCTTGACGTCCCCGAGCTGCGCGCCTTCACCACCTGACCGGCCACCGTCAGCTCAGAATAAACATCGATCACCCGCCGTTCCCCGTCCTCGCGGGGCAGGTATCGCACGGTTACGGTACGGACACCGACCTTCTGCCCGTTGAGGCTGAGGTCGTAGATCAGCTTCTGGTCATCGGCGGCGGCGGCGGCGAGCAGGAGGAGCCAGGACATCATGGGTCACTAACCCGCGGGAACCGTTCCGGGCTTCCGCCCCGGGGCATCAACCCGCGGCGGCCTCGGGCACGATCGGCGCGTCCTCGCGACGGGCCCAGCGGTTGGCCGTCTCCCAATCCCCAATCTTGCGGCGTTGGGGCAATCCTGCTGTGCGTGCGGTCTCGAAGAATCCCTCCAAGGTCCGGAACATGTACGACGTGTCGATCCAACACGCCCGCATACAGCCCTCGCAGTCGCCCGCTTCCATCAGCCGCTTCCGCTCGTACTCCGCCGAGTGGAAATACTCCTCGAAGTTCGGGTCCAGGATGTGCAGGTGCTGATGTACGGTCCGGTGACAGATGCTGAACTGCCCGTTGGGCGCTACGCTGAAATAGAGTCGCCCTGCATCGCAACCCTCGGCGGGGAAGCGCCCGGTTTTGAGGTAGAGACGGCTCGCCTCGAGGTACGGCGTGCTGTTGAGTATTGGCCAACCCTCACGCTTCATCTGGATGATCGTGTCATAAGCCGTGTCAATCCTCGCCCGCACCTGCTCCGGCCGCTCGGTGGTCGAGAGGCCGAGCTCCGGCCGATAACGGATGAACCGCGCCTCCCAGTTCCGCACACCGGCCTTGGCGTCTGCGAGCAGCTCAACCGGGAGAAAACTGACATGAAAGCCAATCTCTCGGGCAAACCTGACGATGTCCGGCAGCTCCTCCAGGTTGAGGTTGGACACTACACAGTTGATGGTCGGGAGCGCGTCGGTGCCGCCCAGCAGCTTGCTGACCACGGTCATGGTGCGCACGGCAGCGTCCCAGCTGCCGTCCATCTCGCAGATATAGTCGAACCGTGCTGGATAAAGCGAGTCCAGCGAGATCGAGAAGGCGCGGACCCCGTAGTCCACCGCCTTTTGGATACGTTCGGGTCCCACCCCCACGCCGTTGGTCAGGAGGCGCACGTTCATGCCGGCGTCCACGAAGCATTTCGCCGCTTCTTCCAGGATGTCCGACGCGAAGGGCTCGCCGCCACCGATCGCCAGCTGCACCACGCCCAGCCTGCCGAGTCGCTGGGCCATCTGTTGGACCTCAGGGAGCGACAGCTCCTCCTTCCGGTTCCCGTAACGCCAGATGCCGCACATCTTGCACGTCAGGTTGCAGCGGTGCGTGATGCCCCAGTGCGCGTAAACCGGGACCCGGCGCGTCACAAATGCCTGGGCGACCCTCGCCAATCCACCGGCAGCGATCTTCATGCGGCATCCTCCCGCCCTGTTGGGTCCGCGCCGGCCTGGCGTCGCCACCGGCCGGATCGCGCCCACTCGTAGAGCGTCGCAAAGTTCAGGTTGTAGAGGTAGTTGTACTCAGTGAGCGCCGTGGCGTTGCACGCCCGACATCCGTGTTCGTGGAGGCCGTCGAACGCGGCGTCGAACCCATCGACCCGCACAGATCGCGCGGTGTCATCCCGTCCGAGGTGCAGGGTGCACGGGTAGACGCGGCCATCGGCGTCAATCGTGCAATAAAGCTGGCCGGCGAGGCAGTGTAGGTCTTCGTGGGGCGCCACGGTGCGCGCGCGCCCACCCTCTTCCCAAGCTAAGAGATAACGAAGGGTCTTCTCCGTCATTCCCACCCGCTCCCCGCTCGTCTTGGCCTCCAGCAGCTCCCGGAAGGCCTTGCGGAGCGCCTCGGGCGGTGCCATCCACCTGAGCGCGGCCGGTCCGTAGGGGGTACCCTCGGACTGCATCACCTGGAACATCGCTGTAAAATCGTACTTTTTGGCGAGTTGGAGCACGACCCCGACCTGGTCGAGGTTGTCACGGTGGAGCACGGTGGTGGTCCACACCTCCAGACCGGCGGCGGGGCGCCGAGCCGCGTCCAACGCAGACAGGACCTCGTCGAAGCTACCGGGGCCACGAAGCCGATCGTGGGCGGCGCGCCCGCCGTCGAGGGGCAGCACCAGTTGTTTGAGGCGACGGAGCTTGGGCATCTGCTCGGGCACCCGCGCGCCGTTGCTCTCGAGCGTGGTCCAGATGCCATGATCCGCGCACCGATCGATCAACACGCCGATGTCAGGCCGGAGGAGCGGCTCCCCTCCGGTCAGCGTGACCCGCACCGTCCCGATACGCGCGAGATGGTCCACCAGCGCCACGGCTTCGTCGGTGTCCAGGTCGCCCCGCGCCCCGAGCGGAAGGGAACAGTGCGAACATAAGGTGGTACAACGCCGTGTCACCGCGTACTGGACGTGTAGTGGCAGTCGGTGACCGCTCACCCGATAGCGGGCGGCGCCGGCAGCCATCTTCGCCAGGAACGCTCCTTTCACGGATCGACCTCCTTGAGCGCCCGCCGAACGGACTCGACGATGTGCGCCACGTCGCGGCTGTCCAGGCTGGGGTGAACCGGAAGGTGGAGCTGCTCGGCCTTGATCTGGGCGGCGTGAGGACAGTCCCGACGGAACGCGTCAAAGAGCGGATGGTCCGCGCAGTTGTTCATGTACCCGACGGTGGTATCCACGCCGCGACGCCGAAGCGCCGCCATGAGCGCGTCGCGCCGCGAATGATGGACCACGAAGCTCATGTAGATCGGCTCCGCCCCTTCGGGATACTCGGGAAGGACCAGGCCCGGCACGTGGGCGAGCTCCACGTCGAGGGCGCGCCCGTTCCGGATGCGCGCGCCGTTCAGGGCTTCGATCCGCTCCAGCTGCTTGATCCCGACCGCCGCCTGCACCGCCCGGGGCCTGCTCTTCATGAAGCTGGAAGGCAAGCCGTCGTAGACCACCTCGGGCTCACCAAAAGGTTCGTGGATCGGATCTTTTCCGAGCTTGTTGCCCAGGCGGATGACCGGGTGGAGCGTCCACGGGTAGATCAGCGGATGGGTCGCGAACATCATCGCCGTGCCGACCAGGGCCTCTTTCTTGGCCTTCTGGGGATCGGCGGGGGTGGAGGCCGCGACCTGCGCGCGCACGCGGGCATTGATCTCGTCGTCGTCCGTGGTGATCATCGCCCCGGAGAGCGTGGTGATATTCTTGGTCAGACCGAACGTATAGTAGGATGCCCGCCCAAAACTGCCCACCCGACGGCCGTTGTACCGAGCGCCCGTACTCTGGGCGCAGTCCTCGATCACGGCGAGCTTGTGCCGGCGGGCGACCTCGAGGATCGGCCCCATGGGGCAGGGGGTTCCGTAGAGGTGGGTCGGGACCACCGCGCGCGTACGCGGCGTGATCGCCGCTTCAAACGCCGCCGGATCGAGGACGTGGCTTCGCAGACCTACGTCCGCGAACACCGGCTTGACCCCGGCGAGCGCCGCCATCGCTGGGATGGCGAAGTAGGTGAGGCCGGGGATCACGACCTCGTCATCGGCAGAGATGTCGAGCGCGCCGAGGAGCAGGTAGAAGGCATACCGCGCGCTCGGCACCATGATGCCGTGTTTCACACCGATGAACGCGGCGAACTTCTGTTCGAACTCTTGAACCTTGAGCGCGTCGTCGTCGGGCGGATTCAGGAACATCCGCGCCGAGATCAGGGCCTCGGCCGGGGAAAAACTAGGGCTGAAACGAGGGATTCTCCCGAAGTACATGGTCCTGCCTGGGCTAGGGATGGGGCCCGCGCGCGACGAACGTCACCCTGGGGTACACAGTACGGGGGGCGGGCTGGGCTTTCAAGGGACGGAAGCGACGGCCGGCGTGGCTGGTATGCGCGCGCACACCCAGGTGCGGCAGGCGCGCCGCTCAGTGCTCGGCGGCGGGAGCCTTTTCAGCCTTCTTGCTCTTCGCTTTACTCTTGGTCTTCGGCTTGCCCGCGTCGGCGTAGCCGACGGCAAGGCTCGTATTGACGTGAACCACGGCCTCGTTGAGCTTGGCGTAGGCATAGCTCTCGTCAATCGAGGGCAATGCGTCTGCCGCGGCCTGATCGGTCAACACGGTACCCGCGGGGACGTAACGACCCGAGGCGACGCTGACCCCGATCACCTTGGCGCCGGGCTCCACCACCGAGCCCGAGCCGATGCGCGCCTTGAAGACCATGGCCTGCATGCCGATGAACACGTCGTCGTCTACGCGCGCCGGGCCATGCACCAGGGCCTGGTGCGCCACGGAGACGCGCTCACCGATGTAGACGGCGTACGAGTCGCTGCCCACCTGATAGGTTCGGCCTTCGACCTCCTTCCCGTCCGACTCGGTCTCCAGCGCGTGGATCACCACCCCATCCTGCAGGTTGGAGTCCTCGCCGACGAAGATCGGCTGTCCCTCATCACCCCGGATGGACGCGAAGGGTCCGATGTAGACCCGATTGCTGATCTCTACGTTTCCGATCACCACCGCCATCGGATCATGCCAGGCCGACGCAGAGAGTTTGGGCGTGTCCACCGAATCGTTGAAGGCCGTCCCGACGTTGGGCCGCGGTACGGGACCCCCGTCGTCCTTGGCCAGCGCCGCGAGCTGAGACTCCAAGCGCTCCACGGCCTGACGCGTGTGAACAGCGTACATCACCGAAAAACTAATGAACAACGCTGCTAAAAGCGCTATGGAGCTGATAATCACTGCACGAGCCACGCGGGATCCCCCAGATTGGAGTCAGCCTACACCATTCTGGCCATCGCCTGACAACCAGCGGCGGCCACCCACCGCTTCGGCTTGTGCAGACTCCAATAAAGCGAGCTGCTGCCGGGAGCTCAATCAGAGCGCCTCACGCGACGGAGCGGAGCGCGGCGGTTAGTGGCACGCATGGCCAAAAAAGATCCCGCCGCTTTCTATGCTGCCGGCCGATACGAAGAAGCCGCCGCGCTCTTCGCAATTCGTACTACCCGCTCCCCCCAGGACGTCGACGCCTGGCTCGGGCGAGGCCAGTGCCTGCTCGCGCTTGCCCGGCCCGGCGAAGCGTGGCTCTCGCTTCAAAAGGCATGGACGCTCTGCCCGTCCGACGCCAGGTCCCGCGCCGTGGTGGGCGACGCCCGCGGGCAGGCTGCGGCGGGAATGGGCCACAGCGCAGCCGCCGAGCAGCTTTACCGCGAGTCGCTCGCGGCCACGCCGCGGCACGAGACGCGGGCCCGGCTCGGCACGCTCCTACTGAACCTCGGCCGGGTCGAAGAGGCACTGCCGATTCTGGAACAGGCAGCGCGCGAAGGCGGATCGGTCGCGACCATCGCCTCGTTGGCCTCCGCGCTGGTGGCTTCGTCACAGCCGTCCGCCGCGCTGGCGCTGCTCGACCGCGTCGCCGCGGGCCAGGAGTCCGTCGGGCCGGTGGCCTTTGCCCGCGCACGTGCCCTCCTCGACCTGCGACGGCCGGCTGAGGCGCTCGCCGCCCTGGATCGCGCAGCGAGGGTCAGCCCGAACCAGGTCGCTCTGTTCCTGCACGCGCGGGCTCGGGCGTACGACCAGCTTGACGACATCCCTGCCGCCGCCGCCGCGTATACCGCGATGCACGAGGCACGCCGACTGAGGGTCGATCCGGACGCGTTGCTCGCGGACGCGGACAACATCCTGGCCAACTACCCGTCCAACCACCGGTTTACGCCGGCACCACCGGCACCCGCCGCTGCGGCGCAGCCCGTTTTGATCGTCGGTCTCCCGCGATCGGGCACCAGCCTCACCGAGCAGATGCTCGCCGCCCATCCCCTCGTTCATGCTTGCGGTGAACGTACGCATCTCGAAGATCTCGCTACGAAGTTGGGCGCCGCCCTCGGCGTGCCCTGGCCGGACAACGCGAACGTCGTGTACCGCGGCGCACTCTCGGGGGGGACGGCCTGGCGCCACGCCTTCTCTTCGGGTGCCCCGCCCCAGGCGCGCGTGCTCACCGACAAACTGCCGAGCAACCTCTTTCGCCTCGGCCTCGCCGCTCAGCTCCTGCCCGACGCCAGCGCGATCTGGCTGCGGCGCGGCCTGATGGACACGCTCTTATCTTGCTGGCAACAGTCTTTTGGCCCACAACACCCGTGGACATCCACCTGGGAGGGCCTCGCCGCGATGGCCGCGGCGACCGAGATTGTCGGCGAACGCTGGCTGGAAGACGCGCCGATGCCCATCTGCGTGGTGCGCTACGAAGAACTGGTGAGCTCGCCCGAGACTGAGGCGCGTGACATTCTGAATTTCCTTGGGCTCCCGTGGGACCCGGCAGTGCTGGCCCCCGAGGCGGTCGAGCGGCCGATCGCCACAGCCTCACGTTTGCAGGTCCGGGAGCCGATCAACCCGCGCAGCGTAGGCCGTTGGCGTCGGTACGAAGCTCAGCTCGCCCCGCTCATGGATGCGCTCGTCGCGCAGGGTCTCGACCCCGAGTAAGGTACAACCCCGGTTCAACACCGTGAGTTCACCCGCGAACCATCCAGTGCAGCAGCGTTGCCTCCGCCGCCGTCTCACGGGCCAACCAACCCAGAACCCCAGCCCGGTCGGCCGAGTCGCGGTTCTGTGAGAGCTTGAGTTTGGTCGTCATCCGGGAAATCCTGAGCTCGATGCCCACGATCGCGTCGAGCAGACCGTCAAGGAGGCCGGGCTCGGCTTCCTCGGGGCGATAGCCTTTCTCTGGCTCGAATCTGCGGCAGAGCGAGACCACGACCTCCCGGGTCGCCACCCGATCCAACGGGACTATCGTTCCTTCCAGTTCAACAAATACATAGTTCCACGTCGGCACGTGGAGGCGGGCGTTCAGGTACGCGCGAGGGCTGATGTAGCCGTGGGCGCCTTGGAAGCACACCGTCGCGGGCTCGCCTGTGGCGGCGGCGCGGCCCGCCGGGTTCGCTCGCGCGAGATGGCCGCGGACGACCCGA
>CANKTH010000135.1 GCA_947486185.1 Deltaproteobacteria bacterium
CGACGACACGCTCGTGGTGGTGTGGTCCGATCACGGTGAACAGTTCCTGGAGCACGGCCACCTCACCCACGCCTGGGACCTCTACTCCGAAGAGAACGACGCCCTCGCGCTCTTCTGGGCCAAAAACCTGCTCCCTGGCTCATGGTCCGGCGCCACCACCCACGCCGACCTCGCTCCGACGAGCCTGGCCGCGCTGGGTCTGGCGACGCCGGCCAGCATGTCGGGCCTGCCGGTCGGTGCGGCGCCCGCCGAGCGTGTTGACCATCTCTTCCAGGTCGCGCGGCGCGGCCCCACGAGCGCCGTGGTGCAGAGCGGCTTCAAGCTGATCTATCGGTGGGAGGGCGGCAAAAAAGAGCTCTACGACCTGGGCGCCGACCCGGAGGAGCGCCGCTCGATCTATGACCCCGAGGACGCGCGGGTCGTGGCGCTCTGGGAGGCGTTGCTCCCGGAGATCGAGCGGATCAAACCCGTGGTTGAGGTGGCTCCGGCCTCGCCCGGCCCCTGAGGGTCGCGCCCGCGGCCACCAGGAAGCCCGCGTCGAACGGCGCGCGGCCGAGCGATACGACAAGAGCAACAGTACGCCGTCAGCCGAGCGCCGCGCTATCCTGGGCCGATGTGGACGGTGCTGGTGCTGCTGAGCCTGGGTGGCTGCGGTGATTCGCAGGTACATGGCGATGTTCTCCGGTTTCGGGGCGAGCCGCCGAAGAACCTCCTGTGGCTCAGTATCGACACGCTCCGTCGGGACCGACTCGGCAGCTTCGGCGCCGAAGCGGCGTTGACGCCGGCGCTGGACAGCCTGATCCGGAGCGGCGTTCTCCTGCGGGAGCACCGCTCTTGTGCTGGCTGGACCTGGCCCGCGGTGCTGTGCGCCACGCGCGGCATCGGACCTTATGAGCTCGACCACGTCGCCACGATCGCCCCCGGCCGTGTCGCGGCGCCCGATGGAGCGAGCCTCGCCACGACCCTTCGCGACGCGGGCTTCGCCACCGCCTTGTTCTCGTCCAACGTCTGGTTGAGCCAGACTTGGGGCACGGCCGGAGGCTACGAGGTCGCCGAGGTGCCGAGCGCGTGGGACGCCGACGATCTCTTCCGCCTCGGCCGTAACTTTCTCCGCGGCGAACGTCGGCCCTGGTTCTTGCACCTCCACCTCCGAGAGCCCCACCACCCCTACAACCCCACCACGCCCGCGACGCTCGACGGGCTCGGCACAATCCCCTACGACCTGTCGGCCAACGACACCTACGAGCAGATCGACGCCGACTGGCCCACGCTCTCGATCAATGAACAAGCCCTCATCGCGGCGCATCTCTACGCGAGCTACGACGCCGAGCTTCGGGAGCTCGACGCATTGCTGGCCGAGGGCCTTGCTGCCTACGAACGTGCCGGCCTCCTGGACGACACGCTGGTGGTCATCTGGTCCGACCATGGCGAACAATTCTTCGAACACGGCCACCTGACGCACGCCTGGGACCTCTACTCCGAAGAGAACGACGCCCTCGCGCTCTTCTGGGCCAAGAACCTGCTCCCAGGCTCCTGGTCCGCCCCCACCACCCACGGCGACCTTGCCCCGACCAGCCTCGCCGCGCTCGGGATGGCGACCCCCGCGAGCATGTCGGGCCTGCCGGTCGGTGCGGCGCCGGCCGAGCGTATTGACCATCTCTTTCAGGTCGCGCGGCGAGGCCCCACGAGCGCTGTGGTGCAGAGCGGCTTCAAGCTGATCTATCGATGGGACGGCGGCAAGAACGAGCTCTACGACCTGGGCGCCGACCCCGAGGAGCGCCGCTCGATCTATGACCCAGAGGACCCGCGGGTGGTCGCGCTCTGGGAGGCGTTGCTCCCGGAGATCGAGCGGATTCAACCCTTGATTACGCTGACTCCCCCGTCGGCAGGCCCCTGAGCCGGCGCGGCGGTGCCAGGCGCGCGACGGTCACAGCGGGTGCTGCTCCAGGAGCCTGGCCTCCGCGCCGGCGAGCGCCGCCGCACCCAGCTCCGGGCGCGCCATCTTCAAAAACCCAAGCCCGCTCGCCAGGATCTGTCGCCGCACCTCTCGACGGTCGTGACGGAGGCGCTCGAGCCGCTGCTCCGCGATGCCGACTGCGTGATGAAGGCCCAAGAACGGCGGTCCATGGCCGGGGATCACCAAAGTGTCGCTGGGTAACCGCGCCAACACCGCGAGCGCTGTCGCTGCCCCTTGAAAACACCCCTCACCCTCCACCCAGGGATCGAGGAGGCCAAAACCCCGCTCCCACAACGCATCTCCCGTGATGACCAGGTTGAGCTCCGGGAGGTAGAAGCTCAACGCAGAGCTCATGTGGCCGGGCGTCGCCAGGACCTCGATGCACCAGGGGCCCAGCCGCAGTATCTGGCCGGGCGTCAGCGACTCATGCACCTCAAACCGGGGTAGCTCCTGTCCCGAGTGGCCGAGCCAAAGACCACGTTCATCCCACTCGGCGACGAGGGCGCGGGACGCCACGGACGCCCAGACCCTCGGTTGTTGCTCCTCGAGCGCCGCGACCCCGCCGGCGTGATCGCTGTGGCAGTGGGTGAGGAGCACATGGCCGAGGCGAGCGTCCGCCTCGCCCAGCCAGGCACGAAGCTCGCCGGACCCAACGTGGTAGCCGCAGTCGACCACGACCGAGGCTCCACCCGCGTCAAGCAGCGTCGTATTCCCGTGAAGCCAGCCGCGAACCAGGACCCTCACGCCTTCGGGCAGGGCCGCCCTGGCGCTCAATCCTGCGCCGCGTCCTTCAGGAAGGAGCGGGTGACCGCGTGCTGCGGCTGGTTGAACACCTGCTCGGGCGGACCATGCTCCACGTCGAAGCCGTCCGCGAACACATGGACGTGAGAGGCAACGTTTTTCGCGAAGGTCATGGAGTGGGTCACCACCACCATGGTCTGACCGCCGCGCGCCAGGTCGCTCATGACCCCAAGCACCTCGTTGGCCATGACCGGGTCCAACGCCGAGGTGGGCTCGTCGAAGAGGATGCACTCGGGCTGCATCACCAAGGTGCGGGCGATAGCGACCCGCTGCTGCTGGCCGCCCGAGAGATCCTTGGGGTAAGCTTCACCTTTGCTGCCCAACCCGACACGCGTCAACAACAGCTGGGCGCGCGCCCGCGCCGAGTCGGTGGACTCCCCCAGCACCTTGATCGGCGAGATCGTGCAGTTTTCCAGCACGGTGAGGTGGGGGAAGAGGTTGAACTGTTGGAATACGAACCCGACGGTCTTGCGGACCGCCTGGAGCCGGCCGAGATCCCGGATCGGGTGGGTCGCGGGGGTGAGGGTGTGTGTCCCCACCTGAACCGTGCCGCCGTGGAACTGCTCGAGTCCGTTGATACACCGTAAGAAGGTGCTCTTTCCGCCGCCAGACGGCCCGATGATCGCAGCCACCTCGCCGCGCTCCACCCGCAGCGAGATGCCCTTGATGACCTCGAGGTGACCGTGGCGCTTGATGAGCTGATCGACGACAATCATGAGCTGGCTCCAAGGCGCTTTTCGAGGTGGCGGGCGAGGTAGGACATCGGCACGCTCATTGCCATGTACAGGACCGCGGTCATGAGCATCATCTCCACGATGGCGCCGCTGCTCATCGCGAGGACGGTGAAGCGTTTGGTGAGCTCGATGATGGTGACCACCGAGCACACCGAGGTGTCCTTGAACAGGGCGATGAAGTCGTTGACCATCGGCGGAATGACGATGCGGAAGGCCTGCGGCACAACGATCGAAAAGATCGCCTGCCACCGGGACATTCCGAGGGACAGCGCCGCCTCCATCTGGCCACCCGGGATCGCCTGGAGTCCCGCGCGGTAGATCTCGGACTCGTAGGCAGAGTAATTCAGCGCGAGCCCGATGATCGCCGTCGGGAAAGCCGAGATGTTCAGCCCCAGCTCGGGCAGGAAGAAGAAGATGAAGTACAGTTGGAGCATGAGCGGCGTGCCGCGGAGGAACTCAACGTAGATCGTCAGCGGCACCCGGATGAACGCCGGCCCGTAGAGCCGGCCGACCGCCACGAACAGCCCGATGAGGATGGCGATCGGGAAGGAGATCACCGCCAGGATGACGGTCATTCCCGCGGACTTCACCATGATCTCGCCGTAGTTGGACACGACGCTCCAGCCGCTCTTCTTCACCGAGGTCTGCACCGTCTCCTCGGCCAGCATCTCTCCGCGTTCGACCTCCACTTCAACCGCGTGCATGTAGCCGAAGAACTTGGCGCTCTCGGCGAGGGACAACAGCTCCTTCTGGTTGTCGTCCCACATGTCGTACTTACGGTAGATCCTCTCAAAATCACCGTTACGGATCATGAGGATGATCGCCTCGTTGATGGTCTTCATCAACGCGACGTCGCCCTTTCGGGCGTACATCACGTAGTAGCCCGGTGCTACGGGCGCTCCGAGATAATGCAAGCCGGGAAACTGGGTACCGTAGAAGGCCGCGATAGGCGTGTCTTGAAGCGTAGCGTCGAGCTTGCCGTTCTCCACCTCCCGCATCGCGTCGGTGACACCGTCGTACGCGATGAGCTCACAGTGTTCGGGACACTGCTCGGCCATGTACTCTTCGGCCGCCGAGCCCGATAGAAGCGCGATCTTCGTCTTCCGGCCGTCCGCCCGCGGTTTGAGGATGTCCTCGAAGGTCTTGAGTACGGGATCGTCTTTCTTGGCCAACATCTGGAGGCCGTAGACGTAGTAGGGCATCGACACCTCCATCAGCTCGGCGCGAATCGGCATGTACTCGTAGCCGTTGAGCACGACGTCGAACTTGCCCGCGCGGAGCAGGTCGCCCAGCTTGTCCCAGTTGCCTTGGTAGAACTGCGGCTTCACCTTCAGGTATTCGGCGAGCTTCTCGGCGATGTCGACCTCGAAGCCGATCACCTCCTCGGGGTTGTCCTCCTTGGGCCAGACATAAGGCCCTCCGCCCTCCTGGTCCGCGCCCCAGATCAGGGTGCCCCGCTTCCGCACGTCCTCGAGGCCCTGGCCACCGGCGACCTCCGGGAGCGCCTCCTCTTCGGCCTCAGCTTCGGGCTCTTCGGCCCTGGCGGGGCGGATGAGCACCAGGGCGGCGACGAGCAGGCCCAGCAACACTAGAACCCAAGGATGTCTCAACGTGGCTTCTCCGAGAAGGCGCTGATTCAACCACAGACCCGCGCTGGGGAAAAGGGCATCGCGTAATTCAATCCAACACACCGCCGATCGTTGCACAACGCGCTAGACCAGCGTGATGGATCCCGCCCCCGAGGCCCCTGGCCGGCCGACGACCACGACCCGCGCCCGCGTCCTCCATCTGCTCAGAGTTCTCGGTGTTGAACCGGGACTGAGCGAAGGTGTGCTCCGGGAGCTGCGGGTGCTGGTGACGACGCGGGTAGCAGAAACGCTCGCGCCCCGCCGCACCGCCCTCTCCGTGATGAACGGTGAGCTCCAGGCGTCACGCGCCGCAGTTTCCCGGCTCGAGGCCGAACTCCCGCGCATCGAGGCGAGGCGCGCAACCGGCCCCTTCACCGCGGACACGACCGTACACGCGGCCTGGCTCCGCCATCCGGGGGTGGCGGCGGCGTTTCACCGGCGCGGCCTTTTCCGTTGTCTCGACTGCGCGGTAGGCGCGGATGAGACACTCGGAGAGGCTGCTTTAAACGAGGATTTCCCCGGCGACACCCTGCTGGACGAGCTCAATCGCCTCCTTAGCGACGCCGGGGAAGCTCGCGGCATCGAGCGGGGTTGACCTTCACCGGCAGTGTCCGCCGGTTAGCAGGGCTGTTGAGGTGCGGATGGCGTCGTTCCTGTCGATGTTGTGTTTCTTCCTACAGATGGCCCTGGCGGCCGCGCCCAGCTTCCCGGTGTCGACAAGCATCACCTCGGCGGATGGCCAGAAGCTCGCCGCCTACACGGGGCTGCCGGCCAAGGCAGTGACCGGTGTCGTGCTCATCCACCCCCTCAACGGCAGCCGCGAAGACTGGCTGGCTTTGGGAGAGCGCTTCTTCAAGAGTGGCGTCGCCGTTGTCGCGCCGGATCTCCGCGGTCACGGCGGGAGCCCGCTCGCGAGCGGCGCGGCCCTGTCCGACACCGACTACCCCTTGATGCAGGGCGACGTCGCCGCGAGTATCGCCTGGCTTCGCACGAACAAGATCGAAAAAGTGGCGTTGATCGGCGCCAGCATCGGCGCGAATCTGGCACTGAGGGTCGCGGCCGATGACGCGATGGTAGTGTCGGTCGCGCTACTGTCTCCGGGCTTCAACTACAAGGGCCTGTCGTCGCAGGACGCGATGAAACGCTACGGCTCACGGCCGGTTCTGCTGGTCGCGAGCGATGAAGATGCCTACTCCAAGAAGACCGTCGACACCCTCGCCGCGCTCGCTCAGGGTGGACCGCGCACCGAGCTCCTCACGGGCGCGGGCCACGGGACCAAGATGCTCGCGCGAGAGCCCGGGCTGGAGGCGATCATCACCAGCTTCATCGCCGGCACATGGAACCCCGCGCCCCCCAAAACCGCGCCGACGCCCAAAGTCAGCCCATGAGGCGCCTGGGACGGCGTTCCGTCCCGGTTGCGCAGGTTCAGCGGCTGGGGTTGCTGTCCGCCGCGGTCAGCGCGCGCTCCGAGGGGTCGTCGTAGGGCAAGACCGTGCTCTTTTTCCGGCCACGTTTCCGGACCAGCTCGATCTCAAAGGCGAGATCGGCGTCCGGCTCGACCACGACATACTCGATGGCACTCTTCTTGCCGGCGTATTCCGCGCCGATGCTGTGGCGTCCCTCCGTCACCGCCGGCAGGAGCACGCTGCTGTTCCCCACCGGACGCCCGTCGAGGAGGATGGTCGCGGTGGCCGGGGTGACCGCAACCTCGATGCTGCCCAGGGCCAGACGCCGAAGCGTCACCGGCACGATCGCCTGCCCTCCAGGGGGAACGACGGCGGTGAGGGTCTCGCTGGCGTAACGGGGCGCGGAGATCTCGACTTCATGCTCCCCACACGCCAACTTCTGGGGAATCCCGGGCGGACCGCTCACCGGCTGGCCACCCACCACCACCCGCGCGTCATAAGGCTGGGGGTACACCGCCAGCACACCAGGCTGCTCGCTCGCGACGAGGTGGAGGCTCGCGCCGCTCGTACCGACGTCTACCTCTGCCTCTCCAACATAACAGCCTTGAACCACGCGAACCCTGTGGCGTCCGGTCTCGAGTCCGTACACCGTCCCGGGGGTCCGCACCCCGGAGTCGGCGCCGTTGACATAGATCACGCCATTATGCACGTTGGAGGTGACCTTGAGGTCCTCCGCCCACGCCGCGCCCGCGCCGATCATCCCCAAGGCTATCCAGAACATCGTCCGCTCCACGCGACGTGACGCCGCCGTCACACGGTCTATGGGGTTTCGGGCGCCGCGCAACGCCACCGGCTGGACAAGTGCTGCGTTGATCAGAACCGACCCCGCCCGGATGGCGGGTTGGAGATCGAGCTGCGCGGCCCAAAAGTGCGCCCTGGGTCGAAGTCCAGGTCGGTCTCGACGCCCAGAACGTCGACCACCAGCGCCGTGGCGTCGTCCGTGCCACCGCGCAGGATGACCTCCTGAATGATCGCGTTAGCCGCCCGCTGTGGCGAGCCCTGGGTGGCCCACCACGAGTCGAGTAACAGATCCGCGGGGATCACCTCGGTCACCCCATCCGTCACCATCAAGAACAGGTCGCCCTCGAACAGCGTGTCCCGCCAAACGTGCATCACGTCGGCCACCTTCGGCCCCATACCGACATAAGCGCCCAAAGAACGACCGGTCTTGTGGGTCTCCGTGATGCGGGTCACCTCGCCGTGCCGCACCCGGTAGACCTGCGAGTCCCCCACGTGCATCACCACGGCCTGGCCAAAAGCGAGCCACAACAACGACAACGTGCAGGCCGCCTGTCCGCGGCCCCACTCCCGCAGCTCCCAGTCGGCCTCGCTCACGATCTGCACGATGCTGTCGGCGGCCGGCTGATGAAAACGGTCGTAGAAGCTGTCGATACGCGCGCACATCAACGCCGCCGCCTCACGACCGCGCGGCGCCGAGCTGACCCCATCACACACCATGTAGATGCAGCCCCGCCCCTGTACGGCGACTCCGGGGTGCGATCCGTCGAGGATGCGGGTCTGGTCTTCGCTGACCGCGTGCTGCGGCCCGGTGCGGCCCGCGGCGTGACCGCGACTGTAAGGCAGCGTGCGGGCGTTCACCGCGAGGCGCTCCGTGCCGGGCGCCGCCGAAGCAGGGCGAGGCCCGCGAGACCGAACAGACCGATGCCGGCCGGCGCGGTGCCGGAATCACAACCACAGGCCTTGACCTCGCCCTTCTTCACGTTGTCCTCGTCGATCACGCCAGCGTAGTCGGTGGGCTCATCTTCGTAGCCGTTCGCCGAGATGGGAATGATCAGATCGGGGCGGCTGGGGTCGTTGCTGGTCAGGACGAGGTTGGCGGTCTGGGGCCCGAGCACGCTGGGGATGAAGGTGACGACCACACCGTCCGTCGTGCCCGGGTTTGCGTTGAACTGGTCGGGGAACACCGAGAAGTCGGTGCCACCATCGACCCGTACGTCGCCGTAGACCGGGAGCTCCCCGTCGTCCCCGAGGCTGACCTCCAGGTTGGCGATGGTCTGGATGTAGACGTCGCCAAAATCTGCCGACTCAACACCCGGCACCAGCAGCGGCAGCGGGAAATCGAGGATGCCTGCGCTCAGATCCTCCTCCATCACGTCGGTGAGCATGTTGACCGGAATGTCGAACTGAAGCACCTCGATACAGCCGAAGATCGACGCGCAAGCCTCAATCGCCGGGGTGAAGATGAGGTCGAACCTCGCGTCCCACGCCCCCCGCAACGTCGTGTTGACCGGGTAGTTCGGCACCGCCTCCGCCGGCAGCATCCCCGGCGTGCTCTCAGTGTTGATGATGGTCTCGTTCGCGGACCAGTAGATGCTCTCGTAGCCGACAGTGATGGTGGGCTCCATCGCGGCCGAAAAGGACACGCCCAGACCCGGCAGGATATCGAGGTTGTAATCGATGAGCTGCAGCGAGTCCGTGGTGTCCGCCACTTCGACCCGTGGCGTCGCCGCGCCGTCGAGCACGAAGGGGTCGAAGAAGCCCGAGCCATCAAACGTCAGGGATCTACGGTCAATCTCGAAGTTCCCCTCGTAGCCGTAGTCCGACAGGTCGATAGCGATGTACGTGACGGCGTCAAGCGACCCGTCCAGCAGGAGCACGCCGGTTCCGGGTGCCCCCGTGAACAGCAGTGTGAGCGCGTCAGGCCACGATAGTTCCGCTACGCCCTGCATACCCAGCGAGGCGCCGCCGTTCGCCTCAATTGCAAACTCCACGCCGAGGGGCGAGCCGGGCGGGAGGATGCCCGTCGAGTACTCCGAGTTCTCGAAGAGCTCGACCTCGTCCCGAATGACCACGTCCTGGTCTTCCGAGTCAAATGCAAAGGAGAATGGGATGAGCAGCAGCATGTGGCCACCTTAGCGCAGGTCAGGCCCTGGGCAAAGGTCCCGGCGCGGCCTCCCGTGGGAGCCGCCCAGACTACGGGCTGAAACCCGCGTTCAAGGCGGCCCAGGAAACTGTACACCCATCTCCGCCGGCTTCGCTTTTGCGACCCGCTGATGTTGCGCCGCGGCCCATCGTTCGCGCTCGGCAGCCTCGCTCTGTACCTCTGGGAGTGTCCAGAGCCGCCCATTCTCGGCGCGCGTGCTGGGTCCCAGGATCGCATCGAGGCTCGTGACGACACGTTTGTCCTCCTGACTCCCGGAGCTCAGCATCACGGAGCGAAAACCACGCTCCCGCAGCAGCCATAGGTCGGCGCGCCAGTCGGCGGCGGGATCGGCGTTCCCCCGGGTCAACGCGTCGATCAGCGGGAGCACCCGAACCCAGGCAAGGCCATCCGTCGCCCAGTGATCGACACGTTCAACCGGCATACCCTGTATCGGGCGACCCAGCTCCGCCTGGGCGGCGATCGAGCGCGTTCGGGTCTCGGGGTCGATGCTCGCGACCACGTTGCTCCCTCGGGTAGCGCTGGACGGATCGGAGGCTTTCAGCGCGAGCGCCAGGTCGACCATCGCGCCTTCCGGCGGGGCGAGCCCCTCAAAACGCGCGAGGCTGAAGCTCGCTCGGGGCCAGGGCACCAGCTCGTTGTAGAGCCCGTCAATGATCGACAGCGGCACGAGCACCCACACCACCCGCCAACGCGCGCCGAGCGCTGCGAGCACCCCGAGCGCCACCGTAGCGAGCGACAAGAAGCGGGAGGGGAAGTTGAGCGGCTCGGCGAACCACGCCAGCAGCCGGTTGACATAGGCCAGCGGCAACACCAACCTCCCGCCGGAGGACTTCCACAGCTCCCCGTTCCACCAGAGCACCGTGCCAAACGAAAGGATCAATGCCACAACACCCACCGCCACCCACGGCCAGGCCCGCCGGGGCGCAGCGGCAAAGCCCAGCACCGCCACCACCACGGCCAGCACCCCCACGTAGCGCCCGCCTGAGTAGGCCAGAGCCTGACGATCCAGGGTCGCCCTCGCCTCTCGTCGCGGCCTCACCAGATCGATCGGGTCAAGCGCCGCCTGGCGGTACTCCTCGAACTGGGCGCCGCGCCAGTCACGCATCCACGTGACCAGGTCCGCCTTCTCGCGCTCGGCTTCACCACCAAAACTTTGGGAGAAACTGCGGATAACGGGAATGACCACGGCCAGCGAGAGGACGACACAGAGCAGATAGCCCAACAACAGCCGGGGCCAGAGGCGGAGGGTACAGAGCGCGTAGACCGCCACTCCAGTTGCGAGGAAAAAGCCGTGGTAAAAGCATGATAATGTCGCGCCCACGAGACTCAGGCCCAGGGCCACGAACCAACGGGTCTCCAAGGTCTGTTTCACCTTGACGACGCAGGCGAGCCCCAGTGGGATCCACCAGAACTGCCGTAGCTCGCCAACCCCGACATGTAGGGTAAAGGCGGAGAACGCCGAGCCCTGAACCAACGCTCCGGCGAGCAGCCCCCCAACCCGCCGCTCACTCACGAGGTACCCCAACCAGCCGCTACACAGGCCGGTCAAGGTCAGGTGAAGGATCGCGAGCAGATTGGCGGTGGTGATGACCCCGAAGGGTGAAAACACTGCGAGGAGCCCGTTGGAGGGCTCGATGGGATAAAGGGCCATACCCTCGGGGAAGTTGACGAAGGTCGTCAGCAGTCCGGGTGTGCCGCCCCAGAACTCAGCACGCATCCACCAGAGGTTCCACAGGTGTTTGACGCCGTCTCCTTCGACCGAGCCGACAGCCGCGGAGCTGAGCGTCCACGCCGCGGGCCAGGTGAAGAGGACCGCGAGCAACACGGATTGAAGGGCCAACGTTCGGAGCACGGCGAGAACGTAGCGGACCCGAAGCCGATCTGCGAATGACTCCCGTAGCGCCGACAACCGACTGGTTGGGGCAGGACCGCCGCCACCTCTACCTCCACAAACCGGCGGGGCTC
This sequence comes from Deltaproteobacteria bacterium, assembly GCA_947486185.1. Lineage (GTDB taxonomy): Bacteria > Myxococcota_A > UBA796 > UBA796 > SXON01 > CANKTH01. The sequence continues at coordinate 11,457 of CANKTH010000135.1, forward strand.
CCGGTGCTGCCGCCTCACCAAGACCCCGAGGGGGACTGCCTTTATCGTCGCCTCCTCCTGCTCGATCCCGCACGCAGCGCCGGCTGGCCGGAGGCCTTCCCCGGCGGCATCGCCCACCGGATCGACACGGGCACGTCCGGGTTGGTCATCGTGGCGCGCACACCGCGGGACCTCGATCGGCTCAGGCAGGAATTCAGCTCCCGGAGCCTACGTAAGTTCTACCAACTCCTCTCGCGGTCCGACGGCGGCCTCGCGGTCGGTGCGACCACGGTGGTCACCCAAGCGCTGGCCCACCATGCGCGCCGGCCTGATCGTATGGTCGCCCAGCGCCCGAGTGGTCACCCCGGCCGACACCGTGGGCGGTGGTACGAGGCCTGGTCCAGCTTCCGGCGCCTCCCCGACGACCGGCAATCCCGGTTCGAGGTCGAAATCCGGACCGGCGTGATGCACCAGATCCGCGTACACGCGGCGTACCTGGGCGCACCGGTGTGGGGCGACCCGATCTACGAGCCGGACGGAGATCCGCCCGAAAACCATGGGCGGATGTGGCTCCATCACCTGCGTGTCGAGGGTCCCGACTGGGAATCGCCAGCGGCCCCCGCGTGGGGTCCGACGGGCTGAGAGCGCTCGGCCCGTTATGCTGCACAGATGGGATGGTTTCTACGTCAGGCCGGTGACCACGACCGCGCCCAGCTCACCGCCGCGCTGAACACAGCGGTGGACGACTCGGGCCTGCTGGACGCGCTCGACCACGCCGCCGGCCGCGGCGGTTTGCGCCGTTTCGTGATCCAGTTTCAACATCGTGGCGGTCGCGCTCGTTTGTTGAGCCTCGACACGGAGCCGTTAGCGAGCGGGGGTCCGCCCGACGGCACCACATTCGACGCCCGGGGCCCGGGCCTGGAGCGGGTAGTCGAAGATCTCGCCCGCCGGTTGCCTCCCGGCTTCGAGTTCGAACGCCTGCACGTCGGCTTTGTGCGGGACCAGCTCGCGGCCACGTCCGGCCCCTCCGGCGGTCCCACCGCCAGCCCGGTTGAGGTGTCCCTCCGGTTCGACGAGGATTGTGCAGGCTTTTCCCTTGGAAGTCTGCGCCAGCCCCAGGGCAAGGGCAGCGTCGTGGAGACGGCGGCGTACCAGCGCGCGCTCGGCCAGTGGACTCAACAGATGAGCGAGGTACAACGCGGGTGGATTCAACCGGCGCCCGGAGAGGAGTGGTGGCTGGACGGCAACACCCTGCACCTCGGCGCCGAGCAGGGCCGCCGGCTCATCGTGGAGCCTATCGCAAGTTTTGTACCCTCGACCGGTGATTTCACCTGGCTCCTGGAGCGCGTCGCCGGCCCGGAGGAGCCCTTCCGTGAGCGGGAGCACCGCCTGGAGCTGGAGCGGGTCATCGAGCTCGTGCTTTTCGCCGGAGCCCGCCTGGGCCACCGGGGGGTGTTTCAGGGTGAAGCAGAAGAACCCGCCGGGGTCCTGTTCTTTGCCGGCGTGCGGGAATAGGGGACCATGGCCGAAGAACCCGCCGAGCCGCGGCCGGTCGCTCGCATGATCGTATGGTTGAACCTCTTCCTTATCGCCTGCCTCGCTCCCCCGTACGTCCCGCCGCCGCCCTCCGCCGCAGATCTCCCTGAGCCCACCGATCCCGCGTCGCGGCTCGATTGGATGGTCGGCGCCGATCCCCTGGTGCGACGCCCCAAAATGCCCACCGGAAGCCTGGGCCCCGGGCACCGTGGCCTACCCGACCTGATGGTGCTCTCGCGAGACGATCGCGCGCCCGCCGCCGCATGGTGGGATTTGGAGCGGCGAAATCGCGGCAACTACGTTGTGGCGATGGCGCGCGGTGGGCGGCTGGCGGCGGTCGAGGCGCTCTCCGGCTCCGCCGACGCGGCGACCTGGCTCGCGCCCTTCGCGGCCCCCACCGGGCCCATCCCCGATAACCCACGGCGGCCCCTGGCCTTTCTAGGGGACCCGAACTTCGAGGAGCAGCTCGTGCTCATCGAGCGGCAAGTGCTGCTCGGTTGGCTCGACGCCCCTTCGGTGCCGGTCGGGCCGGTAGCGCGCGCGCTGACGGGCGTTTCCTACGACCGCCTCACCGCGACACCCGCGGGCGCGCTCCTGCTCAGTCGGGCGGCGGGCGCGCGAGATGAGGCGGCCGGCGAGCGGGGGTACAGCTTGCTGCGGTTGGCCAGCGGGCTCGCGGTGGAGAACGCCGCCGCCGACTCGGACAGCGAACAGGCGGCGTTCAAGAGTCGAAGCGAGGCGCTCCGGGTGGCGCACGGCATCGCCGAAGGCACTTCGGTGCTACCGGCGCTTCTCTTGATGGCATCCGCCGATCTGACGCGAGACGCCGGCGCCGATCGTTCCGCTGGACTCGGCCTGGTCGCCCAGGCGGCGCTCCGCTGGCGCGACGCGTGCCCGGACCGGCCGTGTGTCGGCTTTGATCGTATCGACACCTTTCACGCGGCGTCGCGGTGGGCGCCCGAAGCAACGGGGATGGGGAGCCTATGGCTCGCGGTGGCCTGGAAGGACACCGTAG
>CANKTH010000136.1 GCA_947486185.1 Deltaproteobacteria bacterium
AGGAGGGGAGGGGGGCGGCAGGAGCCGGCAAGGCCGTGAGGGGTGTTCGGCCTTGAAGTCCGGTCTCCGAGGGCTTTGGCGGCCAGCCGAGAACAGGCCAGGCGATGATGTGTGCGATCACTGCTCTGGTATTCCGTTCCTACCGCGACAATCCGAGAAAACTCCCCTTCTCCCGCCCCCCTCGTGGGGGAGGGTGCAGGTTCGGGAATCGTCCCGTTGGCTCCAGTCTCCTCCTGCCGGCCCCCGTCATCCCGCAGAGGTGGGTGGTCTTCAGATGCACGCTGGGAGCTGCCTCTACGAAATCCTATCTCAAGACGGTAAAAGGCCAATAGCACAACCGTGTTGACTCTACAATCGTTGTGAGGGCACAACAAACCCACGAACAAGCTGCTCAAACGCAAACAATTGACGCGTCAATGGTCAAAACGGGTTGGTTACCAAGTTTATCAGACCGGCTCCAACTCAAGCGGGAGCACGGGAGGATGACAGAACGTTGCGTATTGTGCCCAAACGGGCTCGCCGCCCCCTCACCGACGTCCTCAAGGCGCTACATTCCGCGGATGGAGGCTCGCCCATCCGAAGACGACGCCCGGCTCGCGCTCGCGGCCTTGGTGTATCAGGCCGTCGACAAGGCGCTCAGGGGCGGGCGCCTCTACGCGGGGCAGGGCGCCCTCCTCGACCGCCAGCTCGATGAGCTCGCCGCCAAGGCGACTGCCGCTACCGAGGCGGGCGAGCTCACGGTGAGGGTCGCGAGCGGGGGCTTGATGTACGGGACCCAGCCCTTGCACCCGGGGGAGAAGCGCTCGCCCCACCTGTTCCGGCTCTTCTGTGACGGCGTGCGCGAGCTCACCCTCCTGCCCGGGATCGAGCGCTCCGAGCTGGCGGCGCTCGTCGCGCTGCTCGGCCAGAGCACGCGCGACGGGGACGAAGATCTCGTGACGCGGCTGTGGCGGGCCGAGCTCCCACACGTGCGGCACTACGCGGTGGACAGCTTCAACACCGGCGCGTCCGGCACCGACGGCGACGATCTGACGCTGCTCCAGGCCGGCGGCGGTCGTATCGAACGCGGCTCGGACGGCGAACGTACGGTGCTCTCCGCCGACGATATCCGTATGCTGCGCGCCGAAGACCGGCTGCAGTGGATCAAGGGCGCCCGCGCGCCTACGCGCCTGCAGCTGCCCGAGGCCGCGGAGCTCGCCGCGACCCTCAGCTCCGCGTCCGACGCGGGGCGTTTCGTCGCGATCGCCGTTCGTGCTGCCGAGCGGCGTCAGGCCGAGGCCACCGCCCGAGGCGAAACCGCGCCACTCGAAGCCAGCGCGCTCGTCCTCGGCCAGCTCGATGCCGCGATCGCCGCCGAGGCGTCCGCGGCAGTCGCGAGCCTCCTCGACGTGATCTCTGGCGCTGCTACGACCCCCGCGGGCGAGACGCTCCTGGCCGCGGTCCTCCGGCCCGAACGGATGGTGCGGCTGAAACCCCTTGCGCTCCGAGATTCTGCGCCTTTCACAGCGTTCTTCGACGTGGCGGCCCAACACGGGCAGGACGGCGCGCTCGCGCTCCTCAAGGAGCTTCCGGTCGGCGAGGCGCAGACGGCCCTGCACCGTGCGCTCTCCGCCGCCGGCGTGGACCTCACACCGCTCTTCACGGCGCGGCTGAGCTCCCCGGTCGAGGCCGAAGTGCTCGAGGCGATCCTCACGCTCGGCCGGCTGGGCAGCCCCGAGGCGCTGCGGGCGCTGGGTGCGCCCCTGAAATCCACCGTTACCCACGTACGAACCGCGGCGCTCAACGCGCTGGCGGGGCGCTATGTGGTGGAGCTGCGGGCCGACTTCGGCCGGCTGATGAAGGACCCGAGCCGGGACAACCGACTCCTGGCGCTCGCGGTCGTGCGCGGCGCCGGCGATCTCCGTATGGGCTGGACGGTGCTCTCATCGGTGGAGGATCTCGGCTTCGCCAGCAAGGACCTCGAAGAGCAGGAGGCCTTCTACGCCGCGCTCGCCGCCCTCCAGGACAATCGTACGCTCGGTCACTTCGAGTCCGTCCTGGCCGACCGCAACCTGCTCCGGAGCAAAGCGGTCATCGCCCGCCAGAAGCTGTGTGTGACCGCGCTCGCGACCGTAGGGACCCCCGAGGCCAAAGCGCTGCTGGGCCGGTTCAAGACATCGTGGCACCTGCCGCAGGATCTGCGCACCGCGATTTCTGCCGCGTTGGCGGCCCGATGAGCGAGGAGCGTGGCCCCGCGGCCCGGGCGGGCGAGGAGGACCGTGCCGAGCAGGACCTCGGGCGCGAGGCCGTGGTGGTCGTTGCGGGCCTCGTACGGGCGCTCTCGTTCTACGACATCAACAACGTAGCGGTGCAACGGCTGATCGATCAGCTCCTCGCGCTCCATCAGCGGACCGGCGGCGGCGAGCTCCGGATCCAGCTCCTGACGGACGAGTTCTTCGTGAACGGCAGGTTGCTCCGAGCAGATGAGATGCTGTACGAGCGGGCGAGCGTGCTGTCGGCGGTGCTGAGCAAGCTCGGGGTCGGCGACCTCACCTTCGGGGACGGGCTCGATCGCGCTCACGTCGAGGCGCTCTGCCAGCGGGTGGCGGCCGCGGTCCGCTCGAAGAGCGCCAAGCTCGACATGGAGCCAGCCGGCGCGATCTCGCTTGGCCCATCGCGAGGGAGCGGTATCGCCGCATATCGATTCGAGCCTGATCGCCTCGCGGTGAGCGTCTACGCCGGCCTGCTGGACCTCGTAGAGCGGCTCTACGCCGAGCACGAGGCCGGGAACGCACCGTCGCTTCTGCCGGTCAAACGCTCGCTGCAGCTCCTTTCGGACGGGATGGGCACCTCGCCGGCGCTCTACCTCCTGCTCGCCGCGGTGCATGACCCGGCGATCCCGCTGAACCACGCGCGCGGTCGGGTCGCGGCAGCGACCTACGCTGTAGGTTTTGCGCGGGCCCTGGGGCTCGGGCGCGACATGATCATGACCCTTGCCCTGTCGGCTATCCTCGGTGGGCTCGCCGAGAAGGGCGACGCCGATGGCGCGGTCGAGCCGCTGTTTCGTTACGCGGGCCTGGGCGACAGCGCGATGCCGCTTGCGTTGACCCTCTACGATGCGCGGGCGCTTCGGCAGGGGCGGCCCGCCGGCGTCCCCGGCCAGCTCGTGGCGCTGACCCACGCCTACGTGGCCCGGACAGCGGCCGCGCGGCCCGCAACCGCGCCTGCGCGCTTCGTCCGGGCGTTGGCGGCTGGGGAATTCAAGGGGGTGGACCTTCGGCTGTGCCAGGTGTTCGCCGCGTGGTTGGGTCCGTGTCCGATCGGCTCGCTGGTGCGCCTCGCGGATGGGGCGGTGGCCGTCGTGGTGGGCCAGGGTGACGGGCCGTCCCGGGCCGCTCGCCCGACGGTGTACCGAATCGGCCCCGCCGGGCCTGAGCTGCAAATCGACTTGAACAAAGCCGGTGCGCCGGCGATCGTGGGGGCGCCGAGCTACGAAGAGGCGGGGATCAACCTGACAGCGTGGTGAGGCCCTCCGCCGCGCGGTCGATGGGGCTAGCGGCTATCCCCCACCACCACCGTGCTGATCAGCCTCAGGTCCCCGCCGCCCTCGACGAGCCGAAAGGGCTCGACTCTGGGCGCCTTGCCCGCCTCCTCGATCACCACAAACCCCCGGCTCACGCCCATCGGTCCAGCCGAAAAGTACTTCACCCCGATCGCGTAGGGACCCGGGAGCAGCCGGCCGGCCCGGATCACCTCGGGACCCAGGCCCTGCGTCAGGTCGCCGTAGAGCACCAGTCCGCTCCGAGTCTGTTTGTGCCCATAGAAGCACTCTTCGCCGCTGGGATCGACGATGTGCAGGTCGACGTCGTTGCCGTCGGTCTCCCACACCAGCGTCACGCGGAGCGCGTAGACGTGGTCGAGCGACAGCGCCCCATGGTTGCGCGCCCGCTCCTGAAGCGCCCGCTTTTCGCCGGGGCTCGCGGCCGCCCACTCGTGGTAGATCGTCTCGAGCTCCTCCCTCATGACCCGGTGAACGCCCTGGTAGAACTCTGGGAACGTCTTGGTGAGCGCCTCTTCCAGCACCTCGGCCGCCTCTCGGTGCCGGCCCGCCGCCCGGAGCACCAGCGCGAGGTGGCGCCACGCGTTGACCCGGTCCGGCCGCCGCTCGATCGCGGCGCGTAGCGGCACCTCCGCGGAAGCCGGGTCGCCGGCGCGCCAGAGCAGGAGCCCTGCCCGCTGGAGGAGCTCGGGTTTGCCGCCTGCCAGCTCAGCGAGCGAGCCAAAAGCGCGCTGGGCCATCACGAGATCCCCGCGGCCAAGGGCCGCTTCCCCCATCATCTCGTAGACCTGGGGATTGTCGGGATCGTAAGGCTGCCACGCGAGAGCGACCGCGCCGAGGCGCTCCCACGCCGCCCGGCGATAGAGGGCGTCCGCGAGCTGATTGTAAGCCTCGCGCGCCCGAGGATTCGCGGCGACGGCCGCCTCGAGCTCGGCCAGACGCGCCGGAGTGACCTCGGTCGGCACGGTCCATTCGGGTACGGCGGGCCTGGTCGCGGGCGGCGCGGCGTCGCGAAGATTCGCGTCGTCGGCCCGAATATCGCCAAGAGCCGGCGCACGAGCAGCCGCCCCGCGCGGACCCGCGGACGCCGCTGGGCGCGCGACGGGAGGCAGGGCTGCGGGCTCGATATCGGGCTCGACTGCGGCCCCCGCTGCCGGCTCGGCGACGAGGTCTGCCCCTTCCGCCCGAATCACCGACCCGCTCCGGGCTCCCGCCGAAGCCGCGTCATCCGGGCGCTTCATCGCCTCCTCTTCTTCGCCCCCCAACGCTTGCTCCAGCGCCTCCCTCGTCGGTTGGTCCACCTCTTCGGGCGCGGCCGCCAGCGTGCCTTCGGAACGACCTGGCTGGTCCTCGGCCTTGGCCTTCGTACCGAGATTCCTCTTGGCAAGCGTCTCCTTCGCCGCCGTCTTCGGAGGCGGAGCGGTGACCGCCTTCCGCTCGTCCGTTTCGGCCTGGGCGCTCTCGGCCGCTGAGCCCCAAGGTGCCCGGTTGACGGTGGTCACGCCCTCCGGTCCCACCGTGAGGATGTCGGCGAGGGCGCGCCGGTCAAGGCCGAAACGAGCGTAGTCCTCCTCGGATTCCAGGACCAGCAACGTCGTCTTCGGGCACAGCACCCGGTGCTCCACCGAGAGCCGGACCTGCTCCTCCGCCAACGCTGTCACGGCCTCGGCCGAAGGGGCGGCGGCTTCCTGCAGCGCCAGGGCATCGAGGTGGGCGCGGATCGCCTCCCGCTCGAGGAGCGTCCCGGCGTCTCGAAGCTCCATCCAGGACTTCGGGACGGTGAGGCTCGCGCCGTTCCCAGCGAGCACGGGGGTCGGGTGACTGTTGGAGGCCAGTCGACCGACCACCAGCACTTCATCGCCGGACAGCACGTCCCCACCGCCAAGGGTGTGCACCCAAAGCGCGCTCGGGTCGGTCGCGGAGAAGACCGCGCCGGGGGGCAGAGAGAGCCGGGCGGCGGCCGCTGTTGCGTCGGCGACCAGGGAGGAGGTCAGCGGCAGCTCCACGACGCGCCCGTGCCCTCTGGTGAGCGCGCTGAGCACGGCGCCGTCCTGCTCGGTGCCGAGCACGAGGGCATGCAGCGCCAGCCCCTCGGGGAGCGCGTGGGCGGCGTCGGCCAGATGGGCGAGGTTGGTGTCCCCGAAAGTGGCGATCCCGTCGGTTACCAGCACCACCCGGGTGTCGGTGCGCGCGTGCTCCTTGACGTCTGCGAGCACCCGCTCCAGGTTGGTGGCACCGGCGAATCCGCGGCGCTGAAGCTGCCCGGCGACCTCTCCCGCGACGCTCCCGGCGCTCCCGCTCACGACGAGGGCAATCTCCTGGTCAAATGCACGGATCTCCACCGGAGCGGACACCGGCAAAGCCCGGAGCAGCGCCTCAACAGCCGCGATACGGTGGTCTCGCCCGTCGGCTGCTGAGGCCGAGGTGTCGATATAGAAGGACCAACGGGGGGTCTTCGACCGGCCCCCGGGCACCGAGGGCGAGAAGCTCGCGAGGTAGGTGTCGCCGGCGCGCATCATCTGGGGCGCCGAGTCGTCGCGTGCGCGCCACCGGACCGAGAGGTCCTGGTCGGGGGACCACGCCTCCTTGAACAGGTCCAGGCGCTGAACCCCGTCGGGCGAACGTTCGGCGCCCGGGAGGTCGGAAGTGCTCTCGCCGGGCAGGGCGGCGAAGCGCCCACGCAGCTCGAAGTTGCCGATCTCGGGCAGGCCCCGGAGGGGGAGGGAATAGCTGCGCAGGCCGTCGATACGTCGGAGCAGTTGGGAATACGCGAGGACGATGTGCACCTCGCCGTGAGGCTCGATGGGGAAAACCTTGGCGCTAAAGGTGTTTCCGGCGCCCTGCTCGAGCAGCGCGGGATCGCGCATCTCGTGGAGGATCAGGTCGTACACCCGGTGGGCCGTAGCGCGCTCGACCACCTCGCCTTCGACGAGCTGGCCGTTGACCGTCTTGGCGAAGCGGCTCACCGTGGCCCCGTCGGGGAGCGTGAGTGAGAATCGACCTTCAATCCTACGATCCTGCGGGTTTCTGAAGCGCAGATCGAGCTCGGTGAGGGCCAGGGGACCCGAGACGGCGACCCGCGCGCTCAGCGCGTTCAAGGTCAGCTCCTGGCCGTCGGGGTCGGACAGCGTGATCGGGGAGACAGCGGCGCCGAGCACCGGCGACGCTTCGGCGCGACCGGCGCTGAGATCGGCGCCGAGTTCGGCAACAGCCTGGCCCGAAGTGACGCCAGCGCCCAGGGTGGGGCCAAGCACGGGGCCGTGCCCGCAGCCGAGCAGGAGGAGCAACAGCGAGTGACGGCGGAGCATGAGCTTGAATCCGGAGTTGCGCGGAGAACGCCCGACGGGAGCGCCGCTTACAGTTGGACGGGAGCGCCGGGCGGGGCGGGCGGGGCGGGCGGGGCGGGCGGCGTTCGCCCCGCGGTGTCGATGAGAGCGCCGGCTTCCGGGCGGACGGGATAGACAGCTTTTGGGGTAACAAGGGGATGTTGGGCTTTTTCATGGGCAAGTTCCCGGCCGTCACCGAACGGAGCGCGGACCCGAGGGTCGACGATCGGCTGAGCCTCGAAGCGCTGGAGCAGCCGTGAAGGGCGGGAGGATCGCCGGCGGCTTGGTGGTGCTCGGGGTTGCCGTCGGGGTCGGGACCTATCTGAGCTCCGGCTTCTCACTCGGAGAGCCAGCGTCCGAGGCGCCTGGCCCCGCCCCGAGGCCGTCGTTTACGTTGCCGCTGCCGCCTCCGACCGAGCACCAGCTGGACGCTGGGGCCGAGCGCCGCAACAAGGACGCGCGTAAGGCCTGGATGAACGACAAAAAGCGGGCCAGGCCCGGGGTCTCTGTGAGCGCCCTCGACCGGGGCGCGGGCGTCGCCCAGGTTCGGCGCCGCGCGGAGCTCCGGCGCGCGCCCCCCGCCGAGACGGGCACGTGGGAGGAGCGTGGCTCCAGCAATCAGGCAGGCAGAACACACGTTACACGTGAGGTTGACGGCGATCTCCTGGTCGGCTCCGCGCTCGGGGGGCTCTGGCGCGGGCGCTGGGAAGGCGCCGACTGGGAGCCTCTGGCCGACAATCTCTATGGTGGGGTGCACGGGGTCGAGGCCCTCGACGGCGGCGCGATCCTGGTGACGATGTCGGAATCCGGCCTCGTGTACCGGAGCCAGGATGAAGGTTCGACGTGGGAAGAGGTGATTGGCTTGGGAAGCCTCACCCACGCCAAACGCCTCACGATGACCAGCGACGGCGAGCAGCGACTGTTCCTCGTCGCAGCGAGTGGCGGCGCGTATCAGCTCTTCCGCAGTGAGGACCTCGGCGAAAACTGGACTGCGATCTACAGCTTTGGCGCGTTCGGCGGGGATGTCTGGACGCCGCGCACCGGTGATGGGCGACTCTGGATCGCGGCCGCGGACGGCGCGTACCGCTCCGACGACGGTGGATCCAGTTTTACACAACTTGAAGCTATGGATCCTGCCAGGGTTACGCGTGGGGAGCTGGTCGGCTCCGAAGCAGGCGCCCCCCAACTCTACCTGATCCGTGACGGCATCCTGAGCCGCTCGGACGACGGCGGTGATCTCTGGACCGATCTTGGTGCGGTGAGCGACTATTGGAGCGATCTCAACGTCTCGATCCTGGATCCGGACCTGTTCGTTTACGGCGGAGTGGAGCTCCACGTCAGCCGTGACGGGGGCGCCACCTTCGAGATCCAGAACTCCTGGGCGGACTACTACACAGACCCAGTCACCAAGTTGCACGCGGATATTCAGGGTGTGGACGTGGCGCTCTCGCCTGACGGCGAGACCTGGTACCTCAACACCGACGGCGGCACCTATCGCTCGGAAAACGCACTCCTGACCGTCAACAACCTCTCTTTGTCGGGCCTCCGCATCAGCCAGTACTATTCGACGCTCACGTCCAACCGGAATCCGGAACACATCGCCGCCGGAGCCCAGGACCAGGGCTACCAATATACCAACGGTATCGAGCAGGATGGCGACCGGATACAGGAGTTCGTCCAAGCGATCTCGGGCGATTACGGACATTTGACCTCGTCAGATGGCTCGCACGACTACGTCTACTCGGTCTACCCCGGGTACCTCCTCGTTCAGGTCGGCGAGGACGAACCCTATCTCGTCACCGGCTATTTCCCCGAAGACAGTTATGTCCCCTGGTTACCGCCGATCATCGCCGACCCGGAGGACCCCCTCGGCCTGTTCTTCCCCGGAACGCAGATTTGGCGTTATACCTATAATCCCCTTCAGTATCGTCTCCGGAAGGAGGCGTGGTCCGAATTCAACTTTGCCGGTGCTGCGGGAGAGTACCTGAGTGTGCTTCGATTTGCCCCGAGCGATCCTCAGCGCGCCTACGCTGCGACGAGCCGTGGTCGGTTCTTCTACTCGTCGGACAAGGCGTTGACGTGGACTCAGGCCTCCAGCCGGGTGCCGGACGAAAACTGGTACTACGGGCATTCTCTCTCTATTTCCTCCTTGGACCCCGATCTTGTGACCATCGGGGGCAGCGGCTACGGCGCGCCGGCGGTGTACCGCAGCGAAAACGGCGGGCGGAGCTTCGCGCCGTGGGGAGAGGGGCTCCCGGACACCCTGGTTTATTGCCTTTGCGAAGCACCGGACGGCTCGGGCCGAATCGTCGCGGGTACCGAGACCAGCGCCTACATACGCGGGCCCGACGACGAGACGTGGGTCGACATCACCACCACGGAGGCCCCGATCACGCTGTACTGGAGCTGCGAGGTGATCCCCGGGGAGAACGCGATCCGCTTTGCCACATACGGGCGTGGTATCTGGGATTATTCGCTTCCGGAGTCGGAGCGTGGCTGCTGGCCCGTCGAAGACGGCGACACGGACGGGGTGGACTGTCGCGAGGATTGCGACGACGGCGACCCTGGGGTCCACCCCGACGCGGACGAGCTATGCGACGGCATCGACAACAACTGCGTCCCGGGCGACCTGGAGGAGCAGGACCAGGACGGCGACGGTGCCCTACGCTGCGCCGACTGTGACGACGAGGACGCCGAAGTCCATCCGGGCGCCGAAGAGCTGTGCTCCAACGCCCGGGACGAGGACTGCGACGGAGCGGACTTACGCTGCCCCCCTCCCAAAGAGACCGGCGGCTGCGGCTGTGACACGGGCTCCGGGTCATCGGCGTGGTGGATGTCGGGCCTGGCGGTGCTCCTCAGAGGGCGTAGGCGGGTGTGATCGGCGAGCGCGTGGGGCTCAGGGACGACCAGGGCACCTACCGCGCCCGGACCGACGCCGTGTCCGGGGGCTGCGCCGTCGCGGACCCGCCCGCTGTCCTGGCCACGCCGCCTCACGAAGAGGCGAGGATCAACCTTACTGCGTGGTGAGGCCCTGGGCCGGGGCGCTCGGCGGCCCAACGACAGGGCCTCCGCGCGCGGCCCTGCGGCGGATGGGGGAGGACCCGAGCGATTGAAGCTCAGGCAGAGTCGTGGTCCCGTTTTGCGCGCTGAGCGGATACACCCCTGGCGCATCCTTGGAGGAACCCCATGCTTCGTGCTCTGTCTGCCGCTCTCGCGTCCACTCTTCTGCTTTCCTGCTCGGGCAACCCCCTGGAGCAGGGCGTCCAGACCTCCTACTGCGAGGCCGTCTGCGACTGGGCCGTCGCCTGCGCCTCCGCCGACCGTACGGTCGACGCAGCGGCCGAGCGAACCTCGTGCCTGGAGGCGGCGCGCGCCGCCGATCCCTCCTGCGCCGACGCTGAGAGCGGCAAGATCGACATCGCGCACTCAGAGGTCCTGACCGGCTGCACCGCCGCGGTCCAGGCCAACATCGACAGCGGCAACTGCGAGCCCTTCGAGGCTGCGTTTGAGCAGACGCCGTACCCCCCGCCTACCGAGTGTGCGGCGGTGGATCCCGACGGCGAGATCCTGGATGACGTCCGGGACGCGACAGAGGAGACCAACGAGGAGCTCTGCGAGCGCCTCAGCGCCAGCGTGTGCGACGCCACCGCCTCGTGTTTGGAGAGCACCCTCGGCGCCGACGCCTACGCCGCGGCGACGGAGGCGCTGGGAGTGGACGCCTCCCAGATGTGCCAGGAGACCGCAGCGATCTCCGGTCAGACCCAGTCCTGCACCGACTCCGCGCTCTACGAGGCCACGGACGGTGCGGAGACGCCGAACACGGCTCGCGCCGGGGCGCGCGACTGTTTGGAGGATCTCGTCAGCGCCAGCTGCGCCGACCTGCTGAGCGGCAAGCTGCCGGCGACCTGCGCGGCTGCGTTCACCTCCACCGACGAGCTCGCCAGTTTCGGCGGCGCGCTGGTTGATGTCGCCACGGCGTACAAAGATTCGGCGGCCGGCGGCTAGGGTGCGAGGGCGCGGTCCGGCGCGGCCGGATCGCGGCCGCCGAGGCCGAGTCCGGCTCGTCGTGAACCCGGACGTGCGAGGGCCTGAGAGAGGCTGAAGCTCGGCGACCAGGGCGAGCGGAGACCGGCCGTGACGGTTGGATACCCAAGTTTACCGGACCGGCTCCAACTCAACCGGGAAGAGGGGAGGAGCCGGTACGGCCGTGAGGGGTGTCCATCCTCGGTATCCCTGGCGTCTCGACATAGCGCCAGCTCACCATAGAACGCCGGCTTCTGCCCAACATCGTCGCCATCGGCCTCGACATCGCCATGGACATCGACATCGAAGCGGCCGCGCGCGGCATCGATATCGATGCCTTGAACCTCGATTCCGATGTCTCTGCCGATGGCAATGACGACCTCGCACCGATGTCGATGCCGATGCCGCCGGGGACCCGCTCGCTATGTCGAGACGCCAGCGGTATCCGGCCTCCGGATGCGCTCCCACCGAGAGTGTGCAATACTGAGCCGTGCTCCTGGCTATCTGCCTTGCGGCGGCGACGCCGTTCCTGCCTCCTCAGGAGCCCGCCCCGTGGTTCGAGCCGCCGTCGGACCGGCCTCCCGACCGCATGTATCCAAGTTCAAACCAACTTTTTGGTCCGTTGCAGGTCCTCGTCGCAAACCACCAGGAGGCGCTGGTGGCTACCGCGATCGGCACCTTCCGTATCACCGCGGAGGCGGGCGTTGTGGCGCTTTACCCTCCAGGAACTCGGGAGCGATCAGGAGGGCCGCGTCGCGACCGCAGGGGGAAGGCGGCCGCGGTCCTCTTCGGCTTCGCGTCGTGGACATCGCAGCTTCAATCAGGAAAATGGATTAGCGCGGCTGCGAGCGGATTCCGCTGGATTCGGGCGCCACACGTCCTCCTCCTCCCACGTTCCGGACCGCCGACGCTCGCCGAGGCGCCCGTCGGCTGCCAGCCCGCCCTGATCGAGACTCTTGGCGGCCGACCGCTCTTCCGCTGCGAAGACGGGGACAACGACCAGATCTATAGCTACGTCGATGGATGGCGCGCCGGGCCGCGGCTGCCGCAAACCGCCCAGCTCCAGGTGGGCCCGGATGGCACAATCCTCGCTGCTTCCGGCTCCCAGGCTTGGGTTCTTGGGCCCACTGCCGACGCGGAGTGGTGGGAGGCGGAGGTGTCAGGAGCCGTTTGGCGCGTAGGGCCCGCGGGCACGGCGGTCGCGATATATGCGTTCGGAACAACACTCCTGGCCGAACTTTACCGGGAGGGTGAGCCGGCTGGGCGTCGGCAGGCCGAACTGCTCCCCGCTTGGGCGCCGCAACAAGGGGGAGACCAATGTGGGGTTTTGCCTGGGTTCGTGAGGATAGGGGTCGGGCCTGAGGGGATGGCCGTGCTCCGTGAGGCTGCCGACGGTGGCGCGGCGCGGGTGTGTTGGATGCAACCGGTTGAATAGGGGCGACACCTCGACTTGACGGCGGCGGAGGGGGCGGCAACGCCGGCCGGGTGTTCCGGACGGGCCACCGCCGTCGCCGGCGACGGGCCTGCGAAGATCGCGCCTGACGCGCGGCGAATGTCCTCCTCCAGCTATACCGTGTTGGGGGCAAACGATGTCGATGCTCTTCTTCTGGTGTTCCCCGTCCTTCGCCGACGAACAGGCCGACTTTGACCGCCAACTCGCGCGCGCGAGCCGCGTTGGCGGCGGCCGCAATCTCGGGAACGGTGGTGGGCGCCGGCTTCTGGGCCATCGGCGCCGCCACGCGAACCTGCCGCGAGAGCTTCTGTTTTGAGCCGCCGGCCGGCGTCTGGCTGGGCGTGCCTATGGTCGCGGTCGGTGGCGTGTCCTGGGCCATCTCGGAGAGCATCGCGGCGGGATACACCTTCGCGGCCCATCGTAAGTTGGGGCCGCGGGTAGGACCGGCGCCCGGGTTCATCGTCGCCGGGATCGGACTCGGCGCGAGCGTGATTGGGACCACCATGGTGTTCCGCGAGGGGCCGCCGTCGCTGGGCGACGGGGTGGTGCTGGGCATGATCCTCGGTGGCGCGGCCGTGAGGTGGGTAGGGCTCACGATACAAGTCGGCCTCGACGAGGCGGCGGCCGAGCGCGCGTGGACAGTGTCCTTGGCACCCGGCCGTGTCTCCCTCAAAACCAGCTTCTGATCTACGGATATCCATCTCGGGTCGCTGTCGGGCGTCCAGCGACGAGCGTCGAGGGCCGAGCGTCGGACGGCGGGCGGCGGGCGTCGAGCGTCGAGAAGCCTTAGGTTGGACTGCCCGAGCGCTCCGACCCGGTCAGTAACAGATCTCCCCAAACGGACAGCCATCCAATGTAGCGTCGTAACACCGGCCCAAGTTGGTGCCGAGCTGAAAGACGGCAACTGAGGTGCCAGGCCGGTTCACATCGCGGCGGCCCTCTCTGCCACCTCGCCCGCTCGCCGCCTCCGAGCCGCTGCTTGCCGCGGTGGCGAGTCGCCGATTCACCCACTATGTTCGCAGCCTTTCGAGGTGTCGATGCTGTTACTCCTCCTGGCGTGTACCGGCGGGAAGCCCGCCGTCGACGCCGATCTCGACGGGGTCACCGCGCTCGCCGACTGTGAAGACGCCGACGGCCAGATCTCCCCCAACGCGGCTGAGATTCCCTACAACGGCCACGACGACGACTGCGACCCAAGCACCCCCGACGACGACCTCGACCTCGACGGCTTCAATGCCGCGGACGAGTGTGACGACGCCGATTCGTCCGTGTCGCCCGAGTCGCCTGAGATCTGGTACGACGGCACCGACCAGGACTGCGACGGCAACGACGACGACCAGGACGCCGACGGCTACGCGCTCGGTGAGGACTGCGACGACCTCAACGCACGCGTGTCTCCCACGGCGACCGAGCTCTGGTACGACGGCACCGACCAGGACTGCGACGGCAACGACGACGACCAGGATGCCGACGGCTTCGTGTTCGCGGACGACTGTGACGACCTCGACGCGACCATTTTTCCCGCCGCGACCGAGCTCTGGTACGACGGCATCGATCAGGACTGCGACGACCGCGACGACGACCAGGACGCGGACGG
>CANKTH010000137.1 GCA_947486185.1 Deltaproteobacteria bacterium
GCGATGACCTTGTGACGGAAGCGATCACTGTAGGTATGGCGCGTCTCGCCAGGGGTGACGGCGCCGGGATGGTCCATCAGAAACGCCAGGAGTTCGCGCGAGATGGCGCGGGTGTCGCTCGGCGGTTGGGGCGCCTGGACAGGCCGGCTCGCGGGCCTTGTCGCGATCATCCTGGATGCGGACGTGGTCCTGGAGCCGGCGGCGGACGACGTCGAAGGCGTCGCGGACCGCCACGAAGGGGTCCTCGTGCTCCTGTCGATCATGTCGTTCCCTGCCGACGACGAGCTCGCCGCCCCCGACGGTCAGGTCGATACGCACGTGGAACAGGTTCCCCTTGCGCCTGTGCCGGTGAAGCTGCTCGAACACGACCCGCGCGGTGGTGATGCGGTCATGAAAGCGATCGAGCTTCTCGGCGCGCTCTTGGATAGCGGCGGCGATGGCGTCAGAAGGCTCCATGCCGCGGAAGGTGATTTGCATCGGAAGGATCATGTGCCCTCGCGGTGCAAGGACCGTGCCCGACTCGCGCCGCCCGCGCCTGCCCGTCCGGACGACGAAAGCACCGAGGAGCGGCCCGCGCGCGCGGCGTAGTCCAACCGACGGGAAGCTCGTGGCATGCCACTTGCTAGGTGCAGAGTTGAGGTGTCTGATGGACCGGACCGCATTCCTTCTCCAGGAGCTTGGAGCGCTCGACCCGCCCACGGTCGAGAGCCTGTTGGCGCTCGATCCCACCGTGGAGGACATCGTCGAGGCTCGAGCTCGCCTCGAAGAAATCGACGACGACGCGCTCACCGGACGGCCCGCACGGCCCGTTGTCGACGCCATCCTCATGATCGTGGCCCCGCTCTGGGAGGTGGACGCGGAGGCCGAAGTGACGGCCTGAGGACGCCGACGATACAACGGCTGATGGGCCTCGTCATCGCCATGGGCCTCGTCATCGTCATCGACGTCGGTGCGAGTGAAAAACCTCGATTCCGAGCGCGATGTCGATGTCGACCCCCACGATGGCGACGCCCGATGTCGATGGCCCAAAATCGGCGTTCTGGCGTGAAGTGCCTGTGGCCAGACGCAGAGGCCTTCCCTGGCGCATTCACCCCGTTACATGCTACTCAGTCCCGATGCCAACCTTCGTTGACGAGGCGCGCGCCCCGTGTACCACGCCCGTTTCGAGCGCTGAGCTCCAGTCCTGGTCGGAGCAGGCGATGGCCTCCTGGGAGTCGATGGATCAGGCTGCCTTTCGCGCCACGACCCTGAAACTCGTGAGCCATTCCCCCTGTCTGTCCGAGGGAGCGCCAAGGAGCCTCGTCGCCGCGACACACCGGCTGGTGGGCCTCGCGCTCTACCAGGAGCGCGACACGCCCGGCGCGGAAGCCGCCTTCGCCGCCGCTCGCCTCGTGGAGCCGGCGTGGTCCTTTCCGGCGGCGCTCCTTCCCCCCGGCCACCCGATCCTGCTGGCCTACCAGGCTCGCTCGCCCACGACGGTCGTCTATTCCGAAGCGCCTCGCCCGCGGGAGGGTACCGTCAGCTTCGACAGCCGTGTCGGAACGGCGCGGCCCTCGGCGGTGCCCACCTGGTTTCAGCGGACCGATGAATCGGGTCGGGTGGTGGCATCCACCTACCTTTTTCCCACCGACGCGCTGCCCCCCTACGACGCTGCGCGTGAGCTCGTGGCCCAGGACGCCGAAGCTGGGCACGGCTCCCGGACGCTGGCGATCGCGGGCGGCGCGACGGCGCTGCTGGCTGGTGCCGTGTACGCCGCCGCCGGCGTATTTGCGGACGATTATCGGAACTCTCCCCAGACGGACGCCGAGCTGAATTCGCTGCGGGCCACGACCAACACGCTCGTGTTCGGGGCGGCGG
Source organism: Deltaproteobacteria bacterium (assembly GCA_947486185.1). GTDB lineage: Bacteria > Myxococcota_A > UBA796 > UBA796 > SXON01 > CANKTH01. The sequence goes on from CANKTH010000137.1 coordinate 1,858, forward strand.
GGCTTGGCGCGGCGGCGGCGGGGCTGGGAGTCGGCGCGGTCATCCACGGGCGGTGGTAACCATGCTACAAGCTGGGGAAACGATTGGGCGCTACATCGTGGAGGCCGAGCTGGGGCGCGGCGGTATGGGCGCGGTCTACCAGGTGCGACACGTCACGTTGGGTTCGAAGTACGCGCTCAAGGTCCTGCACGTCTCCAATCCAAACCTCATCCAGCGCCTCATTCAGGAGGGCCAGGTACAGGCCCGGCTTCAGCACCCGCACATCCTCGCCGTTCACGATGTATTGGACATCAACGGGCACCCCGGCCTCCTGCTCGACTACGTTCGCGGATCGAGCCTCGACACCTACCTCGCAGGGAAACAACTCCCTGAAACCGAAGCAGTACCCCTACTTTTGAGCATCGTGCGCGCGGTGGGTGTCGCACACGCCGCGGGGGTGATCCACCGGGACCTCAAACCCGCGAATGTGCTGCTCGACGACAGCGTGCGCCCGCCGATCCCGAAGGTCGCCGATTTTGGACTCGCACGTTTGCTCGAGGGGGACGACACCTCCGACCGGACTCGTACCGGCGTCGCGATGGGCACGCTCGTGTACATGCCCCCCGAACAGATTCGTGACGCCAAACGTGCTGATGCGCGCGCGGATGTGTACGCGCTCGCCGTGATGCTCTATGAGATGGTGACAGGCGAACGCCCAATCGACGGGAACGACCTGCTCGATGTGCTCCAGGCCAAGCTCGCCGCGGATTATTCGCCGCCCGAGAGCCTGGTGCCGAGCCTCTCGTTGGCGGTGCGCACGGCAATTCGATTCGGACTTTCTCCCGACCGTAACCAGAGAATCCCAGACTGCGACACCTTCGCGGAGGTCCTGACCGGGCAGCTCTCCGGGGATGAGCTCGCGCGTCGGCTCTCCGTGATGCCGCAGGAGGCCGCGCCTCGGGGTCCCAAACGCCCGCGCTCGGACGCGACGATGGACTACTCCGGGAGCTCTCTGGCAGACGACATGGAGACCTCAGGCGGGAGCACCTCCGGGTCCGCGCCGGCGAGCCTCCGCCCGGCGGTCACCGCGGTCCGCAGCGCGGCTCCGGCGACGGTGTCGTCGTTGCCACTCCAGACCCTGAGCCCGCCGCAATCCCAGCCCCAAACCTCGATGCTTCCTCCTTCTCCCGTGTCGGAGAGTGCGCCTCAGGCGCGCACAAACTGGACGCCGGTGCTGGTGGCCGCGCTGCCCGGCGTGGTCGCGATCGCGAGCCTCGCCTACATGTTCGTGAGCGCGGGCGCCGGGGAGGAGGCCGCCACGACCACGTCCCAGGGCTCGGCAGAAGCACCGACTCCCACCACCGTGGTTGAGCCTACCGCGCCTGACGCAACGACGTCTGCCGACGCTCCTGCAACGACAACCGCCGCGGCGCCCGCTGCGCCGGACCCCAGCCCGTCAACTCCTGCCGCCAACGTGACGCCTGCGGCGCCCGTCCACCCCAAAGTTACCGCCACCGCCGCGACCGGGACCGCCGGCGCTGCATCGACCACGTCCACGAAGAGCGTCCAGTCTTCGGTCAGCTCCTCCGCCGGTAAAACGGCAGCCGCCGTCCCCGCCGCCGCTTTGACCGCCCCCAGCACCGCCGATGCGGCGACCACCCCGACACCGAGCTTGGGAACCGGGCGCATCCAGGTGAAGGGAGAGTTCGAATCTGCGCTGGTGGAGAACGCGGCCGGCGAGCGGCAGCGTCCTGGCAGTCTCGTCCCTGGCCAGTACACGGTCTACGTCAAGTTCCGGGCGGACGGTCCCTCCGTACCGGCGGCCTCGCTGTACCTCGGCGCCAACCAGACGATTTCGCTCGTCTGTAACGCGAATTTCGAGCGATGCAGTAAGGAGTAGATGTTGTACCTACTCATCTTGCTTGGTAGCTGCTACTTTATCTCCTCGGACGAACATGCGTGGCGACTCGCTGATAATCAGCCTGATACGCCAGCTACGGACGATAGCGAGCCGATCGACACCGGCCCCGTTGACCTGGATGGAGACGGCGCCGCCGCGTCGGTAGACTGTGACGACGAAGATCCGTCCGTCTTCCCAGGCGCCGTCGAATCGTGCAACAGCAAGGACGACGACTGCGACACCCTGGTGGATGAGGCGGGCGGCACCACCTGGTACGCGGACGCCGACGGGGACGGCGAGGGTGACCCGGACGCCCCCACCGTGAGCTGCGCCGCCCCGCCCGACAGCAGCGCGGACGGGACCGACTGTGACGACACCAACGCCGCGGTGCGCTCGAGCGCGGCCGAGATGGCCGACGGCCTCGACAACGATTGCGACGGCCTGACCGACGAGGGCACCACTCGCGGTGACGATGACGACGACGGTCAAAACGAAGAACAAGGCGATTGTGACGACGCAGATCCCGGTCGTTTCGGCGGGGCCGACGAGCTCCCCGACGCGATCGACAACGACTGCGACGGCGTCATCGACGAAGGTACGGAGATCTACGACGACGACGGGGACACCGTGTCAGAGCTCGACGGTGACTGCGACGACGGCGACGCCGACACCTATCCGGCCGCTCCGGAGCTGCCCGATGGGCGCGACAACAACTGCGATGGGGTCACCGACGAGGGTACCGAGGTCTTTGACGACGATCTGGACGGTTACACCGAGACAGACGGCGACTGCGACGACAGCGACCCTGGCGCCTGGCCCGACGCCGCCGAGCTGCCTGACGGCGTCGACAACAGCTGTGACGGCTTGACGGACGAGGGCACTGAGCTCTACGACGACGACGGCGACGGCTTGACTGAGTCAGACGGAGACTGTGACGACAGCGCGCCCGACACCTGGCCCGGCGCCACGGAGCTGGCCGACTCCGTCGACAATGACTGCGACGGCACCGTCGATGAGGGCACCGAGCGCTACGACGACGACCTGGACGGCTACTCCGAGGAGGCCGGCGACTGCGACGATACCAACCCGAGCGTAGCGACGAACTTCGCCGAGGTCGCTGACGGCATCGACAACGACTGCGACGGGGTCGCCGACGAAGGAACGAACGTCTTCGACGATGACCTCGACGGCATGAGCGAAGATGAGGGCGACTGCGACGACGCTCGCCCCGAGGTTTATTTCGGCGCTCCCGAGCAGGTCGATGGGTTGGACAACAACTGTGACGGCATCATCGAAGGCCCCTCCGCCTACGACGACGATGGTGACGGGCAAAGCGAAGACGCCGGTGACTGTGACGACACGAACGCGGTCGTATTCTCGGGGAACGTCGAACAATGTAACGGCATCGACGACGACTGCGACGGGATGGTGGATATCAACGCCACCGACGCCACCTTCTGGTACCTCGACGCCGACATCGACGGGTGGGGTGACACGCTGAGTCTGGACAGCGGGTGTGAATCGCCGGAGGGAGCGGTCTCCGTCGGCGGCGACTGCGATGACGAGGACAGCCGGTTCTACCCGGGCGCCGCAGAGAGCTGCGAGGACCGCGAAGATCTGGATTGTGACCGCGCTACGAGCTGGTCGGACGCAGACGGAGACGGCTACGGCGTGTGTGAGGAGTGCGACGACACCAACCGCAATGTATCGCCGGCCGCCGCCGAGCTGTGTAGCACCTCCGACGACGACAACTGTGACGGTGAGGTCAACGAAGCAGGGGCTTCGGGCTGCGGGATCGTCGATCTCGACGCCGACGGTGACGGTTGGGGGGTCACCACCTGTGTGTGTGACTCGGTCTCGGCTCCGACGGCGCCCGAGGGGGACTGCGACGACGACGCCTGGGACGCTTATCCTGGGGCGACCGAGGCGTGCGGCGACGCGACCGACGAGGACTGTAATGGTGTCGCGGCCGTTTGTGGGGCCGTGGGCGCGATGGAGCTCGAAGACGTAGCGACTTTTGTGGTCTTCGGCGCGGGTGTCAGTCAGCAGCTCGGGGGGACGATCAATCCTGGGGGTGACCTCAACGGAGACGGCTACGGGGATCTCGTAGTTGGGTCCAAGACCTATTCGACCGTGCACGTATTCTTCTCCCCGCTGTCGGGAGGCCACACCGCCGGCGGCGATGACGTCACGATCATAAGCGGAAGCACCTCGGATCGATTGGCAGATGTACGTTCAACCGGTGATATCGACGGCGATGGTGACGACGACCTCTACGTAGGTCTGTCGGGGAGCGGCAGGGGCGTCCTGTTGTTTGGACCGCTCAGCTCGGACCGCTCAACGGCCACCCCCGATGTGACCCTCACCGGTCCGTCTTTCGGCTACGACAGTTTGTCGGGCACCGACCACACGGGGGACGGTCAGACGGACCTGCTCATCTACGGAGACTCCGCCGTCTCGCTGTTTGCCGGCCCGATCACGGCCGACCTCACCCATACGACCGACACATGGTCGATCTCCGGGAGCTCGGGTACCGCGTTTGGCCGGAGCATGGACGGAGGGAAAGATTTTGACGGCGACGGCGTGGACGACCTCGTGATCGGGGCCAGCGGCGCGACGACGAGCGGCAACGCCCAGTCAGGGGCTGCATATCTGTTCTTTGGGCCCGTCGACAGCGATCTGAGCAGCGGTGGGGCTGACTTTAGCGTCCGCGGACCCCACGAGCTGGCTTATCTTGGGGAGGTCGCCCTCCTCGACGACACCGACGGCGACGGCCTCGCGGAGCTCGCGGTCGGCGGCTGGGGCGTCGTAGGTCCGTGGGGTCTCAACACCGGTGCGGTCTACCTCTACGCCGGCGGCAGCACCGGGAGCGCGGGCGACGACGACGCGATGGCGACGGTGTGGGGAGAGTTCGAGAGCAGCATGGGCCTGGCTGTTGCCTCGGCGGGAGACGCCGACGGCGACGGATTCGGAGACCTGTCAGTCGGCGCATACGGCTGGAACGGCGCCTATGGGCGTGTCTATGTAGCGCTGGCGCCCTTCTCCGGCGCAATCGACGTCGTGTCCTCGTGGGCCATCCTGGACGGGAGCCGTATGGCCACCCTCGGCGCTACCATCGTGGACCTCGGTGATCTCGACGGAAGCGGGGTTCACGAGCTGGGCATCTCCGCCCCCTATGACAGTACTGGATTCTCCTACGGCGGCGCCGCGTATGTGCTGGATCTGGAGGATCTGTGACCATCGCGCGCCTTGTTTTCCTGTTCCTCCCTGGCTGCTTCTTCATCGGCAAGGAGGAGCACTCCGCCGCGCTCGCGGCCAACGATCCGGCGATCACCGACAGCCAAGCCGGCGGCGACTCGGAGAGCGGGCCCGACGACCATGACGTCGACGGTGACGGCTTCTTGGCCGGAACCAGCGCCTCTTCCGACTGTGACGACGAAGATCCCGAGGTCCATCCAGGCGCGGCCGAGACCTGTGATAGCCGCGACGAGAACTGTGACGGCGCCGTCAACGAGGGCCTGCTGTTGAGTTGGTACGCCGACGCGGACGGGGACGGCGCGGGCACCGACACCGACTCCGTCGAAGCGTGTGACGCACCCGAGGGCTATGCCGCGGTCGCCGGAGACTGCGACGACGACGACCCGACGGTCTACCTCGACGCGACGGAGCTCCTCGACGGCGTCGACAACGACTGTGACCTCCTGACCGACGAGGGCACCGACGCTTACGACGACGACAACGACGGCTTCTCCGAGCAAGAGTGGGACTGCGACGACACGGATCCTACGATAAGCCCTGGGGCAGAGGAGGCGGCCAACCTCATCGACGACAACTGTGACGGTGTGGTGGACGAGGGTACGACCGCCTTCGATGACGACGTAGACGGCCTCACCGAAGATGAGGGCGACTGCGACGACACCAACGTGGACGTCCGGCCGGGGCTGGACGAGCTGGCGAATGGGGTGGACGAGGACTGTGACGGGCTCATCGATGATGGGACCTCGATCTACGACGATGATGGTGACGGACAGACCGAGGAGGCTGGCGACTGTGACGACGGAAATCCGGACGTCTGGACGGGCATGGACGAGCTGGAAGACGGCCTGGACAACGACTGCGACGGGATCATCGAGGGCACCAGCGCCTACGATGACGATCGTGACGGACAGACCGAAGACGAGGGCGACTGTGACGACGACAACGCCAATCGAAGCTTCGGCGCGACCGAGGTGTTTGACAGTGTAGACAACGACTGCGACGAGGTGGTCGACGAAGGTACCGCCGGCTACGATGACGATGCGGACGGTGTCACCGAGGTGATGGGCGACTGTGATGACGGTTCGAGCGCCACCGCGCCAGGCGCGGAAGAGGTGGCAGACGCCCAAGACAACGACTGCGACGGCGTCACAGACGAAGGCACCGAGCTGTACGACGATGACGGCGACGGCCTGACTGAGACGACGGGCGACTGCGACGATGGGAACGCGGCGGTCTACTCGGGCGCGATTGAAGCCGCCGACGGCATCGACAACGACTGTGACGGGATCGCCGACGGCACCGGCGCTTACGACGACGACGGTGACGGTTTCACCGACGACGACGGCGACTGCGACGACCAGGACCCCCTGATCGGCCCGAACGTCGACGAGCGCTGCAACCTCTACGACGACGACTGCGATGGCACCGTTGACGTTGACGCCGTCGACGCACAGTCCTGGTACCCCGACCTCGACGGTGATGGATACGGGGAAGACAGCGCGGTGGAGCTCGGGTGTACGGTGCCTGCCACGGTGGCGCGGGTGGGCGGTGATTGTGACGACGACGACAGTGAGAGCTATCCGGGGGCCCCGGAGAGTGACTGCGCCGATCCGGTTGACCACAACTGTGACGGAATCGTAAGCTTTGTCGATGATGATTTGGATGGGTACGCGGCCTGTGTTGACTGCGACGACGACGACCGCGCGGTGTCACCCGGCGCCGCGGAGCGCTGCAGCACGAGCGTTGACGACAACTGTGACGGTGAGGCCAACGAGTATGGGAGCATAGGCTGCACCTTTGTCGACCTGGACGCCGATGGGGATGGCTACGCCCCCGAAGATGCGGTCTGTGTGTGTGATCCGGGCAGTGTCCGCCTGGGTGTGCCCGGCGACTGCGATGACACCGACCGAAGCGCTTACCTTGGGGCGACCGAGGTGTGTGGGGACGCCAGCGACGAGGACTGTAATGGTTACGCCTCGGAGTGCGGCGCGATCGGCGAGGTTGAGGCATCTGCCCTGGCGATCTGGACGCTCGAGGCTACCCTCACCAACGAGCGGCTCGGGCTAGGGGTGGGAGCCGTGGGAGAGGTCACCGGGGACGGTGTGCAGGACCTCGCGATCGGTGACTCGTCGGACAACACTGCTTTCGATCGGGGAGGGGCGATCTGGATCTTCTCCGACGTACAGCCGGGGTCGGAGCTGGTAGACGCCGACGCGCTCATTCGGGGCACGCGTGACAATGAGCAGCTCTCTCGTGCCTATGGCGGGGATTTCGACGGCGATGGGCAGGATGACCTTGTGGTGGGACCCTGGTACCGAGGCTCAGGCGTCTTTTCGGGTCCGCTCACCGGCCTGTTGGAGCTGGGGGATCAACATAGCTTTTTGCAGGATCTGATCCCGCTGCTCGCAGTGTCGGACGTGACGGGGAACGGCACCGACGATCTGTTGGTCTATCAGTCCGGGAGCTATATCGAGATCATGGATGGCCCGCTCGCCGCCGGCACGCTCACCGCCGGGGACGCGGACTACCGCCTCTCGGCCTTGACCGGCCTCCCGGACGTGCAGGAGGCGGGAGACGTAGACGGAGACGGCATAAACGACCTTGTGTTCGGCGACCGCAGCTACAGCTTGACGTCGACCGAGCAGGGGGTAGGCGGTGTGCTGTCGGGACCGATCGACTCGAGCCGGAGCCTGACTGACGCGGATCTCTGGGTGTTGGGCGCGACGGAAGGGGCGGCGATGGGCGCGATGGCGCTGTCGCCCGGGGATCTCGACGACGATGGACTGTTCGACGTGGTCTTCGGCGCACCGCCGATGGACTGCGGGATCGCGTCCTCGTGTGGGGCCGCGTACGTATTTCTCGGCGGTACCACCGGATCAATAGCGGCGGAGGATGCTTCGACGGTGTGGATCGGTGAGCCGAACACCAGCCTCGGGGGGATCGGAGCGCGGGTGGGGGACGTCGACGGGGACGGAAAAGACGACGTGCTCGTAGCCGCTGAGAGCTGGAGCGACGGATCGCTGGGGGTGCGTGGGTATGTGTGGGTGGGTGTCACCCCGGGCACCGCCGCAGTTGACAGTGCGTGGGCGCTCCTGGACGGCCTCGGCGGTGAAGGATCAGGGGCGTTGTTAGCAGAGTTCGAGCGGGGCGGCGACCTGTACCTCGTCAGTGGCCAACACGCGCACGGCACGAGGGGACGCGTACAGGTCCTGGACCTCTCGGGGCTCTGAGGGGGTGTTGACGGCGTCCCGTCCCGGCTGCGCGCGCCGCGGAGCTGCTGCGACCCGCCCCCCCGCACTCCCCTCCTCGCCGTGCAGGAGCACGGCTTCGTCGCCTCGTTTGTGCGAGGCGGTTCTCGCGACGCTCGGCGGCTCGCACGCCGCGGGCCGGCGGCTTTCCGTGCCCCACTACAACACCTTCACGGTTAAACCTGCGGAAAGCCTGACGCCGTCAACACCCTCTGAGAGCTTGACGATCAGGATCCGCGGCATCTGGCCGTCGGCGCGTCGGATGGTCTGCCGGCTCAGGTCCGGACGCTGAACCCGCCGGCCTTGAACTGCACCGCGAGGAAGTGGTGCCACATATGCGGGCTGTCCGCCCCGGGGGTCAGGAGCAGGGTGTCCGAAGTGGTGCGAAGCACGATCCGGTCGCGAAACCCGAAGATCGCGGCCAATAGATCGGCGTAGGGGATGTCCCTCTCCTCGCCAGTCGCCGACACGATCTCGACCCGATCGGCCAGCATCCGCAGGCGTCCGCTCATCAGCGGCTCAGGTGGGGCACCGCCGCCGCCCATCCGAGAGAGCGACCCTTCCGGGGTCTCAAGCGCTACGCCCTCGCGCTCCCAGCGCGCCGGATCCGTGCCACGCCCGAAGTGCGCGGTCAGCCGCTCACGGGCCGCGGCGACGGCCAGCGGGGGGTGAGCGGGCCTAAGATCGTTCGGGCCGGGCTGGCGGATCAGGCGCGCGCTGACGTCGACCGCCCACCGTGCGGCGCAGCTTCGGCAGCGGAGGTGGTTACGGTCCTCGGGCGCGACCTCCAGGGCGGCAACCGAATAACAATCGAAACACGCCCATAAAAACACCGGGAGCCCTTCGGCCAGGCGGAAGCCCCAGGAGCCGGGCGGGGCCTCGATCTGGTCGGGATCGATGTGCAGGCGGCGGGTCATATCGGCGTTGATCTCCTCGACCGTCGCGTCGGCCGGGTAGGACACCGGGGGATCGTAGCTCATGAGCCAGGGTACCCAACGCGGCCATGCGGCCCACCGCGGCAGCTGCAGGAACCCCGTGGTGATGCGGCAGTAAATGACGGGGCATCCGAGGCTCTTGACGAGCCGCCCCGATCCTGGGGTCATCGGCAACGGGCGCCCGGTCCAGGAGCGGTTGCCCTCCGGGAACATCGAGATGAGCTGGCCCGCCTTGTAGGCGTTGACGAGGTGCATCACCGCGGCGCGGTCCTTCACCCCCTGTGCGACCGCCTCACCGTTGTGTAGCCGGAGCAGCCACCCGGCGACGGGCATACGAAACACCTGGTCGGTGCCGATCGCAAAAACCGGCCGTATCGCGCCCCAGATCGGCATGAGGAAGTCGATGGCGGTCGTGTGGTTTGCCACGATCAGCGCGCCGCCGGTAGCCGGGATGTGCTCCTGTCCCCGCACGCGGGGGCGTACGAACAACATGAGCGTATACGTCACCAGGGTCCAGGTGATCCGCCAGATGACGCGCCGGTGGAGCGGGAGGGGGCGGTGGGTGGGGGCGTCGGGATCGGGGATGGGATCGGAGATGGGCACGCTCCTTGGGCCGGCTAACGCGGAGGTGGGGGGATCGTGTCGCCCCGGGTAGCGGGGCCATCGTCGCGAATCCGGAAAGGGTCGGAGTACACCCCGATATGGGCGTCCAGCCGTCCGGGAGCCGTAGATTCGTTCTCTTGGCGGCACCGCCGGCGGAGACCGGATTGGCAGGGTCGGATCCCCCTCACGGCCGGACCGGCTCCCAAACCCGGGGCCGCCGAATCGGCTATCCTGGCCCGATGTGGCCTCTCCGGTCCCTGCCCGTCGCGCTCCTTCAGCGGAGCGTGCTCCTCGCCATCGGCGGCCTCTTCGCCTGCGCCGAACCCACAGGTACAAAGCTCAATCCAGGGACATCCGCCCCTACGGTCACCCTGACCGGCCCCGGCCCCGACTCGGACAGCGGCCCCGTCGCCCCACTGCGTCTGAACGAGGCGCTCAGCGACAACCACGGCGGCCTGGAGGACGGTGACGGCGACGCGAGCGACTGGATCGGGCTCTTCAACACCGGCGACACGCCGGTCGAGCTCGGCGGCTACCATCTCTCGGACGATCCCGACGATCCTGTTCAGTGGGCCCTGCCCGCCGTCACGCTGGACCCGGCCTCTTTCCTGGTGATCTTCGCCTCGGGTAAGGGCGACACGGGCCCCGAGGGTGAGCTACACGCCCCCTTTGCGCTCGAGCGGGGCGGCGAGCCCCTCGTGCTCACGGACCCCGAAGGCGATGAGGTGGATCGCCTGGATCTACCCGAGCTGGCCGAAGATCGTTCCTACGGTGCAGCGCAGCCCGTGGCCGCCGTACACCCGCTCGGCGCCGCCCGGTACCACACCGCGCCGGCCGAGGGTTGGAGCGAGCCCGGCTTTGATGACACAGACTGGACGGCCGTCACCCTTCCCGCCGGCTACGACGGCCGCGCCGGCAGCGGGCCTGCCGAGAACGTAGCGTTGTTCCGTCCTACTACCCAGTCCTCGGACGGCTACGGCTACACCGGCGCCGAGGCCACCGACGGTGAGCTCTCGACCTTCTCCCACACCGGCGACGGAGACCTCGACCCGTGGTGGGAGGTGGATCTCGGCGGGGAATTCGCTATCTCTTCGGTCGAGATCCATAACCGGCGCGACTGTTGTCCGGAGCGGCTCTACAACCTGACAGTCACGGTCGAGAACGGCGTCACCCCCGTCTACGCCTCGGAGCCGCTCAACCCGGTCGCCGAGGGTCAGTCGCCTGGCGATCCGGGAACGCTGCTGTCCGTTTCCGGCGCTTGGACCGGCGACACGGTGCGCGTGGCCAAGACCGCGGTGAACGGGTCGGGCTCGAGCGAGTGGATGTCCTTCGCCGAGGTGGTGGTGATGGGCAGCCCCGCCGCGCCTTACGCCGACACGTTGGCGACAACCGTCGAGGGTACGCCGCCGGTGCTCTACCTTCGGCTGCCGTTTTCCGGCTCGGAGGCGGATCGGGCATACCTCGATCTCTGGGTGGATGACGGGGTGATCGCCTGGATCGACGGGGTGGAGGTCGCGCGGCTCGACGTCGATGCCGCGGGGGTGGTGGAGGAGCACGAAGCCGAGGTTTCGGAGCGGGTAAGCCTGAGCCCCGCGCTGACCGGACCGGGGGAGCATGTGCTCGCGCTCGAGGTACACAGCGTAGATGTCGACGATCTGCTGATCGGTGTGGATCTAACGCTCGAGACGGTGAGCAGCGGGGATCTCTCCTGGTTTGATACGCCTACCCCGGGGGAGCCCAACGGTGAGGGCTGGGACGGCGTGGTGGCCGAGCCGATCGCCGATCCACCCCGCGGCTTTTACGATCAGGGCACCACGGTCACGCTCACCAGTCCCACCCCGGACGCGACCCTGACCTACACGCTGGACGGCACCGACCCCGCCGCTTCGGGCGCTTCGGTGGTGACAGTCGCGCCCGTGGCCGCCGGCGCCTCGGCTACGGTCACCCTGGAGGTGTCTGGCAACACGCTCCTCCGCGCGCGGGCGGCCCGCGACGGTTGGGTCGAGAGCAGCACGGTCACCCACAGCTACCTCTTCTTGGAGGAGGTGATCCGCCAGCCCGTCGCGCCTCCGGGCTGGCCCCTGGTGTGGGAGGATCCTTCACAGGGCAGCTTCACCGCCAACTATGAGATGGACCC
>CANKTH010000138.1 GCA_947486185.1 Deltaproteobacteria bacterium
CCCTCCCCCGCTCGGGCCCCCGCCCGTCCCAGCCGCGCTCGGCGCCGCGCTCGTGACGGCGGCGGCAGCCGGTGCCGTCGCGGCGGTCTCCGACGCGGAGCTCCCGCTTCCACCGTCCAGGCTCGCGCCGCCCGTTCCACCGGTGCCGCCGGCCTTCGCCCTGCCGTCTATTCCACCGCCGCTGCCGACCCGCACGCCTGCGCCCCCGGTGGAGCGCGTAGATGCGCCGCCGCCTCCGCCGCAGCTCGATGCGCCGGAGCCGCGTAATACCTTCGGTTTTGGCGGGGCGGCACCGCAAGATGGCCAGACCCCGCCCTTAGCCACGCCGATCATGAGCGGGCGGACCCGCACGGCGCCTCCCCCCGCCGACGTCACCTCCCCCCCTACGCCCAGCCTTCTGCCGTGGGAACCTCCTCCTCCCCCCGTGAAGGGGCCGCCCACGGGCTGGTACGGGCCACCACCGCCCGTGCCGGAGGCTCGCCTGGACGCGCCCCCGGCGTTTGAGCCACCCTCGGCCATCGTGGACCCGGCGCGCCCCCTTGTGCCGGAGCCCGGGGCGAGCCGGGAGTCCTTCCCCGCGCTGTCGCCGGTCCCGCCTGATCCCGTCACGCCGATCAAGCCCTGGGGCGAAGATCGGAGCTCGGGGGCAGCGCCCGAACCGGTGCCCACGCCGCCCCGCCGCGCCGCGGCGTCTGAGCCCCAGGGCGACGCGCCAAGCGGGGGATTCAAGGTCCTGGGCCTGGGTTTGGGGGGGCTTGCGCTCCTGGTGATGCTCTGTGGCGGCGGCGGCACGCTCGCCGTGGCGGCCTATGGGTACACCGCGGGCTGGTTCGGTAAGACCACCACGAATACCAGCTATCAACCCAACAAACAGCCGGCCCAGCAGCGGAAGAACCCGAAGCAGCCTGGGCGACGCTGAGCGCTCCGGTTCGCGCCTTGGTTCCATGTGGAACAGGCGCTACCCGCGGGAAGGATCGGCGAGGAAGGTACCCGAGACGAAATCGAGGAACGCGCGGAGGCGCGGCGACATCAGCCGGGTGAGCGGCCAGATCAGCGAGAGCGTGGCGGGAGGCAGCTCCCATTGGGGAAGGACCCGCTCCACCTTGCCCTCGAGCGCCAGCGAGTCACCTACCAGCTCCCACAAGAAGCCGACCCCTGAGCCCGCCTGGATGAGGGTGCGCACCGCGGCCAACGCGTTCGTCAACAGCGCCGGGCGTATCATTGTGCGAGGAGTCGGGCGAAGGCGGCGGAGAGGGCCAGCTCGACCGGCAGCGTGAGGCGCAGGTCACCGTTCGGCGCCGCGCCGCCGTCGCGAAACAGCCGTGCAGCGTCAACCAGCTCACGCACCGCCGGGGCGGAGCGTTGGTAGAGCACCTCGCCCGCCTCGGTGAGCCGGAGGGCCCGCGCGCCGCGCCGGACGAGCTCCTGGCCCAGCTCCTGCTCCAACCTCGCGATTCGTCGACTCACGGTGGACTTGGGCAGACCCAGCACCCGCGCCGCCGCCGCGAGGCTGCCTTGCTCGGCGACCTCCACAAAACTGCCGATCTCCTCCAGCCCCACCTCGCCTCCCACGTTGTGAACCGCCAACGTAGCGTGTCGACTCCAACCGCTTCGGCGCTCGCACCAAGCGTCGCGCTGGGCTAGACAGCGCTATGTCCTGGTTGACCCTGGCCGCGGTACTCCCGGTCCTCGCTGCCGAGAGCCCAAGTTATGGCGCGGATTTTTCCCTCAGCTACGGCATGGGCGCGCTGCTCAACCGCTGGCCGGAGTCCAACGTTCACGGTTTTGGGGGCTTACGGTTCGATTTCTTCCCGACGCCCCTCGACGTCCCCGGCCCGCGCGTCGGCGGCTCGATCTGGGCCCGGGGGAGCGCCTGGCCTGGCCCGACGGCGACCGAGACCGTCGGCGGTACCGTCAACCAGTTCGACATCCGGTGGCAACAGTATGGGATGCACCTTGCGATTCGCTCCGACGCACTGAGAGCGTGGGGCGGCACCTTCGGCTTCGGCTTCTCCAGGATGGACATCGAAGATTACTACGACGGCGTGATCGCCTTGCCGCTCATGTCGCTTGAGGGTGGTCTTCGTCGCGAGCTGGGTCGCGGTTTTGTAGACCTCTACGCCGCAGGCGGTTGGGCCACCGCGCGAAACGAGACCGGCGGCTGGGAAGAATGGTGGACGCTAAGCGGCAATCTGGCGGCTGGGGTGCATCTCCGCTAGGCCGCCTCGGGTTACGTGGCCCCATGCTTCTCTGGTACAAGCTGTTGTTGGGGCTGGCGGCAGGGCCGATGCGAGTGGTCGCCGATGTGGTCCCGGGAGTCGATCCGGCGCCGTCGAAGGAGCAGTGGGCGCTCCAGGTGGTCGAGCGCATACGCACGATGGACCGCCATTTTCTGATCACACGGCTGATGGTGGCGGGCCTCGGTGCCGAGGTCACCGGCGCCGAGGCGGAGCGGCCGTCGGCGCGGCCGGACCTGGTGGTGCTGGGCGGGGACAGCCTCGCGTGCCTCGGGATGGCGCGGCGCCTGGTGGCGCTCGGCTACCGGGTGTGGGTGGATCGATGGACGGTCAAGAATGCTTCGAGCTGGCTCCCTTCTTGGCGAGCGGTGATCGAAGGCCCCCTGTCCGCCAGGGTGGTGCTCGACGTAGGCGGACTTCCGTGGCCTGAGCTTGCGGAGCCGCTGGCGCGGCGCTCCGTCGCCGAGGCGGAGCATGTCTGGTCCGTCGCGAGCGATCATAGGTTGGATGAGGATTTTCGCGTGCACCTCGCCAGTCTGGGCGTGGTGCCTGGCCGATGGGCGCTTGAGTTCGCGCCCTTTGGCCCCTTGGGGGAGTTCGAAGGCGCCAAACTGTTGGGCCGTGACGGGCGGGTCGCTGAGGTGCTCCGGCGCGTTGAGACGGGCGGCTTGACAGTGGTCACCGCCCCGACGGGCTCGGGGCTGAGTTCCTTTTTTGCGGCTGGGCTGGGGCCGGCCCTACGCTGCGGATCGTCCAGCGGCCGGCCGTGGAGCACGGTCAGCGCGGCGCTGCTCGGGGACGCGACCGTAGCCCTGGCGCGCGCCCTCACCCGCGATCCCGGGCGCGTCGACGCCATCACGGCGGGCATACGTGCTTCGGACCAGGATCTCCAGATTCGCCTCCGCGACCGCCGGGTGGCGCTCCTGCTGACGGGCCTCGAGGAGCACCTGCTGCGCGGCCCGGACGCTTCGCCCGGCTGGGGGCCGGTGTTGCGCAACCTCGTGCCTGCGGTAGAAGCGGGAATTCCCGTGTTTGTCGAGGTGCGGGCAGAGCTCTGCGCTGCGTGGCTCTCCGCCTGGCAGGGGGTGGCGGGCCCGGCACCGCAGATCGAGGCCTTGGCGGCCCTGGACACGGCGACCCTGGAGGAGCTGATGAACCAGGCCGGCGTCGGAGCGGAGCCCGCCTGGCGGGGGCTTCTCGGCGCTCGACCTGCTGAACGGCTGGTTCAACTCTGTTTTTCACTCGCCTCCCGTCCGCCGGTACCGCGCGAGCTGGACCGTGTGTTGGATGAGCTGGCCGACCAGAGCGATCGGCTACGCGCGGGCAGCGCCCGCCAGATTGCCCTGGCGCTGGAGGAGAATGTCGAGGACGGTGGCGTATTTCGATGCGTGGTCCCCAAGGACGACCTCGATCGCGCGCCGATCCAGGGGTGGGTTGACGCTGGACTCGTGGTGGAGCACCTCGCGCCCGGCGCCTCCCCGGGCTGGATGTGGGTGCACGACCGGGTGCTGAGCTGGCCCAGGCTCGTCCTCTGGCGAGACACGGAGCGCGCAGAGCGGCCGGTACGCCGTGGTTTGGCGGCCGCGGCGGCCGCGTGGGACCGGGCGGGCCGCGCCCCGAACGCCGCGGCTGGGCTGATCGAACAGGCGCACGCTGAGGGCCTGAGCTCGCCCGTCTCCGAGCTTGTACGTGCCTACCTATTGGCAGGAGCCGCGGAGCGCCTGGACCAGGCTGCGAAACAGCGGGACACCGAGGCCGGGCTGCGGGCCGCGCTCGAGGCGGCCACGGGGCGAGCTGCCGGTCTCGCGCTCGAGCTCGACGCGGAGAGAATGACGGTGCGAGAGGCGCATCTGGCGCGCGAGCTTGATGAGACCCGGCATTCTGCGGAGCTCGACCTGGCCCGCGGAGCAGCAGAAGCGGCGAACACGGCGGGGAAGGAGCGACAGAAGGCGGAGCAGGACGAGCTTCTCCGTAAGATTACCGCGGCTGAGTCGGCGCGATCGGGTGTGGAGCGTGCGCTCCGCCGCAGCCTTCAGGTGGGGTTCACCGGAGCGGTGCTGGCGCTCCTGATGATGGGTGGGCTGGTGTGGCAGCTTCGAAGCCGAGAGACGATGAACCGCGCCATGGAGGCGAAGAATGTCGAGGCACTCGCGCGACATACGACGCTACGCGACGCGCTGGTGGCGGCCGCCAAGGCGGATCCCGGCGTCTCGGACGCGACGGTCCGGACCATGCTCTCAGAAGACCTGAGCGTCGTGGACCGAGGGGCGTTGGCGGCGGTGATGCTGACGTCCGGTGGCCGGCTGCTCCCGGGCGTCCACGAGGCCTTCGCGGTAGGAGGGGCCCGGTGGGAGCGGCGAGAGGGTGGAGGAATATGGCGGGTCAACGGGAGTGAACGCCTGGACGTGGCCCTGCCAGCCGACGCGCTCCTGGGCGCGGAGCGTGTCCTGACGGGCGCCGCGGCTGGCGAAGAGTGGCTCTGGTACCGGGTCGGCGCTGACCTGGGGCTGGCGCGTTGGTCACCCGCCCGGCCCCTCGACGCCCAGATGCTCGGTCCGGTGGACTTCTCTGGGGTCGGGAGGATTCCGCCCGCGGATGGGGTGTTCTTCTGGGTCACCCCCGGCACTGTCAGACGCTGGGTCGCCGACAACGCGGGGCGTTGGGCCCGGCCAAAGGACCGGGCGCCGTGCTCGAGGCTCGTATTGCTTCAGGCGGGGGCCGTGTGTGAGGAGCCCGGTGGGCGACACAGCCTCGAGCCCCATCGCGGGGGCAGTCGCCGCGTCATCGCTTCTGGGGCCCTCCTGGTGGACCGCAGCCCCGCTGGCGAGCTGGTGGTCGTCTTCGGAGCGGCTTCCGGGCACGGCGCAGCCGGATCTGATCGGTTGAAGGTGCAGGTCGGCGAGTCGTTGCGCTGCGAGCTCCCCCGGTCGGGGGACGCGGTACCGCAGATGGACGGCGAAGGTCTCGCCTACGCGGGGGTGTGGTGGGCGCTCGCGCCTCGCGCGGACGAGGATCCCGTGTGCCAAAGCGGCGTTCGTCCTCCGGAAGTAGCGCCCTTCGCGCCCGTCTCCCGGTTGGCGGGGGGGCGCGTATGGTGGTCAGCCCCGACCGACGCGGCGTTTGTCATCGGGGCTCCACTGTCCGAAGGCCCAGTCGAGCGGATTGACCCCGCGGGCGACGTGCTCCGCCGCTGGGCGGCCCCGGCAGGCGACTCAGTCACCGGCGGCTCGGTGAGCGCGCGGATCGTCGGCGACAGGATCGAGGTTCAACACCCCGAAGGTACCTGGACCCTTCCGATCTCGGCGAAGAGCCTTCGGTTGTCGGAGGACGGGGCCCTGCTCCTGGTCGACGGATCCGCGGTGCTCCGGACCGATCCGTCGCGCCTCCTCGCCGCGGCCTGCACGTGGGTCAATCAGCCCGGCGATCTGGCGGCCTGTTCCTGAGCCAACGCGCCGAATGCGCCCGCCTCGGGCCCACCGCGGCCGGCCTCTCCGCGCTCGCCTTCTCGGCCCACGAAAGTGCCGTCCAAGCCGCCTAAGGTTGGAACTGCGTCAGGGTGGTGAAATGGGTCTGGAGCGTACCGTCGAGCAGCGGATTGAGGCCGGTCAACGACTCATATTCCCAGCTCACGGTGACGGTCAGGAGAGACCATCCGGTCGTGGTCGATGGGGCCCAGGTCGCGGACACATTACAGCCGCCGGCGCAGGTGTACCCACTGTCGGCCATCGTGCCGTCCACCGCGGCGATCGCGGTGGCGACCAGGGTCGACATCGACGGCGAAACGCCCGCCGAGGATGTCACGGCAGCGGCGTCCAAGGCGGCGTTTCGTGATGCGAGAGAGGCCACCTTGTAGATGGTGAGGTATTCCGTGAGGTCGATGACGGAGGCCACCACCAGCGCGAGCACCGGGAACAGGAGCGCGAACTCGGTAGCGGCGATGCCCCGACGCGAAGCGCGAGATCCGGGCCTCATTGCTGAATCTCCATACGTACGGTGGCGCGGCCGATCAGGTCGGGTGTAGGCACGAGCCCGATCATGGGTTGGAAGGTGCCCGTGATGGAGCAACGGAGGTCACGCATCGGCCTGGCTCGCACGCTCGTGATCGCGAACGTGCAGTCCGGACACTTGATCCACTCCTCCGCCATCGCGGCGGTTCCGGCGTTCTGCGCGCGCGTGGTCAGCGCGTTCCATTGGCTGGGCTCCACCATCGCGCCTGCGCGACAGCCCACGTAGGCGGAGTAGTCAAGCGCGTTCCGATGGTGGTAGTACCACGCATAATCGATCGCGGCGCTCATCATCACCAGGTAGGGCATCAGGCACATCGCGAACTCGATGACGTTGGAGCCCCGTAGCGGGGCTCCGACTCGCCGGAGCGCGGCGCCCATCACTCCACCAACGCGTTCGGCAAGGAGTACGCAATCTCCTGGAAGATCCCGATGATCTGGTCCGAGGTCGTGGCCAGCTCGAACCAGCCATCGCCCTGCGCCGCGTCCACCATGAAGGTGGCCTCCTCCACGAACGAGACGAACCAGATGTTGATGTCGTCGTCCTCGTACATGTCCGTCGCGAGCGTGACAGTGTCGGTCTTGATCGCTGACACACTGTGGCTGGAGTCACGGCGGTACTCGCGCCAGCGCGCCTCGTTGTAGGCGGCATTCTTACGATCAGAGCCGGTGTAGGAGCTGTAGCCGACGGGTTGGCCGTCGGTGAGCACCACCACCGCCTTGTAGGCCGAGGGGTCGTTCACCTCGTTGAGGACGGTACGCGCGAGAGTGAGCCCGGTTGTGTGGTCGGTGCCGCCTTCGTCGTCGTAGTAACGGGGCTGCGTGGGGAAACACCCACCCACCGTCGCAGGCGCGACCCATTTGTTGGCGTAGGTGCGCTGGTAACACGTGCCGGTGGAGGCACACCAGTCGTCCCAGGGCTTGCGCCCATCCCCATTCTTGGTGCCGTACACCTTACAGGCGACGTGTTTGCTGTTGAGGAAGCTGCCGGTGGCCCAGGCGGACTGAGGCAGGCCCGCGTAGGAGCCGACGTTGAGCAGCTGCCACTTCGACTTGACGAGGCTCGTGCTCGCGGCGGAGTCTTTGACCAGGGTCAGAGGTGTATATTCCCAAGCGTAGCGCTGGAGGAAGGTCACCATGCCGATCTTGTCGTTCGGGCCGTGTTTGGCGTGGAGCTCATCCAGAAAACGAACCGCGGCGGCGCGGGCGTTCGTGAAGTTCTTCTGGTGCCAGGAGCCCGTGATGTCCATCACCAACACGACATAGAGGGCCCGCGAGGCCGCGGTGGCGCGGCCCATCGCCTCACCCTCGTCGAGCCCGAACAGCGGCGCAAAGAAGAACGGGATCGCGCCGGTACCTGCCCGCGCCACCTCGACTGAGACCGCGTTGTTGCCCGAGCCGCCCCACGTTCCGGCGGCGACGTCCCACGAGCCGAAGGACAGGTTCTCCAAGCTGCCGGCCTCACCCATGATCTCGTTCTGCGCCACGATTTCGGCCGCGGCGTCGTAGGCAGCCCCCTCGTTCTGGGTGCGGGAGTAGGCGATCAACGCCGCGTGTGCCGCCGCGTCGGCGACGGCTTGCGACTGCACCCGGGCGACCCGCCACATACCCAGGTCTACCGCGAACGCCGCGATTCCCAAGAGGACGACGATCATCAACGCAAAAAGCGGGAGGTAGTTACCACTTCGCGCACGCCGCCGCCGGCGGAGCGCCGCGCCGTTGCCAAGGCCCTCGTCAGGGACGGAGGCTTGCGGCGCGTGCTCGAGAGCAGCGTGGAGAGGCCGTGGTTGATGGCGCATGGGTCCTCCGCGGACGGCGACGTCGCTTGATGGAAGGCGACATCGCTCCAGGATGATAACCGAAGCGTCATGCGCACACAAGCCCAAACTACCTCTACCCTCGGGCGGTAAAGTGGCCGAAGATCGCGAACTTTGGGCGTCACAGCGGCCCGGGCAGCGCGGGGTACGGTCAGCCGCCGCTGGAGGGTGCGGGCGGTCGGCGAAAGAGGTCGCCCCAACCCAGTCCCTCACGAACAAGGAAGAACCAGCCTAGAGCGAACACATATCCGAACTGCGCGACGTGGAAGGCCACCGCGACGGTCCGCGCCAGGCTGCCGCCCACCCCGTAGAGCCACAAGGCGGCGACGCCGGCGGCCTCGTAGGCCCCCAGGAAACCCGGAGTCGGCGTGACCAGCGTGACCGAGATCACGACGGTCCAGTAGGTCCACGCGGGTCCGATCCCGGTCGGGACGCCGGGAAAAGCCGCGAGCGCAAAGCCCACGGCCGTGACTGTACATGCCCAGGTCACCGCGGTGAGCGCCATCAGGCGCAGCGCCTCCACCGGGTCGGCTACCAGCCTCGCCCAGCCGTCACGAAAACGTCTCAGGAACTCGCCTGCTCGTGAACCCGCTCCCAGTCGGGCCTCGACGGCCGGTCCGAACCCCACCAGGGCTGCCCCGGCGAGCACCCCCAACAGCGTGGTCGCGCCCGCAAGTCGCTGGCCGGCCGCGACCACGTCCACCGTGCCGATCAGGATTCCCTCGCGAGGGAGCTCCACCACCCAACCCAAACCAAGCAGGAGCACCAGCAACATCGCCATGTCCAAGACACGCTCGACCACGATCGCCGCCATCGCACGACCGAGCGGCACCCCCGCCCGTTGGAGCAGGTAGGGGCGCAGGAGCTCGCCGAGCCTGAGCGGCACGACGTTGATCGCGAGGAAGCCGACGGCATTCACCGAGAGGAGCTGAAGAAAACTCAAGGGTGCCGTTGTTTCTCCGGAAGAAGCGGCACAGAGCCGACCCAGCCGCACCGAGCGAAACGAGTGACTCCCCGTGAACGCAAGGATCAGGCCAAGGAACCAACGCAGCTCGGCTTGGGCCAGCACCTCTCGCGCCGCGCTGAGGTCGAGCCCTGCGAGCGTGGCGATGAGGATCAGCGCCGTCAGGACCGTGACGGCGACAAGTCGGAGGGTCACTGGCTCGAGGGCACCCGGTACACGTTCACAAATCCTGACTCCATCGGACCGATTCCGAGTCGGGTCGGGTTCATCACCTGGAGGCTGGCCGCGCTCTTCACGACACACACGAAGCTGTGCTTCTGGGCCTCGGGTTGGGCGGGGCAGTCGGATCCGACCCAACTCACGGTCACACCGGATTCGCTGCCGTCCATCGCGGTGACGCCAATCTCCACCTCATAGGTCCCATCCGGAAGCGCCCAATTGAGCCCATCGCCATCTTTCAGCGAGAGGCTCTCGGTGATGAGCTGCTCGGCCACGGCGACTGCAGTGTCCACCGTGATATCGCCCGCGCGCACCTGGATCTGCGCGGTACCGACCGCCTTGCCGACGAGCTGACCCTCGACCACCGCCAGCACCTTCTCGTCGCTGCTGGTCACGAGGACGGGCACGTCCTTGAGCACCGCGCCGCGCACGTCCTTGGCCACCGGCGAGAAAGCCACGTTCTTGTTGAGCACGACGCGCGCCGGCGGGGTGCCGTCGATCGACCCGACGACGCGGCACCACACGATCACGTCCTGTTTGAGCGCGCCGGCCGTGATGGTCACCGTCGCGTCGCCGGTGCCCGTGCAGCGTACGTCCCCCGACGCGGTCACCAACGCGACGTCTGAAGGGTTGACGACGTATTGCAGCGCCTGATCCGGGATCGGCGCTCCTTTTTCGTCGAGCACCTTGGCGTCGAGGGGCACCGCGATGTCGGCGGTGATCGGTCCCGGCGGGGCGCTGGCGCCGATGGACGCGGCCTTGGGACCGAAAGGAAGGCAGAAACAGGCCATCGAGCCGAAGAGGCCGAGGCCGAAGAGCAACGTGCGGGTCAGTGACGGGGCGGTGGACAAGCGGCCTCCGAAGCGGGCAGGGTACCATCGGGCGGGAGCTTCGGCAAAGATTCGTCTGGCCCGGCGCGCCATGCCTCGACCCCATCCTGCACGGCGCGCCACAGCGCGGCGGCCGCCCCAGGTTGGCGCCACTCCTTGATGCGCTTTAGAGCGATTGCAGCATATGTTGCCGAGAATGCCGCGAAACCAACCGAGCCGCGATGCTTCAGCATGAAGTAGGCGGTCGCGCGGAAGCGGGAGCACTCGGTTCGGAGCTGGTCCTCCACCCGTACGCCCCCCGATGGCGCGCTGAGGTGCACAAGCTCCGCGGCGGGCTCGAAACGGAGGCGCCAGCCGGCGGCGGCGACGCGGGTGGAATAGTCGCTGTCCTCCAGGAGCGCCGTGCCGACATAGCGCCTGTCGAAGCCACCAACCTGACGAACCGCGGCCATCCGGTAGGACATGTTCGCACCCTTGAGCGTGGGGAGGTCCCGGGCTTGGGTGCCCCATAGGTTGGTGATGGTGCGACCGCCCCAAGACAGGTGGGACGCCGTGTCGGGCGCGTTGGGGCGCACCGAACGTTCTACGATCCGCCCCACCACCCCACCCACGGTGGGATCCTCGTAAGGTGCGAGGTGGGCCGTGAGGAATTCGGGGCCGAGCAAGATCACGTCGTCGTCGAGGAACAGCACGACCTCGCCCGAGATCCGCGCCAGTCCTTCGTTTCGTGCGTTGGGGAGGCCCTTGACCGAGAGAAAGAGCACGTGGAGGCGGGAATCCAGACACTGCCTGAAGAAAGCCTCGTTCTCGGCGCGCTGGCCCGGATCCGACTGGTCGATGACCCAGAGCTCGAAATCCCGATGTGCCTGGCAGAGCAGTTGGTTCACGGTGTCGTGAAGGAGCTTGCCTCGATTGAGGGTGGGAATGATGATGGAGAGGCGAGGCACGGGCGCGTGTTATCCGGGTCAAGTGGTCGCGGCTCCCTTGCGCCCCCGCCGTCACTCAACTACCGGGTCGGATGTTCTGGCTACTCCTCGGCTGCCTCGGTCCCCCCTCGCCCGCCGACGCAGAGTCTCGCAGTCACCAACTCGCGCTTCAGGTGGAGGCGATCGGCCGTGAAGCCGCGGAGTTGGCATTGAAGACCAGGCGGATGGAGGCGAAGTTTGACGAGGTCCGTGCCGCGCCCGAGGCCGACCAGGAGCGCCTGCGCGCTGAGGCACACGAGGGGGCTCTGGCGATCCAGCAGGAGGCCCTTCGGCTTCAGCAACGGGTGGAGCAGGTCGAGGTCGCCGCCCGGGTCTGGTGAGGCCGCGCACCCGCCCGGCAAGCCGGCCTCTCTTAGAGCACGCGGTAACTCTTAGAGCACGCGGTAAATCGTGAACATCCCCGGGATTCCGCGCACCCTGACCTGGTCGAGCGGAGCGGCGCCGGCCCGCGCGGCGTGGGTGAGCGCCCAGACCGCCTCGGTGATGAGGATCTGGGAGTCATAGTCCTCGTTGAACCTGCAAAGCCTCGACGCGATCGCGAGCACGTCGCCGAGAACCACCCATTCGGGCCGCTCCGCCAGCGTCACGGACCCTACTGTGGCGCGACCGCGATCCAGCCCCAGGCCGATCCGGAGCGGCGGAACGACCCCGCTGTCCTGGAGCCGTGAGAGCGCTTCGCAGAGCTCGAACGAGGCGTTCAGCGCGTTCTGGGCGTCGTTGCCGCCCCCGGCGAAGACCGCGGCCATCGTGTCGCCGCGGATGCGGTACACGAGGCCGTGGTTCCGATTGATCGCGGCGGTCGCGGCCCGCTGCACCTGCTCCACCCGCCCGAGCACCTGCACCCCACTCACCCCCTCCGCCCACTCCCGGAAGGCCCGAATCTCAAGGCTCAATACGGTGACGTCGCGCGGCTCGGTACCGTCGACCCCGAGCTCCTCCGACATACGGCGTGCCGCCTCCAGGCTGTTGGCGTGGCCAAACAAGACAAGGAGGTCGTCGGCCTCCCGTTGGGTCCCGAAGCTCTCGGAGGCCGCCGCGAGGTGGCCACTCGAAATCCCTGCGGCACAGACACCATTGACCAGCAGGAGCAGCACCTCGGCGAAGTGTCGCGGGGGACCTACGAGGACATATGGCAGCAACTCACTGTCGAGCGGGGTGAACATCACCGCGAGCAGCGCGTAGCCGGCCGCGGCAGTGACGCCCTGATAGAGTGATAACCAGGGATCGAGCTTGCTGGTGGAGAGGATGGTCAGCGCGGTCCAGGCCAAGACACCGGGCAAGAGGAGCACCTCGACGGGCTCGGCGAAAGCCGGCGCTGCAAGGTACAAGATCAGCGTGATGAGCGCCGACTCAGCCGTGGCGCGGAGGTAGGATACGCCCTGCGAACGATCGGGCGGCGGATCGCGCCAGCCGAGCGTGAGCTCCAAGAGCCCGAGCGCCGTCAGGGTCAAACGTGCACCGAGCGTAGCCACCCCGGTGAGCGACGCCAACGCGGCCAGGACCAGAAAAAAGCCGCCCACGATCAGGGTTCGCCGGCGCTCGCCGGGACGGCTCTGGGCTTGCACGGTCCGTTCGAACGCCAGCAGTGGATCCCTGGCGGTCGGCTCGCCGGCGATGAGCGTTCCGTTCGTGAGCGTGGATCGTTCCGCGGGTCGCTCCATCTGCGCCCGATATCACGAGCTACTACGGGGGCGCGGGCCGGGCGGGGCTCTGTCGGTTAGCGCGAGCGACGTACTCGGGTTGAGGAATGACGAACTACATGATCGGGCTCCTGGTGCTCGCGGGCCTGTGGTTGCTTGCCAGCCTCAAAAGCTCGCGTTCTGATGGGACTTTGCTCGATGTCCATCCCTATCGCCGCCTCATGTTTTTCATCATGCGAACACGAAACGAGAGCGTGGTCTATTTCGACGCGGTGATCGACGCGGACCGGCTGCTCGCGTTCAGCGAGAAGGTGCGGAAGAGCTGCGACGCCAACCTCACGCACGTGGTGGTCGCCGCAGCCAACATCGCGCTCGCGGCTACCCCTCGGATGAATCGGTTTGTCGTCGGGCGGCGGCTCTACGCAAGGAACGGCCGCTGGCTGACCTTCGCAATGAAGCGCAAGAAGCTCGACCGGGACGCGAAGCTCGCGACGATCAAGCTGCAGATGTTGGATGGCGAGTCCTTCGCTGGCTTTGCCGAGCGCGTCAACGCCCAGATTGGGGAGAACCGGAGCGAGAAGCGAACGTCTGCGGACAAGGAGTATGACCTGTTCAACCTACTTCCTCGGCCGTTCCTGTGGCTCGCGGGCGAGGCTCTCTTCGTGCTCGACTACTACAACCTCCTCCCCGCCTTCTTCATCCGCGACGACCCGATGTACACCAGCATCTTCCTGGCCAACCTTGGATCACTCGACATGGACCCGGGCTACCACCACCTCTACGAGTACGGCACGTGCCCACTGTTCATCGTGGTGGGTCGCGTGGTCGAGGAGCCTACGGTGGAGGACGGCGTGCTCACCATGCGGCGGCGGCTCCGCGTGCGCTTCTCGTACGACGAGCGTATCGAAGACGGGTTGAACGCTCGATTTGGGATCGAGGGCTTTGTCCGGGTGCTCTCCGATCCCGAACGGTGGATCGGCAGCACCGGCGAAGACGACCGCTTCGCCCTCTGGCCGCGCGCGGATTGGGATGACGGGGGGCGTTACTCCGTCCGGAATTGAGCGTTGCTCCGCTCCGGGTGAATCGGCACCCGGTGTCGTCAGAGGAGTGGCCAAGCCGCCACCCAGACCCCGAGAACCGCCACCCAGAGGCCGAGTAGCGCGGCGAGGCTCAGGAAAACCTTGGCCAGAACCAGCGTCTCTGGCACA
>CANKTH010000139.1 GCA_947486185.1 Deltaproteobacteria bacterium
GCCGTGGATCGACTGGACACCCTTCTTCCATACGTGGGAGTTCCCGGGCGCCTACCCTTCGGTGCTGGACGACGCGATCCGCGGCCCGGAGGCCCGGAAGCTCTTCGCCGACGCGAACACCTTGCTCCAAGAGCTCATCACCCGGGGGCAGCTGAACGTACGTTCGGCCGTGGGCATCTGGCCCGCTAACCAACAGGGCGATGACGTGACGCTCTGGACCGACGAGCGACGTGACACCGCC
The DNA here is from genome assembly GCA_947486185.1 of Deltaproteobacteria bacterium. Taxonomy (GTDB): domain Bacteria; phylum Myxococcota_A; class UBA796; order UBA796; family SXON01; genus CANKTH01. The sequence continues at coordinate 242 of CANKTH010000139.1, forward strand.
CTCGCGACGATGCACACCCTGCGCCAACAGAACGACAAGCCCGGTCCCAATCTTGCGCTGGCGGATTACGTCGCGCCCGCCGGTGTCGCCGACTGGGTGGGCGGTTTTTGCGTGACGGTGCACGGTGCGGACGAGCTCGCTGCGGCATTCAAGGCCGATCACGACGACTACCGCGCGATCATGGTGAAGGCGCTCGCCGACCGGCTGGCCGAGGCCTACGCTGAGCTGACTCACGCCCGGCTACGCCGCGAGCTCTGGGGTTACGCCCCCGACGAAAACCTCGATGCCAAGGCCATCGTGGCCGAGAGCTACCGTGGCATCCGTCCCGCGCCGGGATACCCCGCGTGCCCGGACCACACCGAGAAGCGCACCCTGTTCGCGCTCTTGGGCGTGACCGAGCGCCTGGGCGTGGAGCTCACCTCATCGATGGCGATGTGGCCGGCCTCCTCGGTCAGCGGCTGGTACTTCGCGCATCCACGCGCGGCCTATTTCGGCGTCGGCCGGATCGGGGCGGATCAACTCGCGGACTATGCTATCCGAAAGGCGTGGAGCCAAGATGAAGCACGGCGGTGGATCGCCGATTGATCCGCTCAGGAGCGCCGTAGCCCCGCCCGGCCCAGAGCCGCCGCGACCTCCGACACACAGCCCCCGTCGGGGAGCCTGAGGTCTGGCGCGAGCTCGGCCAAGGGTACCATCACGAAATTGCGGACCCTCATCTCCGGGTGTGGCAGCTTCAAACCTGGGAGATCCGACACCTCACCGCCCACCAGCAACAAGTCGAGGTCGAGGGTGCGCGCAGCCCATCGGGTGCGACGTTGACGCCCGTGTTCCTGCTCGATCCGGTGAAGGTGCGACAAGAGGACCATCGACGGGAGCCCGCTATGTAGCGCGACCACGCCGTTGAGATACTCGGGCTGGCCCTCGGGGCCGATCGGCGCGCTCCAGTACCAGGAAGATACCCCGACAAGCTCTGTTTCTGGCAGGCCGGCCAACGCTACGCACGCCGACTCGACCTGCCGGAGCGGCGAGCCCAGGTTGGCGCCGACGGCGATGTAGGCCGCCCGTCTCACCGCGCGTGCCTCCACCTTCGCGGCCCCTCGTTCAGGCGGCCAGGGAGCCAGCCGGGCGCCCCTCGCGTTTACGGAAGAGTTCGATCAGGCTCGGGAACATGTCTTTCGCCCCGTCTTTCACCATGAGTACTTCTTCCTACGCGAAACGCGCCCCGACCCTAACACACGCGCCCGCCACACCACGCAAACCTCCCCGGAGTCTCCACGAGCTCCGAATCTCGATCATCCTCTTCATAGGAGGTATTTCACCGCCCACCAACCCATGGGCCACGGACCGCTCGGCCAGGGGGCTGCACGGCGCAACCCCGTGCAGGAGACTCGCGCCGCTCGCGCTGCTCTCTCGCGGGCCAGAGACTTCATGAACCCCATCTCTCTCGGCTGAGCGCGGGGCCCGATGACCGCCGTCGGTAGGCGGCTGTTGTCTCGGTGTTGCACGCTGACGGATGGGTGTAGCCGCGTGTAGGGGGACGGGTAGCGGTCGGGGAAGTATTGGTAGGGTGCACTTGGAGAACGCCAATGCGCACCCTCGTTTCCCTCACCCTGCCCTTGCTGCTCACCCTTGGCGCCTGCGGCGAGCTGGGCAACGCCTCCGACACTCAGCCCGCGCTCGCCGCGGACATTGACGCGGGCATCGCCGACGTTCAGATTCCCGACCGGACGGCCACGCCGGACGCCCCCTCCTCCGGCGCCTACACCTACCGCTTTGGCAGCTACAACGATGTCGACGCCGCGGTCGACGCCGCGACACCTTGTTTCGATTGCCTCAACAGCATTGAAGCGCTGGTCCAGGAGACCACCGACGGCTCTTGTCCCCGGATCACAGACATCGACAAACACCTTGTTGAGATCACCGGCGGCTGCGTCACGGCGGGTCTTGTCGAGTTTGAAGGCAGTATGGTGATCGACCGGCGTACTGCAGACGAAGTGTTGACCACCTACGATCACTTTGCCATCCGCACGGACAGGGGTACCTTCGAGGCCAGAGGCAGCTACCTGTACGCCGAGCTCGACATGGGGTTCAACGCCTCCTTCAAGCTAAGCTACACGTGGGAGATGGGCACCGAGCGGGACGGCAGTTTCGGCTACGACCTCGAGGTCGTCAACGACGGGGACGCCTCGATGATCGTCGGTGAAGTTGGTGTTGAGGCTGGCACCTTCGCGATCGACCTCAGCGCGGCGCGGGTTGAGGGCTGCGAGATCGAGCCCGTCGCCAACGTCGCCCTGTTCGGCAAAGACGAGGCGCTCATGGTGCTCGACGGCGACAAGACCTGCGACGCGTGTGGGGAGCTCAGCTTCGACGGCGGCGAGCCGCACATCGTCTGCCAGTAGGCGTTCGACGCAGGATCTCGGGGCGAACACTGGCGCCGTGGCCGAATTCGGCCGCGGCGCCAGTGTTCCGTGACCGGGCCCAAGGCCCTCCCGCGGGTTTCGTGATAACCGCGCCCGCGGAGGTGGAGCCATGCGGATCGGTGCGGGATGGATACTGCTGATCGCGATCAGCGGCTGTGAACCGGCGTGGAAGGCGGTAGACGCCGATGGTGACGGCTTCGGCGCTGACGTCGATTGTTGGGACAACCCCGCCGCTACCCCCAACCGCTCCGATGGGGGGGCCTCTGGCATCCGCGCAGCCGACATCCACCCGGAGGCGGCCGAGACCTGGTACGACGGAATCGACCAGAACTGCGATGGGCTCGGCGATTTTGATCAGGACGGGGACGGGTTCCGCTCAGCGCGCCACCCGGAGCTCGGCGCGACGACCACCACCCCGGGCGACGACTGCTTCGACGGCGCGGCCGATGCGTTCGGGAATCCGGGCGACCTCCCGCCCGAGCTGGTCTACCCAGGCGCTGACGACGCGTGGTACGACGGGACCGACGCCGACTGTGAAGGCAACTCGGACTACGACCAGGACGGCGACGGCCAGGACTCCAAGTGGCACGACGCGCTGACCCCCAACGCCACCGACTGTTTCGACGACGCGGGGGACGACGAAGAACACGGCGTCGCCAACGAAGCGGGGTTCGGCCCCGCAGATGTCTACACCGGCGCTGACGACGTGGCCTACGACGGCACTGACGCCAACTGCGACGGGCAGGACGACTACGATCAGGACGGCGATGGCGCCGTATGCGCTGGCCCTCCGGCCGCCGACGGCTCGTGCGACGGCGACTGTGACGACGGCGACCCGACGATCGGCGCGTCTGCCGCGGAGATCTGGTACGACGGGGTGGACCAGGACTGTGACGGCAACGACGGCGACCAGGACGGAGACGGCGTCTATGCGGCAGACTACGCCTTCGCGATCCCGGCGAGCTACGGCCGCGGAGACTGTCACGACGAGCCCGGCACGGTCGTGGCGCTCAACGGGTGGCCCGACCTCACCGGCGCAGAAATCCGGCCGGACGCGACTGACACCTGGTATGACGGCATTGACCAGGACTGTGACGGTGCCGACGACTTCGATCAGGATGACGACGGCGCCCGGAGTCTGTACCAGGCCGACGAGACCGGCGCCTACGGAACCGACTGTTTCGATACGACCACCGACAGTTTTGACAATCCCGGCGGGCTGAGTCCCGACCGGGTCTACCCCGGCGCCCCCGAGACCCTCGCCGACGCGACCGATGCGGACTGCGCGGGCGACGTCGATGCCGATGGGGACGGCGATCTTTCGGCGGCGGAAGGCGGCCCGGACTGCGACGACTCAGATCCGACCCGCGCCACGACGCTCGCCGAGCAGTGCAGTACGGCCGGCGTCGACGACAACTGCGACGGAGTGGCCGACGAGGCCAACGCCGAGGGTTGCGGCTCGTTTTACACGGACGCGGACGCCGATGGCTTCGGGATCGGGGACGGCGCCTGTGTCTGTGTGCCCGACGCTGATCAGACGGCGACCGTCGCCGGCGACTGCGACGACAACGACGCCGGTCGCTCGCCAGCCGCGACGGAGACCTGCGCGACCGGCGGGGACGACGATTGTGACGGCGACGCCAACGAGGTTGACGCACCCGCCTGTGTCGCGCTCTGGCCCGACACGGACGGCGACGGATACGGCGACGCCGCCGGAAGCTCGACCTGCTGGTGCGAAGCGCCCGATGTGTCTTGGGTCGCCGATCAGACCGACTGCGACGACTCCAGCGCGACCCTGAACCCGGGCGCGTCTGAACAGTGCGACGCCGCCGACGACGACTGTGACGGCGAGATCGACGAGGATCTCCCTCTCTACTACCTCGACGCCGACGGCGATGGCTTCGGCGACGAGTCCGATCCCGGAACCTGCGATCCTGACGCGTCCGTCGATGTCAGCACCGAAGCGAACGACTGTGATGACGACGACCCCTGGGTATGGCCGGGGGCCGAGGAGTACTGCGACGGCGTCCAGAACGACTGTGACGCAGCGGCCTGGGACTCCACCGCCGAAGATGGCCTGGTCACCCAGATCTTCTCGGATGACAGCCGGAGCAACCTGGACTGGACCGTCTACGACGGCGCCCCCGCCATCCTGACCCTCGCCACCGCGGACCGGGATTCGACCATCCAAATCTGTCGCGGCACGTGGAATGTCGGGATCTACGCCCCTTCCAACATCACGATCGACGTGGTGGGCATGTACGGCGCATCCGACACGACGCTCGACGGTCTCGGGGTACTGGTCTCCAGCATCCGGGTCGCAGACTTCAGCCAGGTGTACGTCAGCGGCCTCACGCTGACCGGCGGCAAAGGTTTCACCGACAGCACCGGCATCACCATCGGCGGCGGCGCGGTGGTCCACACGAGCGCCGCGGGCCAGGGCACCACCGACGACCCCAATCTTCTGCTTTCAGGCTGCGTCATTGAGGGCAACAGCGCCACCCGCGGCGGAGGCATCGCCGTAGGTCGCGCCGGGAGCGCCACCCGCTACGGCTACGCGAAGCTCGTCGACACCCTCGTGAACGGCAACGACGCCGACGAGACCGGCGGGGGCGCATGGGTTTCGCTCGGCGTCTTGGAGTGCGTCGCGAGCGACCCCTCGATCAACGCCGGCTTCACCAACAACGTCGCGGCCTCCGCCGGCGGGGCGTACATCTACGGTCACGCCGGAACCGGCGTCGGTCCGGACAACGGGGTCCTGGTCTCGAGCGGCTGCGAATGGGGCACGCCCGGGGTCGACGACAACGCCCCCGACGATCTGGGCAGCCACGGCGACGCGACGACCAGCGCGCAAGGGGACGACGCGAGCTTCACCTGCTCCTACGCCGACTGTCCCTGACCAGCGGCGCTTCGCACAGGGGCTCGAGCGGGCACGAGGGACACACCTCCGGGATCCGGTACCCCCGGCAGTCACCAGAAATACCCAGGTGTGCCAAGGCAAAGTCGTAGCGGGTCGGATCCTGAGGATCCAGCCGCGCGAGCGCCGCGGTGATCTCCACGGCCGTGCGCCAGTCGTCGCTCGCGCGGTGCGTGAGGCCCAACATGCGCCCGACCCGGCCCACGTGTGTGTCGCACGGAATGACCAACTGGGCAGGATCGAGGTGGGTCCACAAGCCGAGGTCGGGCTCAGTACGCCGCACCATCCAACGAAGGAGCATGAGCCACCGTTTACACGCGCTGCCTGCCTCCGGATGGGGGAAGAGGCTCGGAAACGCCGGCCCTACCGCACTGAATCGCGCCGCGTCCGCCGCATGTGTACGTAGCGTGGTGATCGCCCCGCCCAGACACTCCCGCGCGGGGCCTGCGCGGAAAATACGCCCTAAACCTCCATCTTCGACCACGCGGCCGCAAACCGTGAGGAGCGCGACCAGATCCGCCGTCCGAAACCAGCGGTAGGCGATGCCGTGCAGCGCCTCGGCGCGCGCCTCCACCGGTGCGGCGACCATAGGCAACACACCGCCCAACGACTGGGCCGCGGCGAGTACTCGGCGAATCACCGGGAGAAACAGGTCTACCTTGCCGAACGCCAGCATAGCCGCCACCACGGCTACGACCTCGACCTCTGGGAGCGACGCGCCCGAACGATAGCAATCGCGGGGAAACTGAAGTGGATCATGGTGAACCGCGGGCGGTCGCGCGGCCAGGGCCTCCAACGCGCCAGACAGCCCCGAGTTCAGGGGCGCCGCCGGAGCCCGAGTATCAGGAGGAACAACGCCGACAGGAGAGGCTCACCGGACCGGACCGCGCAGCCACCCTCGCGGTAATAGTCCCGCCCGGCCTCCGGCACGACCACCTCGACCGCGTCCGGTGCGGACTCCGCGGTGCCATCCTCCACCACCAGCTCGAACCGATAGGTGCCGCCCGATGGGACAAAGAAAGACGGGCTGGCGGTCTCGGCGCCTTCAAGCACGACCGCGGGACCGCCCACCTGGTACCACGAGAAAAATAGAGCCTCACCGTCAGGATCCGCGGAGCCGCTCCCGTTGAGGTACACCTTGTCCTCGGGGTAGGCGAGCAGGGGCAGGCCGGCTTCGGCGATCGGCGCGGCGGCAAGGCACGGGCCAACGAGCAACTTCAGGAGGGTCGGAATCACGCCGGCAGGATAACCTCCCGAGCACGACAGCGTTATACGGCGATTTGCGCCAGCGTGGGGTGTTTGATGAGCTTCTTTGATCGTCTGGGGAACCTCTGGAAGGGCTTCTGGAGCCTTTGGATCTCCGAGGCTGAAAGCCGAAATCCTGAGGCAGTCTACGAGACCGCCATCGACGCGCAGGTCAACAAATACCGGGACCTGAAAAAAGCCGTCTCGGGCATCGTCTACCTGCGCAACAAGCTCCAGGGCGAGCTGGAGGCGATGGAGAAGGAGCTGAAGGAGATCGACACGGCCCTCCCTGTCGCGATGGACCAAGGCGAAGATGAGGTCGCCCTCCACCTGCTCCAGCGGAAAAACGAGCTTGACTCTGCGATCGGCTCCAAGAAGGCGGAGCTGGAGAAGATCGCGTCGCAGGCCGAGGACGCCAAGGGCAGCCTGATCTCCTTCCAGGCCGAGATCGAGAAGCTGAAGCGTGAGCGAGACGAGATGCTCGCCAAAAAAGCCACGGCCGACGCGCGCATCCGCATCCAGGAGACCCTCAATGGCATGTCTACGGAGGCCGATCTCAAGGCGCTCCAGGGCGTGCGGGAGAACATCCACAAACGGGTCTCCGAGGCCGATGTTGGCGGCGAGATCCAGGGGCAATCCCTCGATTCCAAGCTCAAGGCGATCAAGGCCAAGACCGCAGACGTCACGGCCAAGGCCCAGCTTGAGGAGCTCAAGAAGCAGATGGCGGCGCGAAAGGCCGCGGCCGAGGTCGGCGCCGACGTCAAGAAGACGATGTAGCGCCCATGTCTTTGGGGGTTCGGCGCCCGTCGCGGGCGCGCGGGAGCGTGTGTCCGCGAGTTCGGTGGGGCGATGATCCGTGAGCAAGGCAGCCCTGATCCGTTACGAGCGCTGCTTGTGCGGGCGCGTCCGATGATCAGCGCGCGATACCTCGGAATGCCGGAAGGCGAACGCGCCGAGCTCCGCTGGCTGCTGGCGGCGATCGCGCTCTACAGCATCCACTTCCTCGTGTTCTGCTGGCCGCAGCCCTTTTTTATCGAGGACGCCGCGATCACCTTCGCGTATGCCCGCAACCTCGCCGAAGGGGACGGGCTGGTCCCGTACGTCGGCGGCGAGCGGGTCGAAGGCTACTCCAATCCGCTGTGGACCTTCCTGATCGCCTTCTGGCACCTGCTCTTCATCCCGCCGTGGACCAGCGCCAAGGTGATGGGCTGGGGCTTCGGCGTGCTCACACAGGTGCTGGTGTGGCGGCTGTCGCGTCAGGCCCTCCCGGACAGCCCACACAAGTGGGCGGTAATTCCGCCTTTTCTGCTTGCCACCTCAACCCAGTTCGCAGTGTGGACCGCCTCAGGCCTCGAGAACGCGCTGTTCTGTGTGCTCCTGGCCACCGGGGCCTGGGCCCTGTTGCGTGACGCCGAGCGTCCCAGGGGATTTCCGTGGAGTGCCCTTGCTTTTTCGGGGCTTGCACTCACCCGGCCGGACGGGCTCGCCTATGTCGTGGTCGGCTTCATGGCGCGACTCATGCTCGCCGCCACGCGACGCCAGTGGCTCTCGCCCCTGATCTGGCTGGTGGTCGCGACGGTCCCCGTGGGGGCCTACCAGCTCTTTCGGATGGACTACTACTCCTGGCCCTGGCCCAACACCTACTACGCGAAGCAGCGGATCTTCCGTCCGTGGGTCTGGAGCTCGGACGGATGGAAGAAGTTCAGAGAGTACCTGTTCAACTACGGCATCATCTTCGCCTTTCCAGGCGTCGCCCTTGCCCTGCTTGGGGAGCGCCGTTGGTTACGGGTGCTCGGCGCCGCCCTGCTCGGCTGGATCGGCGTCTTGACCTTGTGGGATGGGCGCGTCGGGCTCCCGACGGAGCTGCAGAGCTGGTTCAACAAGACCATTTCGCACAAGTGGGCGGAAATCCGCGTTGGGAGTGTCTTGTTCGCCGCGGTGTTCGCGGGGCTCGCAACCCTGGGCCGCCCGGGATGGGCCACCCGAGGAGCGCTTTGGGCGGCCTGGTGTACCGGCGCGTTCTTCTCTATCTGGTCCAATGGCGACTGGATGAAGGGCTTTCGCTGGTACTCCCTCACGATTGTCCCGCAGAGCGTGCTGGTAGGGCTGGGCATCGGCTTGTTCTCCGAGGGCCTGCCGTGGGCGAATCGCCTCCTCGCCGGGCGCATCGCGGTCGGCAGCGTCTACGCGCTCCTGTTCACCGTGGCACTTGGCGCGGTGAACGTGCCGTACTCCTATGACTTCGCATTCACTCCCGAGACATCGGTGAGAGATGTACACCGACGCGTCACCTACATGCGTGAGGTCCAGGAGAAGCTGGAGCTCGAGCACGTCAAGCTCATGGACGTCGACATGGGCGCCCACATGTGGTACACGAACTGGGAAATCACCGATTACGCCGGCCTTATTGACGTGTCGGTGGCCCACCACAAGTGGGTGAAGGCCTTCATCGACGACTACATCTGGGAGGAGCGCCGGCCCGACTTCGCCCACGTCCACGGGGCGTGGACGCGGACCACCAAGATCCCGGACCAGCCCTGGTTCAAAGAGAACTACGTCGAGATTCCCGGTTACCCCCTCGGCCCGCGTACGGTACACATCGGCAATCACATCCGGAAAGACCTGCTCCTTCGGGCCAAGCCCACCTCCGGCGTTCCCGAGGTGCGTTTCGCCGGCGGGGCGTTGACCCTGAAGGACTGGGATGTCCCATCTCCCGTGGTGGCGCCAGGCGGCAGGCTGTTCATCCGGACGACATGGTCGGGGTTATCCCAGGGTTTTCGGGTGGTTGCCTTCTTGTCGAAGTCCGGCACGGTGGCGGCCTCGGGGGAGCTCGCGCCCGGGCTGGACTGGTACGTCGCTTCCAAATGGAAAGAGGGCGAGCTCGTGACGGGCGATGGATACCTCCCGCTCCCTGACTCGATCGAAGAAGGCGTGTATGACCTGGGTTTTGTCCTCTATGAACCCGGGAGCACCGGACGGGTGATGGCGTGGGTAGCAGGTGCGGAGGCGAGCCCGCCCGTGCCCGTGTTCAGCCGCGGCGAATTCCGCGCGGAGGGCGTGGTGACCATCGTCGGACGCGCGAAGGCGATCCGCGCGGCTGAGGCAGGCCGCTCGAGGGCGCTCGCGCTGGCGGCGGCGGGCGAGTGTGAAGAGGCCCGCGAGAGTTTCCGAGACGCCAAGCGTCACATCTCCCGCGACAAGCGGTGGCACGAGGCGCAGAAGGACACTATGAACACGGCGTTCATCGAGTGTTATATCACAGAGTCAGGCCGCCGGACGGACCTCCTGGAGCGCGCGGCCCTCCTCGTGGAGGCAAAGTGGATCGACCCACGCGACCCGACGATGCTGGCCGCCGCGGGGGCGCTCGGCGCCAAGCTGGAGGCGGGCGCTGCGCTCGCGAACGGGAGCGGCGACCTCGCACGAGCACAACGGCTGTATGTCGCCGCGGTAAACGTGGACGGGCGGCGCGCCGCAGCGCGGCGGGCGGCCGAGGAGCTCCGTGATCGACGCTTGGGTCTCAACGGGGTCGAGCTCGACAAGAAGGCCAAGGTGCCCGACGCCGGCTTGAAGAAGGCGCTCAACCGCTCCGCCACCGCCCCCACGCCGGACGTAGTGCCGGCACCCGCCGAGAACGCCGAGGGAGAAGGCGGACCTTGACAGGCTGTGGACGGAAACCCGTCAACGCCGGCTAACGCAGTGTGCCGTCTTCGTTCAGGAGCCTGAACTCGACGCGACGGTTCTCAGCCCGACCGGCGTCGGTGCCGTTGTCGGCGAGCGGCCGAGTCTCCCCGTAGCCCACCGCACGGATCCGGTCCGACGGCACGCCGGCGGAGAGGAGCCAGGTGCGCACCGCGTCGGCCCGCGACTGGGAGAGCGAGAGGTTTTTCGCGTCTGATCCGACAGCGTCGGTGTGCCCTTGAATCTCGATTCGGACATCGGGGTACGCGATCAGCGTGCGGGCTGCCTCGGTCAGGGTGGGGTAGCTGGAGGCGCGGATGTTCGCCTTGCCCGTCTCGAAGGTGATCCCCGCGATCACACCCGTGAATTTCTTGATGTCCGGCAGAGGGGGTGGCGGCGGCGCGTCGTCAGGACAGCCGTCCTCGTCGTCGATCTTGTTGTAGTTTTCGGGCTGGTTGGGGCAAAGATCGCGTACGTCGGCGATCCGATCATCGTCGTTGTCCTTGTCGGGACAGCCGTCGTCGTCTTCCCAACCGTCTACGTCCTCGGCGTGGTCCGGGCAGCGGTCCTTGGCGTCGGCGATGCCGTCGCCGTCGTTGTCCTTGTCGGGGCAGCCGTCCTCGTCCTCGAAGCCGTCTTTGTCTTCGGCGCGGTTGGGGCATTCGTCCCGCTTGTCCGTGAGGCCGTCTTTGTCGTTGTCCCTCTCGGGGCAGCCGTCGTCGTCCTCGAAACCGTCGAAATCCTCTTTCTCGGAGTCACACTGATCGTCGTCATCCACGATGGTGTCTTTGTCATTGTCGGCTTCCGGGCAGCCGTCTTCGTCTTCGAAGTCGTCGAAGTCCTCGGCGTCGTTGGGGCAGCCGTCTTCTTTGTTCGGGTAGCCATCGCCGTCGATGTCGGGAGGGAGCTCGCGGCGAAAATCAAGGCCGATCGTCCATTCGACGTTCTGAAAGGTGTCGGAGGCCGACTCGGTGGGGTTGTTGCCAAAAGACCCCAGCCAACGGAGATCCCCACGGAGGTGCACCGGCCCAGCCAGGTGCACGATGACCCCCGGCCCCGCATGAACGAGGAGGTCGGACGACGGGTTCTGGTACAGCGCCTCGTCGTCGGGGCCGGGCGAGAGCCCCTCACCGTCACGATGAATGTTGAGCGATTGGCCGCCAATCCCGGCATCGATGAACAAATCCGCACGCCGATCCGGCGTAAAATGGAAGAGCGCCGACCCGCGGAGGGAGAGCAGGTCGTAGACGATCCCGTGCTCGCGCGTCAGCCCCTGGCCCCAGTTCCCCTCGATCTCCAAATCGAATTGGGGCACGATCGCCACACCCCCTCGCAGGGCCATCCACCACGCCGGACCGATCGGGCTCTCCGCGAACGTGCGGTATTTCCCAAGAGCGATGCCCCCGGTGGGGCCGGCCTGGGCCGCCGCAGGGCTGAGGAGCGCGTAGAGCGTCAGGAGCAACACAACCTCAGCATAGCCGATCCCGCGACTCCGCTCCGCTCACCGACGCTCAATCGAGGTGGACGTCCGCGTCATCCTCTACACACACACGGGTCTGGTGGGCGCGCCGCTCGATGAGATCGAGCCCGTTGATCCCCGCACGGACGAGGAACAATCGAAGCTCAGCGACGCGCTGATTCAGGCCAGTCTCCCCGATCGCCGCAGCCCCCCACAAGGTGGCGCGCACAACCGAATCGGGCACCAGGTCACCTGCGATGTACGGGACCGGCGGCTGAAGCAGGCAGGTCAACAGGTCGCGGTGAGCGTCGGTGAGCCAGGCCCGTCGGGGGCCCAGGGCGTCCTCCACGGTGAGCCAGGCCCCCATTGGCAACGACTCGAGACGCAGCCTCGAGGCTCCCGTTGGCTGGGCCGGCCGCGGTCGCTGCTCACAGGTCACCACGAAGGCGGCATCACCCGTGCCAAACCGGTCTCCGCCGCTCACGGGGCCCACGTAGCCGACCGGCAACCGAACTCCGTTCCGGAGCACCTCTCCCTGGCTCTCCACCAGGAGCGCGCCGTCGACGAGATGAAACTGCACCGCTGCGCCGCTCCAGCCGAGTATGTGGAGATCGGCCCATAGATCGCCGCTTACCACAAAACTCGTGGAGTGGATCGGCATCGTGGCGTGCGCTGACTCCACGCGCCAGCCCGACGGCAGCGACCCGCCACTGTTATCCATCACGATCTTCAGACTCAAACCCGGGATATCGAGAATGTCCGCGGCGTGGAGCGCCGTGGTCTCCGTGATCGAGCGGCCGTTGACGTGGGTGCGGCTCCGGCCCACCGGCACCACCTCAGGGGACTGGTCCGCTATCCGAACCACCGCGTGGCGGCGGCTCGCCCGAAGATCGCCCGAGAGCAGGTCGCAAGTGCGTCCTCGCCCCAACATCAGTCCCCCCTGCCGGATCCGCACGCGATCCCCGTCGCTGCCCTCCAACCAGCAAGCCCGCATCCACCCCCCAAGCCGAAAAAGACCGCGTAATCCGGGCGTTAGACGCTAGCCCGTCGGAGCGCCGCCACGCATCTCCAGGAACTCTGCAAGAGCTCGCGTGAACTCAACAGGATCATCCAGGAAAGGAGCGTGTCCCTGGTCGGGCGGTACGTACAAATGCGTGTGAGGGGGCAGGGACGCGCACCAGAAATCCAGGGCGCCCGGGGGAAACACCCGATCTTCCGCGCCCCAGTAAAGCATGACGGGCATCGTCAGGCTCACCATCATCTCGGCACGGACGAGGTCGTCGGGGGTGAGCGCAGAGAGCAATGAGCGCACCGCCGGCAAGGTCAAACGCTGCTTCACCCCTTTGGCGAGCAGGTGGCGCGCGGGGAGCCCCCATCGGGGCCCACCGACCGCCAGCGGTGAGCGAGCCGCGAGAAAGCGGTCGATGAACGCCAGCGCTGCGGGATCATCGTCCAGGTGCAGACTACGCACGAACTGGCTCAGCCCCGCCTCGTCCATCGGCGCCCCGCCCGGGGACACGAGCACGAGCGCGGCGACGCGGTCTGGCCGAGCAATCGCAAGCTCTAACGCGGCGATCCCCCCGAGCGAGTTGCCGATCACCACCGAAGGTTCGTCGAGGAGCTGATCCGCCAGCGTGAGCATCATCTCGCGCAGTGCCGTCGGTACCATGCCCCCCAGCGGCGGCGGGGTGAGGCCATGCCCCGGGAAATCCGGCAGGCGAACCCGAGATCCCAGAGCCCGCAGCCCCGGCGCGAGCACCGCGTAATCGGCTGCCGTCGAGCCGATTCCGTGCAACATCATGACGGGCGGCCCGCTCCCCGTCCCGCGCGCCTCCAACAGGTGGAGCCGGTAGCCGTCGGCCTCCAGCGTCCGGCTCCGATACCCACGAAC
>CANKTH010000140.1 GCA_947486185.1 Deltaproteobacteria bacterium
CAGCTCATACCGCCGCCGAATCGCCTGGACATCGCTCATGCCCTCGGGTTACACGTTGACTCGTCAATGGCAACCGTCGCCTCGTCGATTAGGGGTAAGTTATTCCGTAACGGGTCCTAACCAACGTCCCACCCTGGTGATCCGCGCGTCACCCTTGGTGGCCCAAACCGGACCGCTCTTGGCCTCGGCGTCCTCCCGCATCGTGCGCAGCTTGATGATCTGGAACGGAGCCTCGTTGTGGCCGAGCCGCTCCTGGCGATAGAACACTGGCCCACTGGACTCGAGCTTGATCGCGATCCCGGCGAGCACGATGAAGGGCGCTGAGAGCACGATACCGATCAGAGAGAAGGTGATGTCGGCGAGGCGCGAAAACGTCGTCCCCAGGCGGCTCGATCCCGCAAAAACCGGCCCAAAAAGAAGCCAGGAATCCGATAGTTGTAGTACTGGCACCTTACCCGTCAGCCGTTTGTAGACTGTCGCCATCTCCTCGACCGCGACCCCCCGCGACTTACACCCGAGCAACGCCCGGGTGAGCCCGCCGTTAAGAGCGCCGCGAACCGCGACGATGACGAGATCAATCTGCCGTTCTTCGACGACCCGCCGCACGTCGCCGATCTCGCCGAGCACGGGCACACCGTGCAGTGACGTGGGCACGGACGGATCCGTGTCATCGCCCCGGCGTCGCTGACCAAACCGTGGGTAGGTCAATGAGCCCACCACCTCGTACGCTCGGCGAAGATCCTCTCGGCTGTACAGAAGATCCTCCATGACATGGCCCGCGTCGCGATCACCCACGAGGAGCGCACGTTGGCGGAACACCGGGCCCGGGCCGAGCCACGATACCAGTGGCCGCCAGACCGTGAGCAGGAGGCCAAACGTGACACTGGCGAGCGCGGCAACTCCACGCCCCCAACCGTCATAACCGAACAAGAAGAACAACAACACCTGGGCGAGGAACAGGCCCAGGACCGCGAGCCGGAGGCGGACGAGCTCGAGCGGCCGACGGAAGTCGACCGCCGGATTGTACGCGTCCGCGAGGTAGAGCGGCAGCAACGCCGTAAAGACAAAAACCAGCGCCGGCCAGGGCGCCTCCTCGACGATCGTCGCGACGCCAGAGTCCTCGGCGCTGCTCCCGAACCGCAGAAGGAAGGCGATCCGGACCGCGAGGAGCGCGGCAAGCACGTCGCCAGCGAGACGATAGAGCTGGCCAGGTTCGTACGGGATGCCGAATAGCTTCACGAGTTCGTCCCTCCACCTGCGCCCCTGACCGTGGTGACCACGGGCGCCGGAGCACCCAGCTCAAGCGCGAGCTCAGCGTATACGGCGCCGGTCGCCGCGAGCAGGTGATCCCGCGTGAAGTAGTGTTCATACCTACGCCGCCCCGCCTCACCGAGCACCCCGCGGCGGGCCGGGTCGGCGAGCAGCTCCCGGAGCGCCACACGGAGCCCGGCTTCGTCGCCCCGCGCTACGAGGAGCCCCGTCTCATTCGTGAGCACCGCCTCGGCGATGCCGCCAACGTCACTCGCGATCACGGGGAGGCCGGCGCGCATCGCCTCCAGGATCGACAAGGGAAATCCCTCCTGGCGCGAGGCGAGCACGAAGATGTGGGACTGGGCCAGGAGCGCCGCAACGTCGTGCCGTACCCCCAGGAACTGGACACGAGGAGCCAACGCCGGCGGGACAGCCGACTGGAGCGCGGCCCGTTCGGGGCCATCCCCAACCAGGAGGAGCGTGAACGGCGCGTCAAGGCCCCCCAAGGCGCGTAGGAGGAGGGCATGGTCCTTGGGCGGCGCCAGCCGGGCGACCATGATGATCACCGGCACGCCCGGCCCCGCCGGTCGGGCACGCTCGGGCACGTCTTGGACGCCGTTGTGAACGACACGAACCTGGCGGGGAGCCGCGACCCGATACCGGAGCGCCACCTCGCGATCCGCCTCCGAGACCACGATGAACCTGCGCGTCACCCGGGCGGCCACCGCCTCGAGCGGGATCGCCAGGGCTTTTCGCCGCCAGCCGAGGCCGTCGGAGAAGGACCAGGCATGGGCGGTGTGGACCGCAGGAACGCCCTCGAGGCGGGCCGCCGCACGACCAAGCAAGCCCGCCTTGGTGCTGTGAGTGTGAACAAAGTGAGGATGGAAACGACGAATCGCTACACGGAGCGCGCCCACCGCGCGCAGGTCCGAGCCGAGCGCCACCTCACGTTGGAGCTCGGAGAGCACGTGGACCGTCACCCCAAGCTTTCGCAGCTCCCGGCTAAGGTACTCCTCTTCCCCCAGCACAACCTCAAAGTGGACCCCCTGCGCCAGGCCGGCGATGAGGTCCTGGACGTGCACTTGTGCGCCACCGGGCTCGCCCCGGGTGATGACGAGCAGGACCCGGAGCCCGGACTCCTGCCGGCGCCCACCCGGCGAGAGCGCCGCTCTCCCGGACGGCGGCGCGGGGATCGGCGAGTCGGTGGGCACTTCAGGACGACCGTATCACAGTCGCACGGGGAGCACCGCCGATGCCGAAGTCGCCGCGGCTTTGACCGCACCCTGACGTGAAGCGGCCAGCACGATAACGGGGCGGCGCCACCGGAGCCCTGGTATGTCCGATCGCTCGAGCCCTCGATGAGTTTACGCCCGCGCCTCCAGGCCTGGCGTAAATCGGCGCCCGAGTTTCGCCGGCGTGTAGTCAAGACGGTACGACAGCTACGTTATCTTGGCGCGCCCTACAAACAGGTGAGCTTCGTCTTCGGCTGCCAACGTTCGGGCACCAAGATGGTCATGCGGATCCTGGACAACAGCCCACTCACAAAGATCTACCACGAGAATCATGCGTCCGCGTTCACGGACTTCCAACTGCGGCCCGATCCTACACTACGCGCGTTGGTCCTACTCAACCCGGCACCGGTGCAGGTGTTCAAGCCGATCTGCGACAGTCAGTACGCGGACCAGATCCTGAGCCGGTTCCCGGACACGCGCGCGTTGTGGATCTACCGCCACTACGACGACGTCGCCAACTCTGCGGCCGAGAAGTGGGGGGAGCATCAACGAGACGTGATCGCCGCCTTGGTCACGGGGGATCTGGAGCGTTGGGGCTGGCGAACGGCGCTCGTTCCTGAGTCGGTGACAACGGAGCTCCGCCGGGTGTACCGGCCCGACCTCACCCCGACCGAAGGCGCGCTCCTCTTCTGGTACCTGCGGAACTCCTTTTTCTTCGCGCTTCGGCTGCAGGCGGAGCCCCGAATGCGGCTCGTACGCTACGAGACGTTGGTCCAGGAGCCAGAGCGAAGCTTCCCGGCGGTGTTCTCTCACCTCGGAGTGCCGTTTGAGCCC
Source organism: Deltaproteobacteria bacterium (assembly GCA_947486185.1). Lineage (GTDB taxonomy): Bacteria > Myxococcota_A > UBA796 > UBA796 > SXON01 > CANKTH01. The sequence goes on from CANKTH010000140.1 coordinate 3,318, forward strand.
ACGTTCCTCGGTCGTGTACGAGCGAGCGCGGTCGGTCGACGGGAACCGCCCCAGGCAAGCGCGGCGATACGAGACTTGTGTCGGTCGTTGCAGGACCGACTCGACGCTCAAGCCCTGTTGTCGCTTTCGCCGAATCTGGAGCTTGTTCCACCGCTCCGCTCGGTGCTCCTCATCATCAACACCCTCGGCACGGGCGGCGCGGAGCGCTATGTAGTGACTGTCGCCAACTGGCTTCACCACCATGGTGTCGCGGTCACGGTCGTGTCCGATGTGGGCGAGCTCCGGGAGTCGCTCCACCCCGGTGTGGCTTGGCGACATGCGGTGCTTCGTCGGGTTCGACATAGCTTGTTGACTGCCGCGACGGAGCTCCGGCGGCTGATCCAGGAGTGTCGCCCAACGGTCATGGTCACCAACTCGCTCGCGGTGACATGGGTGGCGCGGCTCGCCGATCCGAGCTTGCAGATCCCCGTCGTGAACATCGCGCATGGGTGGCCCGCGGCGAGCTACCCGAAGGTGGGCCCGCTGATGCGCGTGGCGGATCGGGTGGTGGCGGTGTCGCCCGACGTCCGCGACAAGCTGGTCGCCAGCGGTCTTCCGGCGTCTCGCTGCGACGTGGTTTTCAATGGCGTAGATCCGGAGGGGCTCGGCCCCCGCTCCGGGGCAGCCCGAACGGCGGCGCGCGCGGAGATGGGCGCGGGACCCGACGACGTGCTGGTGTTGATCGTGGGCCGGCTCACCGCCCAGAAGGCCCACGAACACATACCCGTGCTTGCCTCCCGGCTTCGGAAGGATCATCCTTCACTTCGTTTCGCCCTCGTAGGAGCCGGGGCCCGCGCCGAAGAGCTCCGCGCGCTGGTGGAGCAGGAGGGCGTCTCGGACCGGGTCCGGCTCCTGGGGCTCCGAAGCGACGTTCCGGACTTATTGGGTTCCGCCGATATCTTTCTGTCATGCTCCAACTGGGAGGGCATGACGCTGACCGTGATCGAAGCGATGATGTCGGGGTTGCCCGTGATCTCGACAGTCACGGAAGGCGCGGCGCAGCTCGTCGACGAGCACTCCGGGGAGCTCGTGCCTATTGGTGACGTCGCGGCTATGGCCACCCGTCTCGGACGGCTCGCGGAAGATCCCGAGCTTCGGCTACGTTATGGCCGCGCCGGTCGGGAGCGCGCCCTCCGCTCCTTCAGCTCGGACAGGATGGTGCGGGAGCTGCTGGACGTGCTGCGGAAGGTCCAGGCTGGCGCCGGCTGAACCGGAGCCCCGCGGCGCCGAGATCAGGACGACGTTGAACGCCGCCGACGCCCCAATCCGAGCACGAGCAGCCCCAGCAGGCCCGCGCCCGTCGAGCCGGCCGCCCCCGAGTCACAAGCACAACCACCGCCGCCCTCGTAGTTCCACTTGAGATCCACGGCGGCCGGCTCGCTCTCGGGAATGTCCACGTCGTCCGAAGGATCAAGCGGATCGGTACCCTGACCGATCTCGGCGCCGTCCGACACTGAGCCGCCATCGGTGTCGGCGAGCAGCGGATCGGTGCCGTAGACGTTCACTTCGTCGCCGTCGATCAATCCGTCGTCGTCCGAGTCCGCGTCGCGGGGATTGGTGCCTTGAACATCCACTTCCTCGCCGTCGTCCAGGCCGTCCGCGTCGTCGTCCGGATCCAGCGGATCGGTCTCCGTCTCGTTCACCTCACGGCCATCCATCAGGCCATCGGCGTCGGTGTCCTCTTCCAGCGGATCGGTGCCGACGGAGAGCACTTCTTCGCCGTCGGAGAGCTCGTCGTCATCGCTGTCGGGATCGAGGGGATCGGTGCCGAGCACCGCTTCATCCTCGTCGGTGAGACCGTCACCGTCACTGTCCGGCGAGAGATCGTCGGAGCCGTCGAGGGGATCGGTGCCGTCCACCAGCACTTCATCGCCGTCCCCTACCCCACCGCCGTCCGTGTCGACCACGAGCGGATTCGTGAGGGTGCCATCCACCTCTTCGCCGTCGCTCAGGCCATCGCCATCGGTGTCGGGGTTGAGCGGGTCGGTGCCGAGGGTAGCTTCGCGGTCATCCTCGAGGCCGTCACCGTCGCTATCGGGCGCGGGACCACCGATATCATCGGCAGGTTCGAGAGGATCGGTGCCGTCGGTGTACACCTCCTGGCCGTCCGGGGCTCCGCCACCGTCTGTATCGGGGTTCAGCGGATCGGTGAACCAGAGGTTTACCTCCTCTCCGTCGTTTACCAGGTCGTCGTCACTGTCGGAGTCGAGTGGATCGGTGCCGAGCGTAGCCTCCTCGGCGTCGTTCAACCCATCTCCGTCACTGTCGGGGACGATGTCGTCCGTAGGGTCGAGGGGATCGGTGCCGTCCACGTCGACCTCGCCGCCGTCGGATACCCCGCCGCCGTCGGTGTCGGCGATGAGCGGGTCGGTGCCCACGTCGGTGACCTCACGTCCGTCTTCGAGTCCGTCGCCGTCGGTGTCGGGGTTGAGGGGGTCAGTACCCAACACGGACTCCTCAGTGTCGGTGAGGCCGTCGGAGTCACTGTCAACGCTGACGTCGTCGGTCGGGTCGAGCGGGTCGGTACCGTCAACCACCTCGGCGCCATCGCTGACCCCGCCGCCGTCCGTGTCGGCGTCGAGTGGATCGGTGTTGACGTTGAGCACCTCGTCACCGTCCGTCAGGCTGTCCCCGTCCGTGTCTGCGTCCAGTGGGTCGGTGCCCTCGGTGACCACTTCTTCGCCGTCTGTAAGCAGATCATCGTCGCTGTCCGCGTCGAAAGGATCGGTGCCCCGGACCACCTCATCGCTGTCTCCCAGGCCGTCGCTATCGGAGTCCAACAGCAGGTCGTCGGTCGGATCGAGCGGATCGGTACCATCGATGTTCACTTCCGCGCCGTCCGACACCCCGCCTCCGTCGGTGTCGGCGTCGAGCGGGTCGGTGCCCCTGCCCACCTCGGTGCCGTCCAGCAGGCCGTCGTCATCACTGTCTTCGTCGAGCGGGTCGGTCAGGTAGTCGTCGACCTCCTCACCATCGAAGAGCCCGTCCAGGTCGCTGTCTTCGTTGAGCGGGTCCGTGCCGTGGGTGAGCACCTCCGCGCCGTCCTCCAACCCGTCATCGTCACTGTCCAGATCCAGAGGATCGGTGCCGGTATCCAGCACCTCCTCGCCGTCGCCCAGCCCGTCGCCGTCGGTGTCCGGGTTGGTGCGCGAGGTGCCGATCACCAGCTCCTCGGAGTCGGTGAGCCCGTCGCCATCGGTGTCGGTGGTCAGGTCATCGCTTGGGTCGAGAGGATCGGTACGATCGACCAATACTTCGGCGCCGTCGTTCGCTCCTCCGCCGTCGGTGTCGGCGAGCGTAGGATCCGTCGACCAGCTGTCGACCTCCGCGCCGTCAAGCAGCCCGTCGCTGTCGGTGTCCTCGTCCAGGGGGTCGCTCCCGATGTCCAGCTCCTCGCCGTCGTCGAGCCCGTCGTTGTCCGTGTCTGGGTTCTGCGGGTCGGTGCCGATCGCGGTCTCATAGGAGGAGATGAGGCCGTCCCCGTCGGGATCGCCGCCGAGATCGTCAATCGGATCGGAGGGGTTGGTGCCGTCGCTGACCTCTTCGCCGTCCGCGGTGCCTCCACCGTCACTATCTACCAGCAGCGGATCGGTTCCGTACACGGTCACCTCGTCGCCGTCGGACAGACCGTCGCCGTCACTGTCTATCGCCAACGGGTCGGTACCAAGGCCCACCTCCGCGCCGTCATCGAGCCCGTCGCCGTCGGTGTCCGGGTTCTCAGGGTCGGTACCGAGGCCCAGCTCAGTGCCGGTGTCCAAGCCGTCGCCGTCCGGGTCTCCCGCGAGGTCGTCGCTGCCGTCGAGGGGATCGGTGCCGTCCCGGTTGACCTCGGTGCCGTCATCGACGCCGCCGCCATCGGTGTCGGCGAGGGTGGGGTCGGTGAGGTGGGTGAGGGCTTCGTCCCCGTCTTCGAGCCCGTCGCCGTCGGTGTCGTCGTCCAGCGGGTCGGAGCTCCAGGTGTTGACCTCGTCGCCGTCGCCCAGCCCGTCATCGTCGCTGTCGAAGTCCCGGGGGTCGGTGCCCAGGAGGGCTTCCTCAGCGTCGGTGAGGCCGTCCGCGTCGACGTCGGGGCCCACGTCATCGAGCGGGTTGAGGGGGTCGGTGCCGTCGGCGTTGACCTCGAGCCCGTCGCTCACGCCACCGCCATCGGTGTCGGTGTCGTTGGGGTCGGTGAAGTAGACGTCCACCTCATCGCCGTCGGACACCCCGTCACCGTCGGTGTCGGCCACGAGGGGATCGGTGAGCGCGGTGCCAAGCTCCTCCCCGTCGGAGAGGCCATCACCATCGGTGTCGGCGAGGAGCGGATCGGTGCCTGTCACGAGCACCTCCTCGCCGTCGGACAGGCCGTCGCCGTCGGTGTCGGCGTTGTTCGGATCGGTGAGGTAGATCGTGCTCTCTGCGTCGTCCCCGAGCCCGTCGCCGTCGGTGTCCCCGAGGTCATCGACGATCCCGTTGCAGTCGTTGTCCAAGCCGTCCGCGATCTCGGTGGCGCCCGGATAGACGGCGTTGGAGCCATCATCGCAGTCCGTCCCCGTGCTGAGCCAGCCGCCGTCGTTGGTGCAGGAGAGGATCGCGCCGGCCTCGTCACCGAAACCGTCGCCGTCGCTGTCGGGGTACCAACTGAGCGCGTCGGTGGCGTCCTCGTCCACCGCGCCATCACAGTCGTTGTCGTCCCCGTCGCACAATTCGTCGGCGCCCGGATAGATCAGGTTGTTGGCGTCGTCACAGTCGTCGTTGTCCTCGGCGTAGCCCGCGGTGTGGTCGGAGGAGGTGATGGTGGCGCCCGAGGGGTCCCCGTGGCCGTCGCCATCGACGTCGATGGTCCACGTGATGACCTCGCCCGACTCACAAACAAACCGGAACTCATCGCCGCAAGGCTCGTCGTTCCAACTGTCGTCGGTGTAGCGGTTGAGCTGGCCGCAGTCCTCACCTCGCCTGCCTGTGTTGTTTGGCTCTGCGGAGGCCCAATTCGTATAGGTCCCATCGCTCCCATCCTGCCAGGCCCAGGCGCCTTCGGTGCTCCGGTCGTTGAAGCCCATCCACCACTTCTGGACGGAGCGGCTGTCGATCTCGACGTCGAGCCAGGCGTTCTCCTCGGCGGAGGAGATCGTCGTCAGCTCGTAGCCGAAATCCTGACAATAATCCCGGGCGTCCGTCCATTCCGCGACGTCGCCCACGAACATGTAGCCGTGGCCGGCGTAGGTCTCGACCTGGTAGGGGCAGACGCTGCCATCATCGACGTCCCCATCACAATTCTGGTCCACGCCGTCGCAAGTCTCGGAGTCGGCGGGGCTCACCCCCGCGTCAGTGTCATCACAATCGCTGCCGTCGGCGATGTAGCCCGTGGGGGCGGTGCTGGCGCCTACTGCTTCGGCGGGGTCGCCGTAGCCGTCGGTGTCAGCGTCCAAGTACCAGGTTGCGGCAAAACTGAGGCCGGCGGTGAGCAGGAGGAGCATCGGGGGTCCGGGTTTGTCGCACTTTGACACACTGCGACCGAGGTGCCAAGCCCGAACGAATCGGGCGGATTAAGGCGCGCGCGAAACGGAGGTACCATGTTTGGGGCATTGGTCGCAGCACAAATCGCCTGGGCGGCGCCTGAGATGATCCCGCTCGAGGCGATGGACGAGGTGGGGCACACCGCCTCGGACTTCACGGTAGAGCTTCGTGAGGGCGGCACGTTCACCCTCTCCGAACAGCAAGGGAAAACCGTCATCATCTCGTTTTGGGCCAGCTGGTGCACTCCGTGCAAGAAGGAGCTCCCGGCGCTCTCCCGCCTGTCGGAGGAGCGTAAGGACCTGCGTTTCATCGCGGTCAACGTCGACCGTGACCGCGCCGCCGCCGAGAAGTTCCTGACCGCGCTGCCGGAACCGGTCTCTTCCTCCTTGCCGATCGGCTTCGACAACGACGCGATGGCGCTCGGCGGCTACTCCGTCACCTCGATGCCCACGATCTTCGTGATCGGAAAAGACGGCGTGACCAGGTTCCGTAAGACCGGCTACTCCGAGCAGCGCGGTTTTGTCGAGATCCTCGCGGCGGCGGACGGCAAGCCGATCCCGACCTTCGACAATGAAAAAGCGGCCGCCACCCCGACCCCGGCCGCGGGGAAGAAGCCATGAAAGGGTACCAACGCGTCGCGCTCGTCCTCCTGGTGCTCCTGGCCGTCTTCGGCATGGGCGTCGGGGGCCTGATGAGCTGGCACCACGACACGCAGCTCTACGCCACAGACGCGCAGAAGGGCGCGCTCATCGGCTGCGAGGAGGCCGAGGGGGTCAACTGCGACATCGTGAATACCAGCGCCTGGTCCGAGATCCTCGGGGTTCCGTTGGGAACCTGGGCCATTCCCTTCTACGGCATGATCGCCGTGATCGCCGGGCTCGCGCTCACCGGACAAGCGGGCGGCGGGCTGCTCATCACGCTCGCCGGCCTGGGATCTGTCGGATTCTCCGGCTTTCTCTATTACATCTCCGTCACCGAGCTCGGGAATGTGTGCGCGTGGTGCATGCGGCTCTATGCGGTCAACGCCGCGACGCTCGTGCTCGGGCTGGCCAGTGGGGTGGCCGCAAAACCTTCTTCCAAGCTTATCGGCACCGCGCTCGGCGCCTGGTTCGGCGTGGCGGTGCTGGCGATCGGCGGGCAGCAGCTCTACAAGTCGAGCCTGCTCGCGGACGGTGGCCCCGCGGCAGACCTCGGGGCGAAGGTGGCGAAGCTGGAGGGCGATCCCAAAGGTCCAGCTCCTACCATGAGCTTCACCGTGACCACCGAGGACAAGAAGGAGGCCACCTTCACGCTTGACGCCGACGACGCGTGGAAGGGCAACCCGAAGGCGAAGGTGGCGGTCGTCGAGTTCGCCGATCTCGAATGTGGCTTCTGTAAGCGTACCTCTTCGGAGATCGCGCGGCTGTACGCGGCCTACGGGGATCGGGTGTTGTTCGTGTTCAAACACTTCCCGATGAACCCGACGTGCAACCCCGGGGTCAAGAACCCCAAACACCGCGACGCCTGCCGCGCGGCACACGCCGCTGTGTGCGCCCAGGAGCAAGGAAAGTTCTGGGCTTTCCACGATCTCGCCTTCAAGAATCAGCACCAGCTCGGCGACGAATACCTGCGCACCTACGCGGGAGAGGCGGGAGCCAATCTCGATACCTTCAACGCCTGTTACGCGGATAAATCCAAGATGGAGCTGGTGCGCCGTGACGGTGAGGTGGGTGCGTCGCTCGACATCCACGGCACACCTCGGATCTTCATCAACGGCAAGCTCTACCGGTCCGGCGCCTCCGCCGAGGCGATGGCCAAGGAGATCGAGCTCGCGCTCGGCGCCACGGCTGAAGAAGCAGCTACAAAGGCGGGGAACCTCAAGGACAAGGCCGAGGTGGTGGGCGCGATCCCGGCGGATGTGCCCGATATGCGCACGGTGACCATGGACGGCCTCACGGTGAAGATCGACACCTTCGAGGCCGCGATCGTGGACGGGAAGGCGGTGAGCGGCAAGCACAACGTGCCCGCGATCCGCACGTCCTGGGTGACGGCCAAAGCCGCGTGTGAAGCGGCAGGAAAGCGCCTCTGTACCGAGCAGGAGTGGGTGAGCGTGTGTCAGAACGCCAAGGCGGCCGACGACAACCAGAACGGCGAGTACGCCGACGACATGATCGAAGGAACTGCCTACCCGTACGCCGATTTCCACGACAAGACCCGCTGCTGGGACGGCAAGGAAGGAGACCAGTTCCGGCCCGTCTACACCGGCGAACTGCCCGGCTGCGCGACCCCGGGCGGCGTGTACGACCTCACGGGTAACGTTGAGGAGTGGGTAGGTGACAGTGCCGGCAAAGCAGTGTTGTTGGGCGGCGCCTGGGACACCAAAGATGACCACGCGCGGTGTTACCGGCGGAACGACACCTTCGGGGCGGGCTACGCCAACGCGCGCACCGGCTTTCGCTGCTGCGGAACCCCCTGACCATGGGGCCGTGGGCGCAGCTCAGGGAGCAAGGGCCAGGCATTCGGGCGATGTTGGGGCTGGCGTTCGCGGGCCGGGGCGAGCACAAACCCGAGCTTCCCGGTCCCTACACCGAGCGTGAGGTGCCTGCCCGTCCCCCGGGCCTCGTCGCCGCTTACCTGGACGCGGTGCAGGGCGATGTCGCGGCTTGGGGAAATACCCTTCCACCCCACTTTTTTTCGCAGTGGGGCTTCCCGATGCTCGCCGGGGCCTTCGCCGGACTCCCTTACGAGCTCAAGCGCGCGGTCAATGCGGGCTTTTCGTGGGAGTCCCGCGCGCCGCTCCCCGCGAATGAGCCCCTCCGCTTACGCGCCCGCCTCAAGCACATCGACGACGATGGAAAACGTGCCTTGCTCCACAGTGAGCTCATCACCGGCACGGAGTCCGCACCGGAATCCCTGGTTTCAACGCTGATCGCCTACGTGCCTCTGCCCCGACGCGGAGGCGCCGCCGAAGAGGGAGGGGCACCCGACACGGCGAAGAAGGCCAAGCCAACCGTCCCGGCGGACGCGGAGCTGCTCCTTGAACGTGAACTAAGCGCCGATCTGGGGGGTCGTTTCGCGTGCGCGACCGGCGACGTCAACCCAATCCACTGGCTCGGCCCCTACGCCCGGATGGCGGGTTTCGGTGGGGTGATCCTCCACGGCTATGCGACGGCCGCGCTGGGCCTGGAGTCGTACGCAGCCAGCCGGCTCAACGGGGACCGCGCGCGGCTCGTAGGGGCCGAAGGTCGGTTCACCCAGCCGCTGCGGCTTCCGGCGAAGATCGGGATCTTCGCCGGTAAGCCGGAGGCCGGCCGCACACCCCTGTTCGTAGGGGTGGCGCCCGGCGAAGCGGCGTGGTTCGTCGGCAGCGTCACTGCCGCGGCGGACCGGTGAGCCGAGCCTGAGCTCAGGGGCAGCCGGCGTCGATCCAGCCCTTGATGATGTCCCGATTGGCCTCGTCGAGGGGGCCGGAACCCTGGGGCATGGTGCCGCCGTAGGGCGGCGTAGGGCCAGTCTTCTGGTAGAGCACGCTGTTGCTTGAGTCGCCGCAGACAACGAGCGTGCCGCCGCCGCCGGCAGCGACGCCCATCGTCGCGGCGCGGGCATCATCCAACTTCAGGCCGCCCGAACCGCCACCGCCGATGTGGCAGCCGTTGCAGTTGGCGATGAGCACGGCGTTGAAATCGTCGAAACTCGGGCCCGTGGGGGTGGTGCCGGTGTCATCAGCCGGCGTGGTGCCCGTGTCGTCGGCCCCCGTGGTGGCGGTATCGTCGGTGGGCGCGGTGGTGGGCGTGGTGCCCGAAGAATCGCCGCCCTTGTCAGAACAGGCCACGAGCATCAGGGTGAGAAGAGAAAAACGGAACATGTGCGTCTCCATGAGGCCACAGCACTATACTGTACGCGAACGAAGTCACCAAGCTTCGGGACGGATCACGCGTCAAAAGCATAAGAGCAACAAGGCTTTCTACTTTTTCTTCTTTGGCGCCTTCTTGGCCGGCGTGGACGAACCGCCCGCCATCCAGCTCTGAAACCCTATACCCAACACGGTTACCGCGCCGACCACGAGCGGATCGTGGGCGCGCCCGGCGAAGCTCGCGATACACAAGCCCCCGGCGAAAGCCGTGAGTCCGCGCATGAGCCACACCTGTAGATAAGGCGCGATCAACAGTCCCAAGATCCCCGCGACCACGGCCGCCCACCACGGCGCCAGCGCCTGCGTGACCATCTGCCAGCCCCAGGCCCCGGCCAGCACCCCAGCGAGGGCGCCCATCGCGCGAACCGCCAGGTTCTCCGCCCGTTGGCACGCCAGCGCGCCCAGGAAGGCCAGCACCGCCGCCAGCGCGGCTGAGAGGATCGGCGTAAGGCCGAGCAAGGGACCCGCCTGCGCGCCTATCCACATGCCCAGTAGCAGACCCGGCGCGAGCACCAGTAGGCGGTAGACGCGCTCGCCGAACGCGGCGAGCAGGATGCCCGCGGGCAGGGTCCATGAGGAAGGAAGGACCTGATCGAGGAGACTGGCGATCTCGGGGGGCAGGAACATGGTGACCTCGGCGGCCCGTGATAATCCGTTGGGATGTCCAACGTCTCCCCGGTCAACGTTCACCGCGTCGGCAACATCGCCGTGCTCACCCTCGATGATGGTAAGGTCAACGCCCTCAATGCGTCCACCGTGCCGGCCCTCGTCAACAGTCTGCCGTCGCTCACGTCGGCCGACGCGGTGGTGTTCACGGGGCGCCCCGGGATGTTCTGCCCGGGCTTCGATCTGAAGGCGCTCCCCAAGATGGCCCCGGCCGAGCGGCAGGAGGTTGTGCGGCTGTTCTCCGATTTCACCATGGGGTTGTATCTGTTTCCTCGCCCGGTTGTCGTTGCGCTGTCCGGCCACGCGCTCGCGGGCGGCGCCGTGTTCAGCCTCACCGGCGACA
>CANKTH010000141.1 GCA_947486185.1 Deltaproteobacteria bacterium
CGGTGGCCTGGAAGGACACCGTAGACCAGCTCCGAGCGGCCTACGACTCGCCCTTCGTGAGCCGCGGGCTCGATCGGCTGTTCGAGCTCCAGGCGGGCGCCGGGGTACCGGCCGAGACGCGGATGGTGCAGTACCTGAGCCCGGAACCCGCCCTGCAGCTGCTGATCCAGCGGGCATACAATGGCCCAGATTTGACGGACAAGGAGCCGTTTTTCCGGACGCTGGAGGGCGAAGCGGAGCGGGCGACCCGAAGCGCGCTCGCCGGGGCGCCCGCCGAGCTGAAGCCCGGGTTGGAGAAGCTGTTACGGAGGGTGAGCCGCTAACCGACACCACCGCCGACTCGGTCAGCCATGCCCATGCCCGTGCCCATGATCGTGCTGGTGCGCCGTACCGTTCTCCGCTCGTGCCGCGGAAGCGTCGAGGTGGCCGAGCCAGGCCCGGGGTCCCGCGACCACCAGGGAGCGCGCCAGCAGGAGCACGACGACCACCGCCGCCGCGAGGCCGCCCGCGCCGGACACCCCAAGCCCGCCCAGGACGAGGTCCAACCCGCCGGCCCCGACACCCCACGCCCCGGTCAACGCCACCGTCAGGTAGATCACCACCACACACGCGGCGGCGAACCAGCTTTCATTCCGCGCGAGCTGAATGATGCCGCCGGTCGACAGCGCCGGCCCGAGCACCAGCAACACCAAGACCGCTGACGGGTGGAGTCCGCCGGACAACAGCGGGAGAAACGACAGGACCAGGAAGGTCGGAGAAAACCTGGCGCTGAGTCCCACGAGCACCGCACAGCCCACCTGCTCTCCCCAGGTGAGTCCGACGGTTCCGCCACCCCACACCGCTCCGACACACAGGCCCGCGACCACCCAGGGACCGACGTGGTCCACCACACTCAGTCCCCCTCCCCCGGCCCGCCAGACGCCCCCCGGTTCGCGGCCGCGAACCCGGACCAGCCCGATCACAAGCGCCGCAGCGAGGCACGAGAGCGTGAGCGCGTACAAGGTCATACGCGGCCCCAGCAGCACGACCTGCAGAAAGAGCCCTTCTATCGCGAGCGCTGGCGCCAGGAGCATCACCGCGAGCGCTGCGGGCGCGGCGATGCCGCCCGCGCGAAACCACTGGCCCAACGCCGCCACCTGGCAGGCACACGTCGTCGACATCATGAACAGCCGCGTCGCCAAGGACTGGGCCGCTGCGCTCGCGGTAGGCGCCAGGCCTCGGCTGAGGCCGAGGGCCACCAAGCCCAACAAGAGCGCCGGCGCCGCCTGCACAAGCCCGCGCCCGAGCGCCTCGTGGACGGCGACCTCGCCATGATGATGGTCACCCTCCAAGAGGGGCTCCATCCCGAGGAACAGCAGCACGCCGAGAGCCCCGAGGCCGGAGACCCGGGGACGCCCGGCCGCACCGGGGAGCGGGCCGTGACCGAACATGTGCAGGATCGCGCCGGCCCCCAATGCCTGAAGCGCGCCCAGCGCGACCGGATCCAAGCCGCCCGTCCAGCCCTCACCCGCCCAGAAACCGAGGGCTGTCGCCAGGGCCATTCCCACCAGCGCCACCACCGCGCTCACAAGACCAAAACGCCCGCGCTGGAAGGAGTAGACCCCCAACCCAACCGGCACCTGATGGAGCAGGACCGAGAATCCCAGCGCCGGGGCGCCGTGGCTCGCTGCGGCCAGGGAGACTCCGTCCAACGCCGCGTGAAGCAGCAGCGCGAGCTGCCCCGCGATCGCGCTGGCGCCGTCTACCGTCGGTTCACGTACGCCGAGCTTCTCAGCGAGAAGGGGAGCCAACAGGCCGACCATCAGCGCCACCACGCCGACCCCGCCCGCCGCCTCCAGCGCATGCGGAAGAATAAAGAGGCCGAACAACCCCGCAATCGCGCTGAGCATCACCCCGTCGAGCAACGCGGCGAACGCCGGCCAACGCCGAAGCCGACCTTCAATCAGGGCCGGCAGCAGCAGGAGTAGTATCGCAGCGACGAGGGTCATCGGGCCGCGGCGACTAACCCACCGCGCCCCTTCACTCCCCCTTCATCTCGCGCACCTTCAGACCCAGCTGGTTGAACCGGAGCTGCACCTTGCGCCCCCCCTCTGGATCACCAAGGAGGATCCTCGCCATCGCGCCGAAGTCACCGTCCTCCTGGGCCCAGAGCTTCAGGAAGTACTGCCGCTCGACGTCCTGGGCCACGTGGTTGAGCACCTCTTTGGGGTGAATGACGATCTCCGCCTTCCAACCGCCTTCTGCGCCCCCTTCATCTACACGGACGGCGCGGAGCAGATCGCGGACCACCTTCGGCCGCACCGGCACCACATCGGGCCGCGCGCCGCCCGGGAGCCCCACGAGCTCAGCGAACGTGAACATCAACGCGTTCTCGACCACCATCGAGAACTCACGCAGGTTTCCTGGCCAGGAATGCCGCCTCAGCATCCGGAGCGCTCGGACCGGGTAGAGCAGCACGAGCTGGCCCGGCGCCGACGGCGGTAGCTCGTCCTCCAGGACCACCCGAAGCCCGCCATCCTCAGGGAGCTTCATCCGCCGACGATATTCCGCGACCAGGCTGCTCAACTGCGCCCCGGCCACCACCCGCTGCGTAGCCCACTCGAGGAGCCGCGGGAGATCGAGCAGGCGGTCGGCGAGCCGGGGGAGCAACACGGTACACGCCGGGTTCAACCGCATGAACAGGTCGGCTCGGAAGCGGCCCGCGCGGACCATCCCTGGGAGGTCTTCATGGGTAGCGACGACGAGCTTCACGTCCACCCGGCGCTCGACGACGTCTCCAAGCCGCGTGACGACCCCCTCCTGCAGCACCCCGAGCAGCGCCTTCTGGGCCTCTTCCGGGAGGTTGCCGATCTCATCGAGGAAAAGCGTTCCTCCATCCGCCTCTTCAAAGGCACCTTTCCGGTCGGCCACGGAGCCCGTATAGGCGCCGCGCATCGACCCGAAGAGGTGGGCCGCCATCAGGTCGCGCGGCAAGGTGGAGAGGTCAACCGTGACAAACTTACCCTTCCGGCCCGAACGCGGATGGATGTAGTGCCGCGCGAGCAGCGACTTCCCGGTGCCGGTGGGACCGCCGAGGATCACGGGCAGGCGGCCTCGCGCGAGCACCGACAAACGCGCCCGCACCCGCCGCAAGGCCGGCGATCGACCCCAAAAAATCGGGCCTTCGGCGTCCTGTCCGCGGCGCGACGCGAGGATGTTCTCCATCTGCACCCGGAGCGCACGGGCGTCGAGGTGCTCGTCATCGAGGAAATAGGTATATTCTTCCGCGTCAAACTGGTCGGCGGCGCGCTCGATGGCGAGGTCGGCGCGCGAGGTCATCAGGATTACGGGCAGGTCTGGGAGATGTCGGCGAAGACGCTTGAGTATCTCCAGACCCTGGCGTCGGCGCACCCGGTTGAGGGTGCGCTCGTCCGCGCCCGGCGGCAGGCCGAGCAGCTGTTCTGCCGGGATGTCAAAAAAGACATCGAGGAGCACCAGATCCGGCAGGCGTTGGCCCCGGCCGCGCAACATCGTCGCCGCTTCCGTCCAGGAGCGTGCCGGGCCGAGGTAGCTGTGCTCCGGGATCGCCCTGCGACAAAGCTCGACGTACCGGTCCTGATCGTCAATCACGAGGATGTTCGCCACTTCAGTCCCCCAGCTCGCGCGCGCACAAAACCCGGAGGAGCTCACGCAGCTCGTCCCCCACGCGCCGCGCGGCCGCCGCCGTCCGCTCCACGCCAGCCGGGTCGAGCCGCTCCAAGCGCGGCAAGACCGCGGCGATCTCGGCCATGAGCCGATCCACCTGGTCCACGTACGCGAGCAGCGCCGGATCCCGCTCGCCGCCGTCAGCGAGGAGCTCAGGCCGGCACTCTGCCCACACCGTCACGGCGTCGGCGTCTCCGGTCATCCCAGACCGCGTGCGACGAAGGTCGGCGATCAACGCCTCCCTTCTGGCCTCGACAGGGGCATCGTCGGGCAACCAACGCGACTGGAGCGCGATGTACTTGCCAAGATCGTGACGCGCACGCGCCGCTGCATCGATCCGTGACACCGCCCGCCTCCGGCCTCACCCCTATCACGGCACGGGCCCGGCTTGTTTACCTTGCGCGCCCGCCTCGTCCGTGACACACTGAAAACACGCCCACGGTCCCCGGAGGCAACATGGCCGGCCTGATTCCTCTTCTTCTTTATGGCTGCGCCGCGGTGGTCGAAATCGACCAGGACGCCGACGGCGACGGCCTCATCGACCCGGAGGAGGCCGAGATCGGCTCCGACCCAGGCGACCCGGACAGTGACGGGGACGGTTTCGACGACGGCACCGAAGCCAGCGGCAACACGGACCCCACCTCGGCCACCGACAAGCCGTATATAGCGGGCTGGCCGATCGACGCCTGCCGCTGGGACATCGGCGGTGAAGGCGGAGATATTGGCATGGTCGCGCCGGGCTTCGATCTCCTGGACCAGCATGGTGAGACCGTGCGCCTCCACGACTTCTGCAATCAGGTGGTGCAGCTGGTGTTCGCCGCCTTCTGGTGAAGCAGCTGTGTATCCGAGGCCGGGCGCCTCGAAGAACAGTACCAGTCCCGGAAAGATAAGGGTTTCATGCTGATCAACGTGATCACCGAAACCCTCGACTACGCGGAGCCCACTCAGGAGGATCTCGCGGGTTGGGCTGGCGAACACGGCCTCACCCTGCCGGTCGTCGCGGATCCGGCCTGGGGCGTCACCTATACGTACGCGACGGGTAGCATCGGACTGCCCTTCATGGTGCTGCTGGACCGGGGAGCCGTAGTCGAAAAGACGGGCTCCGTGAGCACAGCGGACATCGACGCGCTCCTCGAATAAACCGCCCGTCGGGGCGCCCGCGTTGGGAGCGCTCCGTGCATCGAGGTATCCGTGCCCGCACTGGCGTTGTTGTTGTGCCTGTTTGTACGCCTGTGCATCGCCGGCGTGGTTGACTGGGTCCCGAGCGCGCCGCTGCCTGCCGACGGCGCGACGGCCTCCGTCGTCTACCTCTACGGCGCTCAGCTCGGGGAGAACCCCAAGATCCGCGTCAAGAGTGACGAGGGCAAGGTGAGCGCGGTTGAGGCGGTCGGGGCCGGGCTGGTGCGCTTCAGCTTCATGCCCAACTCGGTGAGCACCCCGAAAAACAGTACGATCAAGGTCACGGCGCTGGGGCAGGAGCTCCCGATAGCGGTCCCGGTTGTTCCTCGATTTACTGGCCTCATCGAGATCACGGTCGACCCGCCGATCCTCGCGTCGACCGGCACGGCCACCCTCAAGCTCCGCCCGTCAGGGACCTCTCCGGTCAGCATGGATGCTCGGAAATTCCTGCTTCGCGCCTCCGTAGGGACGGTCGACACCCCGGCGCCGCTCGGCGATGGGTCGTGGGTCGCGCGCTACACCCCGCCGAAGGGCCTCACAAACCCTGTTGCGGTTGTGCTCTCCGCCGCCGACGCCGCAGCCCCCGACGTGATCACCGGCCGCGTCATCCTCCCGGTGACCCTGCGCAAGACGGTGAGTTTCCCCGCGACGCCGGGCGCCAAGCTGGCGCTCACCGTCGGCAGCCGGAACTTCGGCCCCTTCGCCACGTCGACCAAGGGCCAGGTGAGCTTCGAGGTGGATCTCGACCCGCGCGAACGGCAGGGCCGGCTGGTCGGAGTGAACCCCGACACCTCCCAGGTGGATCAGGCGGTGACCCTCCCCCTCACGATCGGCAGCCAGCTCATGTTCCAGCCCCTCCCCGGGTCCGTTCCGCCCGGCACCAAGGTGCCGATCCGGATCGCGGTGGTCGACGAGACGGGCGCGGATCGTATCGACCTCAACGTCGAGATCAAGGCGAGCTCCGGCGAGATCAGCGTGCCTTGGCGCGACGGCACCCTCTACACCGCGACCTGGACCGCGCCGGCGACGGGCGGCGACGTGAGCTTCACTGGGGTGGCGAGCGGCGGCGAGGGCACCACGCGTGTCAGCCTGACCGGCAACGTGGCCATCCGGGTGAGCGGCCCGCCGCCATCGGTCAGCCTGACGGCGACGCCCCGGGTGCTGGAGCCTACCACCACGACCGTCGAGTTGGTCGCCCGCGTGAAGGACCCAAGCGGCACCGCGGTGGTCGGTAAGGCGCCAAGCCTGTCGGCCGAGGGTGGGACGGCGACGGGGACCGCGCGGGACAACAAGGACGGCAGCTACACGCTCAACGTCAAGCGAACCGCCGGAGCACCGGAGCTCCGAGTGTTCGCGATGCCCGACTACGAAGCCTCCAAACAGGGTGCGGCGGCGGTCGTGGTATGGCCGGCGGCCTCCGGGATCCGCCCCGGCGACGCGACCACCCTGAGCGTCGTCGTGCTCGACCGCCTGGGGGTGCCGGTCCCGGACGTGGAGGTCAAGTTCGCCCTTCCGGTCGGCGACGCATCGGTGACCCCGAGCACCCGCACGAACAACCGCGGGCTCGCGCGGGTGGCCCTGAAAGCTGGCGGACAAGCAGGATTGGTCGCCGTTCGTGTGCAGGCTGGCGGGGCGATCGGCGGTACTGCGGTGCTGCTCTCGGATCCCGCCGGTGCGCTGCCTGACGGCGGCTCGGACGCCGATCGTGCGCTCCTCGACCGCTGGCGCAGCATCGTGCCGGCGCTGGTCGTAGGGGTCAGCGCCCCGGTTGTCGCGGTGGCGACCCCGACAGCGAGCTCGGTGGGCGGCGGCACGGTTGCCACGAGTACGCCCGCGGGCGACGCCGCGACCACCAGCACGAGCAAGCCGGCCCGGACCACCACCGCCAGACCCCCACCGGCAGCCGGTGACGGTCCGCGCGGCGCCGCGGGGCTCGTGCTACGCAACCAGCGAGGGAGTTTCGAGCAGACGAGCAATGCGGGCGCAAACCTCCTCGGGAGCGCGGAATACGCGACGCCGGCTATCGGGTTCTACGGGCTCCAGGCCGACGCCCACTATTGGATCCTCGACGACAGTTGGGGCGGCATCGGCGTGGAGGCACACGCCGGGGTCACTCTGGAGTTCTACGAAGTGGTGGGCGAGTCGTACGCGACCCCCCGGCCAGACCTGATCCTCGGCGCACGTTATCGCTACCCGCTCGGCCCCATTTCGGTCCAGGGCGGCCTCGGTTTCCACTACAGCACCCTCGCTGCCTTCGCCTACACCAGCGACGCCCTGACCTCCACCGAGGCGTTGGGCCTCGGCCTCCCCGGAGGAAGGCTGGCGGTCGGGTTTGGGCTCGACCGGGAGAAGGTCAGCGCTGCCCTCGAGGTCGCGGAGACCTTCGTGCCCTACCCCTGCGACCTCCACCTCGGCGCAGTTCTGGACGTAGAGGTCGCCAAGCCTATCGCAGTCCGCGCCGGCGCGACCTACGAACTCCAAAGCTACAAGGTCGAAGCGGACGATGGCGACGGCAACGCGGACATCGACTACCGATACCTCGGCATCCAGCTCGGCGCAGCCTTCCGCTTCTGACTGCCGGTGACGGGGCGGGCGGATTAGCCTCCTACGTCATCGAGGGAATGTGCCCAATATTGTAGTGGTCGGCGCGCAGTGGGGAGACGAAGGCAAGGGCAAGGTGGTGGACCACCTGGCCGAGCAGAGCCGATGGGTCGTCCGTTTTCAAGGGGGCAACAACGCGGGCCACACGCTGGTGGTGAACGGGGAGAAGCTCATCGTGCACCTCGTCCCGAGCGGCGTGCTTCATGCTGGATGTACCTGTGTGATCGGCAATGGCGTCGTGGTCGATCCCACCGTGCTCGGCCACGAGCTCGACATGCTCGCGACCCGTGGCCACGCCCTCGAGCCTGACCGGTTGGTGCTCTCTACCGAGGCGCACCTGATCCTACCCTGGCATCTCGCACTCGATCAGGCCCGGGAAAAGTCGCTGGGAGACCGGAAGATCGGCACGACGGGCAGGGGTATCGGCCCGGCTTACGAAGACAAGGTCGGCCGCCGGGGGGTACGGGTCGCCGAGCTGCTCGACCCGGAGACGCTGCGGGAACGCGTCGAAGAGGCCTTGGCGTGGCACGGGCCCAGGCTGCCGCCGGATCACGGGCTGGAGACGGAGCAGATCGTCGCGGCGCTGGCGCCGGTCGCCGCCCGCCTGCGGCCCTATTCGCGCCCGACGGTCGGCCTGCTTCACGAGGCCATCCGCCGTGGCGACAACATCTTGTTCGAGGGCGCTCAGGGCACCTTCCTGGACGTTGACCACGGCACCTACCCCTTTGTCACCTCGTCGAGCACCGTCGCGGGCGGGGCCGCAGCGGGCAGCGGCGTCGGGCCGGGCGCGCTGCACAAGGTGGTCGGCATCACCAAGGCCTACACCACCCGCGTCGGCTCGGGCCCCTTTCCGACGGAGCTCTTCGATGCCACCGGGGAGCGACTACGCGCCGTCGGGCAGGAGTTTGGCGCGACGACCGGGCGGCCGCGGCGCTGCGGCTGGCTGGACCTACCGATGCTGCAGCACGCCCACCGCCTCAACGGTTTCTCGGCGATCGCCCTGACCAAGCTCGACGTGCTCTCGGGCATGGAGCGCATCGCGGTGGCCGTGAGCTACCGGGGCGTGTCGGACTACCCTACCGGAGCCCGCGCCCTGGCCCAGGTCGAGGTCGAGTACGTCGAGCTTCCTGGTTGGAGCGAAGATATCCGGGAGTGCCGCCGCTTCGAGGACCTTCCGGGGGCCTGTCAGGACTACGTACGTTTTGTCGAGGACCACCTCGGCGTCCCGGCCGAGATGCTGGGGGTAGGCCCCGGCCGAGAGGCGCTGATTCTCCGCTGAGGTGCGCCCCCGCCGCCGCTCACAGTCTCTTGACACCCCCGGGTCACCGCGGCGAGCCTTCGGAAGCTCGGAGTGACCCCGCCGCGACGCGCGCACCCTGCTTCACCCGCGGCCGCGTGAGCGCATAATCCACGTTCGCTACGACGCTGGGGGCGGAGACGGGATGGAGGACAACGCGCATCGGGTCGCCGAGCTGCACTGGAGGTTGGTCGAGGTCGCCGATCCGGTGGAGCGGGCCGCGATCCACCTGGAGCTCGGCCGCATCGCTATGAAACAGGGCCAGCTCACCGAGGCGGCCCAACACTTTCGCGAAGCCCTCTGGCACGACGCCCGACTCGAGGCCGCGCGCACCGCGCTCCATTCCCTGAGCCTGGACGGCCCCAAACGCGGGCGCCCGGTGAGCGGCCTCCGCGCGTTGTGGAGCCGCATCCGCTCCAAGATGCATGATTGAACGCGGGCCTTGACTCGACGCCAGCCCCGGCGGGCCTCCGGGGAGCCCTCACGATATGACCCTCGTCCCCGAGGGTACCCGTGC
The DNA here is from genome assembly GCA_947486185.1 of Deltaproteobacteria bacterium. GTDB lineage: Bacteria > Myxococcota_A > UBA796 > UBA796 > SXON01 > CANKTH01. The sequence continues at coordinate 9,279 of CANKTH010000141.1, forward strand.
CAGGTATTGCCGTCGTCACCAACCCCCGCTCGCGACAGAATCGTCGGAATCCCCGGATTGCCGGCCAGCTCTCCTACCTCCTCGGGGAGCGTGGCGAGGTGGCACAACCGGGCAACCTCGAGGAGCTGGTGGACACCGCGCGGCGCTACCGGGATCGCGAGATCGATGTGTTGGCGATCAACGGCGGGGACGGCACCGCGCACGTCGTGCTCACCGCCTTTGCCCGCGCGTATGGCGATGCCCCCCTCCCTCCGGTGGCCCTCCTGCGCGGGGGGACGATGAACACCGTAGCTTCGGGCCTCGGCCTCCACGGAAAACCTGCCTCCCTTCTCGCCTCACTCGTCGACCGCTACCATCGGCGTGAGCCCTTTGCCCTGGTGGAGCGGAACCTCCTCCGGGTGGACGGGGCTGAGCCGCAGTACGGCTTCCTGTTCGGCAACGGGATCGTGAGCAACTTCCTCGAAGTGTACTACGAAGGAAGCGATCCGACGCCGCTCAAGGCAGCGACCGTGCTCATACGCGGGGTCGCATCGATACTCGTCGGTGGTGCCCTGGCCAAGCGGCTGATGCGGCCGACCCGGGTGACGATCAAGACCGACACCGCCTCCTGGCCCGCCCAGGACTACCTCACGGTGACCGCGGGCACGGTCGACGATATGGGCCTTCGATTCCGACCTTTTCCCGAGGCGCCCCGCCACCCCGGATACATGCAGGTCCTGGGCATCGCCTGTCGGCCGGTCGATGTGTTGTGGCAGCTCGTGCGTATGCGTATGGGCCTCCTGACCAACCACCCGGACATCAGCTCCAGCTTGACCCGCCGTTTCGAGCTCCAATCCGACCGTCCGATCTCCTACATGATCGACGGAGACTTCCACATGGGCGGCGAGACCCTGCGGGTGGACGTTGGCCCCACAGTGAGGTTGATCCTACCTGACTCCGAAGCCGGAGCTTGACGCCGCCACCGCGATCAGCGCACGACGGCGTAGACGAGGTGTTTGAGGTAGGCCGTCTCGGGCATCATCGGGTGGATCGGGTGATCCGCGGCCTGGCCTCCCCGTCGGATGAGGAGCAGCTCCCGGCCCGCGGTGCGTGCACCGGCGAGGACCGCCTCCTCGAATCGTTCGGGCAGCACGTGGTGAGAGCACGAGGAGGTGAAGTAGAGGCCGCCGGGCCGAACGAGCCGTAGGCCGGCGGTATTGACCTGCTTGTACGCCCCGACCGCTACGCCGGCGTGTTTACGGGACTTGGCGAAGGCGGGCGGATCGACCGAGATGAGGTCAAAACGCCGGCCTTCGTTGTACAACCTGGACATCGCCTCACGCGCGTCCTCGTGGAGTTGCGTGAGGCGGTCGGCGACGCCGTTCGCAACCGCGCCCTCGGCGATCAGTTGGTTGGTGGGGGCGCTCGACTCGATGGTGGTCGCGGCGCGGGCCCCGTGCACCAGGGCGGTCAGCGCCCAGCCGCCTACGTGCGCGTAGGCGTCCAGCACGTCGGCGCCGCCCGCACGCGGGGCGAAAAAGGCCCGGTTCTCCGCCTGGTCGAAAAAGAATCCGGTCTTCTGGCCGTGCACCACGTCCACCGAATACCGGACCCCGTTCTCGGAAAATTCAACCCGCTCCGGCACTTCGCCGAACCACACCCGGGGGTCGGGCGGGAGCTCCTCGAGCCGCCGAGCGGCCACGTCGTTCCGCAGCACCGCGCCAGTCGGCGAAAAAACGGCGTTCACCGCCACTTCAAGCAGAGGTAGCCGCTGCTCCATACCGAGGGTGGTGACCTGCACCGAGAGCACGTCGCCGAAGCGATCCATGATCACTCCAGGCATACCGTCGGCGTCACCGGCGCAGAAGCGCCCCGCGGTCCGACCGGGGATCAGCCGCGCGCGGAGCGCCGCGACGGCGCGAAGCCGCTCCGTCCAAAAATGAGCATCATCCAGGTCTTCATGGCCAGAGGTGACCAGCCGGATCGTGATGAGGGAGCGCGGATTGGCGTACCCGCGACCGATGCGCCGGCCACCGGGCTCGTACACATCGACCGCCGCGCCGGGTACGAGGGTCGAAACCGGAGGATCGAGGAGTTCATTACTGAAGATCCACCGGTGGCCGGGGCGCGGACGGGCGATGACCTTGATCATTCGCGGCTCAGCCACACATCGGAAGGTCGTCGTCGCACCACGGAACCTGCTCAAAACGATCGTGCATGATCGCACCCCCAGCGATCTCGAGCTCATAATGACCTGACACGAGGCCGGAGGCAGCGTCCCAACGGATGATGGTGAGCGCCCCGGACTCTGCGGAGATGGAGCCCGTGTACGCGCTGCCCACCTCCGGATCGCCCACGTTGTAGGTGCCGACCGCGAGCGGACCCGCCTGCCAGACCGCCAGCCGTATCAAGCTGTCTGGCGCCGCATCGGCCGTGCAGCTCGACGCGGGCAGACCAAAAGTGAACACCACAGCGGCTTGATCCACCGGGCCGCAGCTTGGGCCGGCGTTGCCGAGGACGTCTCTCGCGTCGGTCGGCGTGGCGAGCGGGCCGGACTCGAAGGACGCCTCGGGCCCGCCAGCCGCTTTGGGGTCACACGCCAGGAGCAGTAGGAGCATGGGTCAAACTATCCAGCGGCGCTCGCGCCGGCCAAGTGCCGCACCGGATGGCCCCCGCAAGGCCCGCGACGGGGGGTTAGCCGGCACAGGTGGGTTTGAGGTCGGCCAGCCCGGAGCATCATCAGCGGGAATGGCGGTTCACCGCCCTGCTGCTCCTGCCCCTTTTGGCGGCGCAGGCGCTGATCACCGCCAACAGCTCGGACATCGGCGTAGACGGCGGCTACTACACCGACGTCGCCCTGCACGTGCGCGACGGGGACGGGCTCGTCAGCGACGTCTCTCTCTACCACGCAGGCTTCCAGTCCTTCCCTCACGCTTCACCCATCTACCCTCTTTGGCCCCTGCTTTTCGGGCTCCTGCTCAGGCTGGGCGCCGTAGAAGACCTCGCCCACTGGGTACCGTTCGGCTTCTATGTCCTGGCGCTGGCCGCCGCGTTCCTGTTCGGCCGGAGCCTGGCCCCGAGGGCCATCATGAGCATCCCCGGGTTGCACGCGGGGCACCTGATGGCCCTGATGCTCGGCGCACAACAGGAGTTCAGTTTCTACAGCGCTCGCCCCTACACCGAGGCCCTCGGGTTCTTCCTCCTGATGGCCACGCTCGCGCGCGCGGTGATCCTCTTTCGTACGCCCCCGACCTTGGCGGCCGGCGTCGAGCTCGGCTTGTGGATGGCCCTCTGCTGCTTGTGCCGCTCTCAGTTCTTTGTCGTCCCCATCGCGGCGCTGCTCAGCTTCGGGTTGCTCGTCGTGGGAGGGGAGCACCCTCGACGGTGGGCGCTCGCCGGCGCAGCCGCTTTGGGACTCGTGACCCTGGGTCTGGCTACATGGTGGTGGTCGGTCGCCGACACCGTAGTGGACGCGGGGCCGCTGACCCTGCTGCGTTTCGACCAGGCCCAGGCCAACCGTATCCTCGACCCGATCGACGTGCTCAAGAACGACCAGGGCCCCTGGGACCTCCTCCTCGATCGGCTCGGCGGCCTCGCCGTCGCGTTCGACCCCATCCACTGGAAGTTCTCCTACGCGCGCGGTTTCTACACCATGCACTGGGCCCTGCCGGTGGCGGCGCTGCTCGCCCTCCCGAGGCTCAGTCGGCTACGCCTCGCCAGCGTCCGCGAGGGCCTTCGCCACCCTGACGCCTTCTCCTGGATCTTCGTGGTCCTCGTCGCGCTGGGCGCCCTCGCTACGGTGCACCTGCCCCACAAGGAGGGCTTCGGCGACTGGTACTTCCACCGTCGACACGCGATCATTTGCGTGATCGCGTTCTTCCTGTGCACGCTCTGGTTGCTCCGCCGGCCCCAGGCATGGCAGCGCCTCCTGGGTCGGATCGCGGTGTGCGCGCTGCTCGGCTGCGCGATCCACTCCTTCTACTGGCGGGTCGAGAGGCTCGGGCGGCCCCCTCCGCCCGATGACAACGTCAAGCTGATCGCGTACCTCCAGCAGGAAGTGGCGGTGCGGGGGCCGGTGGTGGTGGCGCTCCAAGCCTTCCGGCCACCGGAGCTCGCCTGGCGCACGGACGGGGTGGGCTACCACTGGTTCTACGAACGAACCACGCTCCGCCAGCTCGTGCTCATGTTTGACCGCCTTGGGGCCACCCTGCTGATCTTCCTGGACAAGCCGACGGTCGACTGGGCATTCCGCAAGGATCTACGTGCCTTCAACAAGACCTTTCGCCTGAGCGACGAGGGCCCGGAGGCTTTCCTGATCTACAGCCGCGCGCCCGGCTGAGAC
>CANKTH010000142.1 GCA_947486185.1 Deltaproteobacteria bacterium
AATGGTACCCCCGAGCGGATTTGAACCGCTGACCCCAGGTTTAGGAAACCTGTGCTCTATCCAACTGAGCTACGGGAGCAAAATCGTCAATCAACCAGGCACAATCGCCGCCGACACCGTAGTGGTTCCCGTCGAACTCGAACAGGCGATGGTGAGCCGCTCGCTGCCCTTGCTGAACGTGAGCGCCACCGTGTCGTCGGTCGCGGCCTGGTTCTGCATCTGCCAACCCGCCGAATCCGCCCAATCCCGCATGGGGTTGCACACCGCGCGGGCCGGCGTGGTCCCCGTCATCATGATCGACGAGGTGGTGCTCGAGGTCGAGCAGCTCACTACGGAGAAGCTCCCGGGAATATCGAGCTTCTGGTCTGCGAACGGGCCACAGATCGTGGTCGAGACCGTGCTTGGGGCCGGCGCCGCTGCCTCGGGGGCGGGGGTCGCCGCCGGGGGAGCCTCCGTCGTTTCCTGGGTGGTCCCGACCGGCTCCGTCGCGGGGGTCGTCGCCGCTTCTTCACCCGACACCTGGGAGATCACGTCCGACGGGACACCCAGCTCCTGGAGGATTGGCGTGAGCATATCCCCGCAGCAGCAGCAGAACCCAGCGCCAAAGGCGATCGCACCCGCGGGAAGGACAAGCTTCATGATCACTCCGGGCCGGAAACGGCGCACCCTGCTACCCCGCTCGACGTCCGGCCGCAAAGCCCCGCGCCGCCCTCCCGCGGCGATTAAGCGCTCTACGGAGGTGCCGCGTGCTCCTGCTTCTGGTCTCCGCCTGCCACGACACCGCCACCCCCCGCCCTGCCACAACGCCGCTTGAGCCTGTGCCTTGGTCGTCCACCCGCTCGCCCCTCGAAGAGCACTCCCCGGCGGGACTCCAGTGGCAACGCGGGATAATCCACCTTCACTCTCACTACTCCCACGACGCGTGCGACGGCGAGCCGATGCCCGGCGGGGTGCCCGACGAGGCCTGCCTCCAACACCTTCGCGACGGCCTTTGCAACGCCGGCATGGACTTCGCCTTCATCACCGATCATCCTGCTCATGCGGCCGAACAGCCCTACCAGGATCTGCTCCTCAATCGCCCAGGAGACTCGGTGGTGGACGGCCGAGCCAACACCATCCCCTGCGCCGACCACACGGTCCTGACCCTACCCGGCATCGAAGACGAGCTCATGCCGATCGGCCTCAAACGCCATGTCGCCGAGGATGCCGCCAGTAACGACGCGCTCTACAACGCGTCCGACGACATCGCCATCACGGCGCTGATCGACGCCGGCGGGCTGGTGTTGCAGGCCCACACCGAAGGCCAGGATCTCGACACCCTCTACGCGCGTCAGGCCGCCGGCCAGGCCGGCGTAGAGATCTTCAACCTCCACGCGATGTTCGACCCCAACAAACGTGAGGACGATCTTGGGCTTGACGGGCTCGCCTACCTGGAGGACCTCGGCCCCTTCGTCTCGGGCATCAACGGCGCCGAGCCCGATCTGGCCTTCCTCACCGTGCACCAGGAGCAGACAGTCTCCTTGGAACGTTGGGATGCGCTCAATCGGGTGGCACCCAGCGTAGGGGTTGCGGGCACCGACGCTCACGAAAATGTGCTGCCTTCCTTGATGAGTGACGGCGAGCGCATGGACAGCTACCGCCGTATGATGTCGTGGTTCTCCAATATTGTGTTGGTAGACGGCGACGGTCCCGAGGCGCTGACCGGCGCGGTCGCTGCCGGCAGGCTTTTTGTGGCCTTTGAATCACTTGGAACGCCGAGCGGCTTCTCGGTGAGCTACGCGGGACTCGAGATGGGCGGCACAGCGCCAACCGGGGAGACCTTGAGCGTGAGCTGCCCCACGCTCGCTCCTACGAGCCCAACCAACCTCGACACACCCGAGATCACCGTCGAGATCTTCCGCGACAGTGCCCTCTGGCAGACGGGCTGCGGCGAGTATGTGCTCTCTGAACCTGGCGTCTACCGGGTTCGCGTCAGCATCGTGCCTTGGCACCTCCGCGACATGATGGGCACCGTCGCCGACACGCTGATCCACAGCTATCCCTGGCTGTACAGCAACGCATTCCGCGTGGGCCTGTAGTCCCTCGATCTCGGCGGTGTCGCCTTCCGGGCGTCCCGCCCTCCGACCCGCTGGGCCGCGGGTCTCCAGTCGGCGGCCCCCTACGCGCTCGGCCGCCGGCTCCCTCCGGGCCGCGGCCCCTCCGGGCCCGCTTCCCTACGGGGCGGCCTCGGTCCGCGCCGCCGCAGAGCCCTGCTCGACCCCTGATTTCGCCCCCGCGGCGCGGACGGGCGCCTGCGGCGCCCCGCTCCGAGCGCCTGACGCGGACGGACAACCTCGCCATTTCCAAGCACGAAGCGCCATTGACAGGCCGCCGGCCACGGTGCTATCGTACGCGCGCTGGAGTGCCGATGACCGCGTCTCTCAGGGTGTTGACTGTGTTCGGGCTCCTCCTGATAGGCGCCTGCAAGGACGACGAGGTCGTCAAGAAGCCAGCCGGTACCGACATCGACACCACCACCGGCCCGCCGCACGACATTGGCGGCTGGCTCTCCGCAAAGACCACCGCGGACGGCAAGGTCGCGATTGCCTACTATGATCGTACGGATGACGCGCTGGGTTTCGCCATCGGCACGCTCAGCGGCAGCTCGGTGAGCTGGGCGAAGGAAAAGGTCGACTCCTTCCCCGACGAAAACAGCTTCAACCCCGGGGACGCCGGGAAGTACGCCTCACTCGCGATTGACAGCGCGGGAACCTACTGGATCGCCTACCAGGACTCCACCAACAAGACGCTGAAGTACGCCCGGAAGGTGTCGGGCGGCACTTGGGAGAGCGGGGTAGCCGACAGCGGCGGAGGGCCAGCGCCGAGCGCCGGAAAATGGGCCTCGATCGCTATCGATAAGGCGGGGAATCCGGTCATCTCCCACTACGACGAAGGCAAGGGCCAGCTCCGCGTCGCGCGCTGGAACGGCACCGCCTTTTCGGGCGCAGCGGCCTACGAGGGTGAGGACTACACGCCGCCCGACAGCGGCGCGAGCACCGAAGACGCCAACACCGGCGAATACACCCACATCTACGTCAGTGGCGACGGCACCGAGTACATCGCCTTCTACGACCGCGCCTGGGGAGCGCTCCGCCTCGCGGTGGGAGGCAGCGGCGGCTACACGGTTGAGATGGTGGACGATAGCGCCAACGTGGGCCAATGGCCCACGATCGTCGAGAACGGCGGCACCCTCTACATCGCCTACCAGGACGTCAGCGCCCACACCCTCAAGCTGGCAACCGGCACCCCCGGGAGCTGGACCCTTGAGGGGGTCGATAACGGCGCGTTCACCGGCGCCGACACCGCGCCCTACTTCAACGGCAACGACCTCTCCATCGTCTACCACGACGGCGACAACAACAATATGAAGCTGGCTAAGGGCGGGGCGGGCAACTGGAGCACCAGCACCGTCACCGGCACCGACGCCGCGGCGGGCTTCCAGAACGAGGTGGTCTCAGTGGACGGCGCGTTCTACGCCCTCTGTTACGACTACACCAACCGTACCATCTGGTTTGGCGCCCTGCCGTAGCCAGCGGAGTCCTCATGTTGCTCCTGCTTGTAGCCGCCGCCTTCGCCGGCATCTACCGGGTCGATGTGTTGGACATCGGGCAGGGTGACGCGATCCTGATTCGGAGCCCCGCCGGTAAAACGGTGCTGATCGACGCGGCGGATCGTGGGGTCGACGTCGTGGGACAGCTCAAGCGCGAGGGGGTCAGCCGTCTCGATCTCGTCGTGGCCTCCCACCCGCACGCCGACCACATCGGCAGCATGCAGACGGTGATCGAAGCATTTACCGTAGGCACCTACGTGGACAGCGGCCTGCCCCACACCACGCAGACCTACGCGACGCTGATGGCGGCGATCGAGGCGAAGGGTGTCGCCTATCGGAGCGCACTGGTGGGTCAGAGCTTCAAGCTCGATGATGGCGGCGTGCTCGACGTGCTCTTTCCCGCCGGGATCCCGCTCAAGGACACCCGCTCCGATCTGAACTCCAACTCGGTGGTCCTGAGACTGAGCCACGGGGAAGACTGCTTCTTGTTCATGGGAGACGCCGAGGAGCCCACCGAGCGAGCCCTCCTCGACGCGGGTCTGGATAGCTGCGACGTGCTCAAGGTGGCTCACCACGGGAGCAACCACTCGTCGACCCCGGCCTTCCTCGCGGCGGTCAAGCCGCGTTATGCCGCGATCTCTGTTGGGGCGGGCAACCGGTACAACCACCCCGGCACAGAGACGCTCGAGCGCCTCACCCACAGTGGTGCCACCCTCTTTCGCACCGACCGTGACGGACAGATCACCTTCTACTCCGATGGCAAGGACATCCGGGTGGTGAGCGCCCACGGGCAGGCTCAAGCGATGGAGCCAGTGTTGACCGTTGAGCGCGTGCCGGTCCTCGCCGACGCAAGCCCCCGGCCAAGCGGCCTGCCGGGCCTGCCGGGAGCGGGGGTCAAACCGGCGCTCCCGCCGCTCCCCTTCGCACCCCCCGTGGCCGCGAAGCCCGCTGAGCCTGCGGCCGAACCGGCCGCCGCGTGTCCCTACGTCGGATCCCAGAATGGAGCGGTGTTCCACGGTCCCGACTGCGCGGTAGGAGCCAAGATCTACGAAGGTTATCGTGTGTGCTACGTGAGCCGTCAGGCCGCGACCGCCGCCGGGCGCCGGCCAGCGAGCTGTTGTGACCCCTGAACGGTTGGCGGTCGCGCGTGGCGCTGGAGGAGCAATGATGGTGGTGGATCGGATTGAAGGCGACCGGGCGGTCCTGGAGATCGACGGCCGGATGGTGGACGTTCCTCTCGGGCTCCTGCCGGAAGGCGCCACGGAGGGCTCAGTGCTCCAGTTCGGGCTCACCGGCCCGGCCGCAGCCGAGGTCACCGACGAGGCCGCGGCTCGCCTCGCCCGCCTGCGCGCCCGGACTCCCCAGGGCCCCGGCACGTTCGAGCTTTGACCTCCATACCTACGGAGTCCCGATGAAAGCTGTGCTTACCCGACTCGTCTACGCCGCCATCCTCAGCGTGAGCCTGCTGCTGGGCACCCATGACGCGTGGGCCGCAACGGTCAACCTCAACACCGCCACCGCCGCCGAGCTTGAGACGCTGCCGGGTATCGGCCCGTCCAAATCCGCAGCGATACTGGCCTATCGCCAGGCTAACGGCAGCTTCAAGTCGGTCGAGGAGCTCGACGCAGTGGACGGCATCGGGCCCGCGACGATGGCCAACCTCAGGGCGCTCGTCACCGTCGGTGACGGAAAAGCGACCACGGGCGCCGCCAAGAGCGACACCCCGCCCGCAGGACCGGCCGTGACGACGAGCCCCTCGCCAGCGCCAGCGGCGTGCGCCGTCAACATCAACAGCGCGGACGCGGCCGGACTCAAGTCCCTGCCCGGGATCGGCGACACCAAGGCGGACGCGATCGTGCAATACCGGACCGACCACGGGGCCTTCAAGTCCTGCCAGGAGCTGGACGCGGTCACCGGCATCGGCCCGGCGACCTTGGCGGGCCTGCTCGACTGTTGTGCGGTGAAATGATCCTGCTGCTCGCGTGCGCGGGCCCGACGCTTGAATCGAACCCGCTCGCCCCGGAGGATTCGACGAGGACGACCCCCACCCTCACCGAGCTGCCTGAGAGCTGTGACACCCAGCCCGCCCCGCCGAAGGTCCGTGAGCTGGGAAGCCCCCCGCGCGCCGCGGCCTCGCTCGTGGGGCAAGGCGCGTGGACCCTGGAATTCGACGAGGCTGCCGAAGCCGTCGGCTTCATCGACTGCGGCTATGCCCGGGCCTTCGTCGGTGAGGAGTTTGTCGATCAACCCTGGTTATGCCCGGACTGCGACACGCTGTTCCGCAGCACGGCCACCATGACCGAGGGCTACGAGAGCTGTTACCTCCAGATCGCCGACGCCGACGCCGCGCGTACCGAGCTCCTTGCTTTTGGTGAAGTGGACGGAGTACCGAACTTCTTCCGCAGCGGCGCCGACAACGTCACGCTCAAGGCGCTGAGCGAGGCCGTGCCAACGCGGGACGGCTGGACCGCGAACTGGAGCAGCGACGGCGAGCTGACCGATGGCGGCACGATGGTGCTGACCGGATCCGCGAGCTTCACCCTGGGTACGTCGAGCACGGAGATCCAGGAGCTGGACGGCGCGCTCACGGAGCCCTCAGCTTGCGGCTGGCCCCGGCACAACCCCGGAGGCCCGATCGACGTGCTGTCGTTACAGTTGGGCGAGACCGTACCCAACGGGCGCTTCACCGACCAGTGTGGCGACCCGGTGGATCTCTGGGACTTTCGCGGCTATTACCTGATTATCGACGCGTCAAGCCCCGACTGTGGCCCCTGTCAAGTGCTGGCGGCGGCTGCCGAGGCCGCGCGCTCGCGCCTCCTCGCCGACTGTATCCCCGTGGAGATGGTGACCCTGCTCAACGAGAGCCTGAGCGCGGTCAACGTGCCGGCGTCCCTGGCCACGCAGCAGGCATGGGCTGAAGAGTTCGGCTTGTTCAGCCCCGTTCTGGCCGATCGCGGTTGGGGCTACGCGTTGCTGCCGACCTTCTTGGAGGCCGACGGCTTCTCCTTGCCCTCCATGGTGGTGGTGGCTCCCGACGGCACCGTGATCGGCGGCAGCGACGGGGTGCCCGAAGAGCCGTTCTCCGAGTTGGAGGCGTTGATCCGCAATCACGCGCCCTGAACGCCCGGGCGCTCAGCCCCCGTCACTGTTGAACTCATCCACCGATGCGGCGTTGCCTTCCATGCCGCCAATCACCAGGTCGAGCGCGAGGTTTTCGTCGATGGGCGCGTCGGACAGGGTGGCGATCACCCAGGTCGCCTGGATCGACACCGAGCCGGTGCCCCGCGGCAGGTGCATCCACATATAATACTGCTGCTCAACCGAGAGGAAATCGAGGCTCACGGTGGCGGGTTTCCGGAGCCAGGTGCGGTAGATCATCGCCGGACCCTTTTCGGTCTCCACCATCCGGTATTCGTTCCCGGAGTTGGTCTCCATCGTGAGGCCCAACGCGTAGGAGGAGGTGGACCAGGTCTCGGCTTCAAGCCAGTCTTCTTTGCCGGCAGCGAAGTTCTTGGGCTCGCCGACGTAGTAGGTGCGCTTGAAAGTCTCGTAGGTGTCACCGTAGATGTCGAGCGCCGAGTTCAGCACGATCGCGTCGACCCAATCGGACACCGGATGAGGGCTCTCATGCCCGACCGCCGCGCCCGCGAGGCCAGTGAGATCACGTTCCCCCTCCCCCAGGGCCGAGACGGCCTCCGTAGAGAGGTTCTGAACCCGGTAACCTTCAATCGTCTCCTCGAGCCGACGGCTGAGCCAACTGTCGAGATTGGCCGCGCCTGCCTCCATCGCCGCGGGATCTTCATCGGCGAGGTGGTTGAACAAGTAACCGACCAGCTCGTCGAGCTCCTGAGGAGCGTCAGGCGGCGGCCGACAGCCGGTGAGCATCGGAAGGAGGAGCATCATCATGGCCCCATGCTACGATATCTGGCGCCGGGCGGCAAGCGTTGAGGCGGGGGCGGAGAGTACGGAACCGATGCAGGAGCACGCTCGCCGCGACAGTCCCGAGCTCCACTTGCAAGCGGGTTTCAGTTAGACCCGCGTATGCCCCTCGTGTATCGGCTGGCAGCGCCCATCGGCGGACTCCTCGCCGCGGTCCTGGCGTCCGCCTGTGAGACGGGGGGGGCGCGGCCCCAGCTCGTGGTGCTCGCCGCGTCGAGCTTGACCGAGTCCTTGACCGACGTCGCGGCTATGTGGACCGCCCGCGGCAACCCCGGGGTGACCTTCCGCTTTGACGCCTCGTCGCGACTCGCGCGCCAGATCGAGGCGGGCTCACCCGGCGATCTGTACTTCTCTGCCGACACCGGGTGGATGGACTACCTCGACGCCCGGGGTCTGGTCCAGCGGGCGAGCCGCGTGAACCTTTTCGGGAACACGCTGGTCGCAATCGTACCGGCCGGCGCGCCGGTGTCACTCTTGGCCCCCGCCGACCTCGCAGAGCCGGGGATACGGCACCTCGCCCTGGCCGGCGAGCACGTGCCGGCGGGCCGATACGCTCGGGCGGCCCTCCAGGACGCGGAGGCCTGGCCTGCGGTGCAGGCCCGCGTCGTCAACGGCGACAGCGTCCGGACGGTCCTGAGTTGGGTGGCCACCGGCGAAGCACAAGCGGGCGTCGTCTACGCCACCGACGCGAGGGTCGAGCCAAAGGTCCAGATCGCCCTACACTTCCCGCCAACCAGCCACCCGCCGATCGTCTATCCGGCGGCCGTCCTCGCCGAGACGGCCGATCCCGCGCCGGCCGCCGCCTTCCTCGAGTTCTGCCAAAGTGTAGAGGGAATGGCCATCTTTGAGGCCGCAGGCTTCACCCCGCCAGGAGCCCCGAGCGCTCCCACGCCCTGATGCGGGGGTGCCGTCCCGCGCGCCTCAGTGGCGGCGCGGCGCCTGACCCGACTGCGACAGCGCCACGATGATCCCGATGATCACGAGCACAGCCAAGACCGCCAGCGTGATCTTGATCCAGCTCCACGGACGCTCCCCGGACACCGCACCCGTGCGGGCGTTGACCAGGAAACGGAACACCTTTTCCTGATAACGGTAGCTCGACAGCCAGACCGGCAAGAGCAGGTGCTTGAAGGTCACCCCATGATAATTTACGTTCATCGTGACGATACGCTGCTCATCCCCGCCGATGTCCCGCCGGATCGCGCTCTGGATCACCGGCTCCATCCTGCTTTTGGCCACCTTGAAGCCTTCTTCCAAGTCCACCGAATAGCGCTCCGCCGAAAAACCCGCCAGATAGTTGGGATTGTAGGGAACGAGCGCCGGGAGGTCCCAGGGCTCCAGGCCCTGGGCGAGGGGCTGCGGCAACCCCTTGGAGGCGCACACCAGCACATCGTCGAAGGGGACATCGACGGTGCCGGCAGCCGGATACCATCGTGTCTTTCTGACCTTTCGCGTCTTGCGCTGGCCTTTCTCCATGTAGGTCTCTTCGTCCCAATAGTGCTCGCCGCGTTGCCCGACGTAGCGCGTGACGGTCCGAGCATCGTAGGTCCAATAAGGCAGGTAGATCCCATCCATCCCGTGACGAACGGCCCGAATGATGAGGTCATTCGGCGCAAACCAGCGGGACGCAAGCCACTTCCGGTAGCTCGAATTGGCGACGTCCTGCGTGATCCCGAAGGGGAGCAAGGTCTCGGGCGCCATGAGCGGCTCGGGGTTCTGCCGAAGCACCACGGGCGAGTCGCAGAAGGCGCAGCGCCCGGCCTGGCCAGCCACCACGGATACGGCGCCGCAGCCCTCACATGACACCTCCTGGCCGCCCGCCGACAGCTCACTGGGCAATACCCGCTTCGCCGCACGAATGCCCTCGGCGAACGAGTGCTCCTGCACGATGGCGACCTCGGCCTCGACCTCGGTCTTCGAGCCGCAGTGGGGACAGACCAAGCTGGCGGTGCCTGGTGCAAACTGCACCTTTGCGCCACAGCTTGTGCACGGGAATTCACGAGTGCCAGGCTCCATGGGGCCTCCAAGGATGGTACGCCATAGCTCACCGGGGGAACGCGAGCACGCGGTCGCGGGCCACCTCAACCTTACGCCCGCTCCTACGGACCGGCGGATATGCCGCTCACAACCACAAAGTCAGCGGTGCCGTCCCACCGATTTCCCGTTAGCCGCCCGCGATGCATCCGCTGTACGTGGTGTTCTTCTTCTCGGGCGCCACGAGCCTCGTCTGGGAGACCCTCTGGGGTCGTGAGCTCCACCTCGTCTTTGGTACGAGTCAGTTCGCGATCGCCACGGTACTCGCGGCCTTCATGGCCGGTCTTGCCCTCGGCGGTCACCTCGGCTCACGCTTCGCCGTGAACCTCAGGCGGCCGCTCCGCGCCTACGCCGTCTTGGAGCTCGTGATCGGGCTCTATGCCCTCGCCTTTCCCGGGCTCCTCAAGCTTATAGAACCGATATACCTTGGTTTTTATCGAAGCGTCTCCCCCGACCCCGTCGGTTTCGGCGTGTTCCAGTTCGTGCTCGTTGGCCTCGCGCTGCTTGTCCCGGCCGCGTGTATGGGCGCAACGCTTCCCGTGCTCACCCCGATCGGGGCGCGGCTCGCCTCCGGCACGGGGGACGCTATCGGTCGCTTGTACGCCGCGAACACCTTCGGCGCAGTCGCCGGGGTCGCGACGGCGGGCTTCTTCCTCCTCCCCGAGCTGGGCGTCTTCGCCACCACCTTGCTCACCGCCGGCGCCAACGTGCTCCTCGCCGGAGTCGCCTGGCTCTACGACCGGAGCGGGGCGTTGGCGCACACCGAGGCAGAGACACCCGACGTCGCCCCGGTTGGCGCCGCGTTGCCGCCGCTCGCCCCGAGCTTGCTCCTTGTCGCCGCGCTCGCTGGCGTCTCCAGCCTCACGCTGGAGGTGGCGTGGTTCAGACTCCTGAGCCTGGTGCTGGGCGCGTCCGTGTACGCCTTCTCCGTGATGCTCCTGGCCTTTCTCATCGGCATCGCAGCGGGTGGCGCGGCAGGCGGGCCTCTGGCAGATCGACTCGGGGACCGGGCGGTCCGCGGCCTGATCGTGCTGCAGCTTGGCGTCGCGGCCCTGTCTTATGCCTCGATGTACGCGTACGGTTGGCTCCCCGTCGTTTTCGCCAAGCTCTTCTTCCTGATCCGGGACGCCAAGGTGCCGGAGCTGCTCTGGCCCATGAAGTGCCTCGTCGGGATGTTGGTGATGAGCCCTCCGGCCGTGCTGATGGGCGCCACCTTCCCGGTGCTGGTTCGCGCGGCCCGGCGCGGCGCAGACCCCGTGGCAGTAGGTAGGATCTACGCCGCCAACACCGCAGGATGTTTGGTCGGCGCGTTTGTAGGAGGCTTCGTCCTGCTCCCGAGCCTTCAGGTCACCGGCACCGTGCTGACGGCTCTGGGCGTCAACGTGCTCGCGGCGGGCGTTGCCACCTGGCTCGCCGGATATCGCCGTGCGGTCCGCTACCTGACGCCAGTGGCGGTGCTGCTCGCGCTCGTATTGTGGAGTCGCCCGCCCCCGTGGAACCCGATGCTCATGACGAGCGGGGTCTACAAGTACGTCGACAATCTCGACGAGCCCACCTTCGCGGCGATGAAGCGGCGCATGATCGACCGGTACCGGCTCATGTTCTATCAGGAGGGCCTCTCCACCGTCATCACGGTCGCCACCAACCGGGTCACCGGGAACGTCTGGCTCGCCAACAACGGCAAGATCGACGCGTCGAGCACCGCCGACATGCCCACGCAGGTGCTGGTCGCCCACCTCCCCTTCCTGCACACCGGCGGCGACGCCCGTCGTGTCATGTTGATCGGCCTCGCGAGCGGTATCACCTTGGGTGCCCTCACCCTGCACCCGGAGCTCGAACGGATCGATGTCGTCGAGCTCGAGCCGACCATGCCCGACGCCGCGCGGCTCTTCCGCCCCTGGAACCACGACGCCCTCAACGATCCGCGCGTCCGGATCTATGGCAACGATGGTCGAAACGAGGTGCTCCTCGCCGAAGAAGGCAGCTACGACCTGATCGTCTCCGAGCCCTCCAATCCCTGGCTCACCGGGGTCAGCAACCTGTTCACCCGCGAGTTTTTCGAACTTGGCCGATCACGCCTGCGCCCCGGCGGGATCTGGAGCCAGTGGGTCCAGCTCTACGGGATGGACGGCCGCGACCTTCGCTCCATCCTTCGTACCTTTTGCGATGTGTACCCCTACGTCTCAGTGTGGGCGACCATCGAGGACGCCGATCTCGTGATGCTGGGCAGCGAACGCCCGATCGGGCCCGATGGGCCCCTCGCTGAAGCTTTCGCCCACAAGAACATCGGGGTCGAAGCCGAGCTCCTCGCCGTTGCGGTCCGTGACGCCTCGGATGTGCTCGCGCTATCGCTCTTCGGCCGGGACACCGCGCTCCGCGTCGCACGCGAAGCGCCCTTCAATACCGATGACAACCTGCTCGTGGAGTACTCCGCGCCGCGCCACCTGCACCACGGCACGGCGTGGGACAACATGTTGATGCTCCAAAAGGAGGCCGAGGTCCCCTATGCCGCTATCCCTGACGCCGACGGCCTCATCAGGCTCGCGCAGTCGTACGCCTGGCGAGGCGACCTGGTTCGGGCGCTCAAGGCCCTGAAGGAGGCCGAACGCCGTGAACCCGGGCGAGAGGACACTGGCGACCTCTACGTGCGCTACCAGAAGATGCTGAAAGAGGAGCTGTTCAGCAAGCCAGGAGAGCGCTGATCAGTCCGCAGCCCAAACCGCCCGCCGTTCTCCTACCTCCCGGCCCGCCACGTTGAGCACCACCGCCTCGGCGGGGGTCCAGTCGCCGAGCGCACCGGGCGCCACCTCGGCCATCACCGCGGCCACCGCCACGGCGAGGGCCTCACTGTTGCCGCTGTGCACCTTGATCACCACGCCCAGGCGCCTCGCAGGCAGCGCAATATCAAACAGCCCTTCGGCCCCGATCTTCACCGAGATGGGCTCGGTCGCGGCCCGCACCACGGCCAGATCGAGGCGGCCCGTGCCCGACGTCAGCTCCGGAAAAGCACCCATCGCCCGCCCAATTCGCCCGAGGAGCGCATCACCGTCGCCCGCCATCGCAGCCGCGAGAGTGGCATAGGCGCGCGCCATCGCCGAAATCGGCAGGTGAAAGGTAGGCACCCCGCAGCCGTCCACCGCGGTGCCCGGCGACTGGCCAGCCAGCTCCGTGATGGTGGAGAGGTTCAACACCTGGAGAGGGTGAGCCGCCGGCAAGTAGTCGGTGCTCCACCCCTGGGCCCGGCATGCTGCCAACATGAAGGTGTGTTTTCCCGAGCAATTGTTGTGGAGCGCCGTGGGCTTCTGTCGCCGACCGAGGAGCTTGTGCGCGCTCGGCAGGTGGATAGGAAGGTGGGCTCCGCACCGAAGGAGCCGGGCGTGCACCGAGAAGTGACGCAGTATTCTACGCACTCGCGCCAGATGTTCGGGTTGCCCCGAATGGCTGGCCGCGCCGATCGCGAGATCCGCGTCGCTCAACCACTCCAGGCTCTCGGACGGGAGCTGCGCCAGCGCCGTGCGGAGCTGAAAAGCCTTGCAGCCACTTCTCCAGAAACACGCCACGTCTTCGCCCACCTGCCAGCGAACCGTCCCGGCCTCCACCACCCGCGCGCTCACCGGATGCCGGGTCTCGCGGAGCTCACCGCGACGCTGCTCGATCCAGAGACCCATACACCCTCCGCGGCCCGGCTATCCCGAACGCGCCCGCCCCGGTGGCGCGGCCCCCCGGCGCGCCCCCACGTTCGAGGTTAGCGGCCCGCCGTGAGCTACGTGAGACCCGTCAACTGCCGCTACCTCGACCCGATCGAGCTCGTGTGGTACGCCACGGCGCGCCGGCTCGGCCTGCGTGTCGGGCGGAACCCCGCGATCTTCTCCCTGACCGACGGCACCGGCCTCCTGGAGCTGGGCCCCAAGTCG
>CANKTH010000143.1 GCA_947486185.1 Deltaproteobacteria bacterium
GCAGGCGACGAGCCAGAGCCACATCCTCGAGCACTAACGCGCTCGGGCGCTCGCAGCGCCAGCGGCTCGTCAGGAGTGATCACGGGGCCGTGCAAAGCCGCCGGATGGGGGCTACAGGCTCGCGCGTTTTTCTGACGGAGCCCGACGATGTTGCTCACGCTCTTGACCCTCGCGTTCGCCAAGACCACGGCCTCGTCCGTTCTCACCGATACGAACGGAAAACACGGCGCCGAGCTGGCCGCCGACGGCCTTCTGACCACCGGGTGGGGTGAAGGGGCGAGCGGGTACGGGGAGGGCGAGTGGTGGGAGCTCGACCTTGGCACGAGCACGGCGCTCCAGTCCGTGTCGATCTGGCCGGGCAATCTGAGCAAGGGCGCCCGGTCCTACCGCGAATATAGTCGGCCTAAACGGTTGAAGGTCTACGTGGACGGCGTGCTCCAAGGGGATGTGATCAACATCCCGGACGACCGGATGCAACGGGTGGACGTCCCCCTGACGGCGACCGGCAAGAAGGTCAAGATCGAGGCGGTTGAGGTGTACGAGGGTGGCGTCTACGCCGACCTCTTCCTCGCTGAAGTCGCGGTCAACTTCGTCGCCGGGGATCGTGCGCGGCAGGTCGACAGGCTCGTGGCCTGGAAAGAAGGAAAAGAAGGGCAACGTGCGTACGCCGAGTACGAGACCGCGGTGTTGGCGGCGTACGACACGCACAAGGCCGACGGCAACGATCTCGACTCCCTCAAGTTCCTCGTCGACTGCGCGGCCGACGGTCCACCCTACCTGCGTAAACGGGCGGACAGCCTGGTACCCGATGGCTATCGCGCGTCTGCGCTCGAGCCGGACGAAATGGCGATGTTGGCGATCCGGAAGCTCAAGAACCCTTACGCGATCCCCGGCCTGGAAATGGCCATGACACGCGCGGTGGGTGAAAAACAGGAGGAACTCCGCGACATCGTGGAGATCTTCTATGCCTACCAGGATCTTATCAGCGGTGGTCGTCGCAACATCAAGGCATGGGGAGAGAGCGGCTGGGAGAAGGGCGCGCTGCGCTCGTTCGGGGAACCGCTGCCCCTGGAGATCGACCGCTTCGGGGATGTTTACGTCGTCGATACCGGCAACAACCGCGTGCAGATGTTCGACCAGGGCGGGCTCTCCAAGCGTCAGTGGGGTGCCCAACCCGACGCATCCAATCTATGGCTCAGCAGCACCCGGCGCTGGTACGCCGCCGGAAGCGTCGCGTCCGAGGACCAGGGCGCCTTCGTAAATCCGCTCGATGTGGTGCTGATTCCCGGGAAAGAGGCTGACAGCTTCGCCGTCCTCGACGCGAAAGGCCGTGTACAGATTTTCAACGCGGAGGGCCAACCGACGATTGGCTGGCCGGTCAACATCGACTACGAGCCTGACTCCGGCGTCGGCGGTGAGGGCTTCCTGGCATGGGACCCAAAGAAGAAGGTCCTCATCGCCGTACTGGGCCGCTACGGGGTGGTCTACACACTGGAGTCCGAGGAGCTCGCTCGCTACCGGCTTGAAGACGGAACGCCCAAGGCGATGGAAGTGGGCAGAGACGGCAAGCTCTACCTTGGATACGGCTACGACGTCGTCGCCTACAACGGGACGGACGGCTTCCGGTATGGCAAGGTTTTTGGGCAGGAGATCCTGGGCGAAGGCTACGAGGATTTCGACATCACGCTCGATGAGGCGGGCAAGATGTGGGTCGTCACCGACCGGGGATGGGTGTACAAGTTCAAGAAGCCGGGCAAGCTCGAATGGAAGGTCCGAGTCGTCTCGGACTACGACCTCCTGAACCCGCGAGCCGCAGTGTCACAGGGTATGGTCTACCTTACCGACCGCGACCAGATTCTGCGCCGGGACGCACTGCAAAAGCACCTGGATGAAGAAGCCGAAGCGGGCGACGGCGGGTCGAAGTAGGCACGATGGCCGCGAACGCCCGCTGGAGCACCCTCACCCTCCTGCTCGTTGCGTCACTCAGCTCTGGAGCGTGTGACCGTGAGCCGACGCCGCCTCCGGCCCCGCCGGTTGCGCCGCCCCCCCCCGCGCCGGCAGCGGTCGAGATCCCCGTGTGGACCGTGGACAACATCGCCGAGCTCAAGCCAGTGCCGCCGCCCCGCGTACTGGTGGTGCCCCGGCCCCTCCCCGAGCTTCCCGACTACGAGGTCGCGCTGAAGCTCCTCGGCGACGTCGTGGAACGCCACGCCGGGGATCCGGAAAACGCCTGGGCGATCGCGCACGGGCTCTTGGCGCGGGGCAAAGACTTCCGGCTCACGGATGGCCGGCTGGCAGTGCCACGCCTGTTCAGCGCCTGGGCCCAACCCCACACGTTCAAGGTGCTGATCTACCCCGTGTTCCCGACCCACCTGGGCGATAGCCCGGTGGAGCCGCACAGTGACCTGCTCCTGAAGAACCTGCAGGAGGCGGGCGTAGCGCCGGACGATGAGCAGCTGTGGTCAGGCGGCACCGGAAAGACTAGCGCCGCCGACCTTTATCGCGCGACGCTGCTGAAGACCTTCCTCGTCCCTGAGAAGAATCAGAGCTCCTATGACAGCCCCAATGACACGCCCTGGTCGCTCCAGGCGCTGGCCTGGTGGGCGCCCGGCCCCGAGCTGCGCTGGGTTTCTGAGAACGGCACGCCGATGGACCTCGACGACCTGACCGACTTCGGCGTCGCGGTGCTGCACAAGGAGAGCCAGTTCCTCTTCCGGAAGATGCAGAACGGCGAAAAGTTTGACCGGGCAGGCGAGCCGCTGTTCTCTTACACCTGCGGCGGCGCCCACCTGCTCCAAGGGGTGTCCTACGCAGTGTCACGGGGTTATGGAAGCGCCAAAGCACGAGAAATTGTGACCGCCCAAGTGAAGCTCTGGTTCTGGCGCTACCCGGGTGAGCTGGCGCTCTATGACGACGCGGTGAAGAACAACCGCAAGTACGTGCTCAAGCTCACCGTACAACGCCTCAAATTTCTCGGTCACTTCTTGGAGAGCATGAGTCGGATGGGCGCGCTGGGACTCTATACCCCCGACGACGCCCAACTGGAGCTCCTCGAAGGCGCGGCCCAACACCTCGTCCTCACGGTGACGTCGCTCAAGAAGCTCGGCGCATTCGAGAAGCTCGACAAGCTCAAGGTCGAGGACCATCAGCTCTATCTCGACCTCGTAGGCGACAGCGCTCACGCGGTGCGGGGATTGGAGCTGGCGCTCGGGCGCGGCAAACTGGGCGGCTGACAGGATGTGCGCACCTTTCGTGGCGTTGTTCAGTCGCTCCTCGCCTCGGGCGCCACTCGCCGTTGAACCCCGGACCAGCTGCCGTTCTCAGAGGTCAACCCCAATCCACACGCCCAGCAAGCCCCCCAAATAGGCTCCGTTTGCCGCCGAGTACGCTGTGTTCAGCCACGCAGCTTCCACCTTGGGCCCGAGCGAGAGCCCAACGGGCTGGTCCCCCAGAGTCAGGCGCCAACCCGGCTTCAGCTCCAGGAGGCCCCCGCGAGCGTCCACCATCATCGCGCCGAAGGTCGGCGGGCAGCCGTCACGATAGGCGCAGTTCAGTCCGGTGGCGACGAAGGCGAGACGTGCCTCAAAGAGTGGACCGACCTCCGTAAAACCGCGCGGCACTACGCCGGCGATCAGGCCCACGCTGCTCCTGCCGGCGATCGAACCCTGAACTGTGAAGCCCGCGCGCCAGACCTCAGCAAACCGCCACAAAAACCCTACTTCGATGCCGAGCAACGGGTGTGTGATCGACTCGCCGCTACCCCCGAGTTGAAGCAGGCGCTCCTCGTAGAACTCGATCCCCGCCCGCCGCTCCAGCTCCACGCCGAGCGCCAGACCCATGAGTCCGATCACGGCCGCCGCGGCCGTAGACTGAGGAGGATCAAGCAGGTGAGCCACCACCCCGGGGAGGATGGCGCGGTGGTGCAACCGACCACCTTGAGCCCCGAACCTCCGTCTTCCTCGTCGGCCTCGTCGTCGTGGCCGCTCGACCCGGCGTCAGCACGCAGCGCCCAGTCGGCCTCGCAGCCCGATCCCGCGAAGTATGCTCCTTCTTCCGGAAAAAACCCAGACTGTCCCGACTCGGTCTCCCACTCCACCCACCAGGACACGCACGCGCTGACCGGCGAATCCGCGTGGTACACCCCCTGCTCCGGCGCGCCGTGGGCCAGCTTCATCTCCCGCTCTTGCCCGTCGAGCACGAGCTCGAGTCGCGTCGGCGGCGAGGCATCACCCCAATCCGCGTAGAAGCTGGATCCGTCGTGCGCCGCGATACGGACCGGCTGCCCCTCGGGCACCTGGCCCTGGGCGAAGTCCTGGGTGAACAGGGTCGCCCCGGTACCCTCCGCGACGCCCGTACCCAGCTCGTTGAAGCTGCTCGACATGATGTTGGCACGGTGGCCACTCTCCGAGCACATCCACATCGAAAGGACGGCGTAGCGACCGTCGACTTGCCCAAGAGCGATGTTCTCCCCGAGCGTGCTGCCCTCGTCGTAGTAGCGGCCGATTCGGGCCCAGGTGTCCGTCCCGTCGCAGGACTCGTGCTGAAAACAACCTTCAGAAGCCATGTCTTCCGAGTGGTACCGTGCCGCCTCAGCGAGGCCTACGTCGAGATAGAGCGGCGCTTTGGGCGACCTCTCGTCCGCCGAGAAATCTGCCGACAGGGAGCACCCACCCTGCGCGTAGTCGTCCTCGAACTCCTCGGGGGCGACGCGCGCAGCGTTGGTCCAGAGATGGAGCCAGCGCTCGGCTGCAGAAGGACGGCTGTCCTCCACATCGCCGTAGCCCGCCCATGCCGCCGCCCAGACAATCAGCATTGATTCACTCTTTCAGAAGTTTTTCGATCACCCGGGCCGCCTTGTCGTACGACGCCGTGAGTTGATCGACGATCTGTTTCTCGATCTGGCCGCCGACCAGTGCCACTCCGACCGTGATCTCACCCTCGAGCACCCGCTCGCATCCCCCACCTGGGCCGGGGATGACCCGACTGGTGCCGCCACAGCGGATTTTATCAGACAGGAAGTACGTTTTCACCTTCCACGTCGCGGTGCGGGTGACGCTGTCGGAATTGAGCTCCTGCTCGTAGGTGATGCGGTCGACCCCGGCGGCGCGCTGAGCGAGCGCCGGAAGCGGCGTACGCGACACCACCTTGAACCGCTCGAGCAGGCGACTGCCCTGCTCCTCCCGCTGGAGCACCGTGACGTCGAAGCTCGAATCACGCTGAAGTTCGGCCTCGTACCGGGGCTCACGAACGAGCGCCCAGAACCGTTCGGGTGTACAGGCAAACCGGTGAGAAATTCGGAACTGCATACGGACGAACGATAGGGGCGCCCTCGTCGCGCCGCAAGATGCAGCCTGTCAAGGGCTTGTCGCTCCTGATCTCCTCCCCCAAAACGTCCAGAGGCCGTCCTTCCCCCAGCCCCCTGCCGGATTTTCGGATACCCTGGGCGGCTCGGAGGTCACGATGCCGCTCCTCGCCCTTTGCTTCTCCGCCTGGGCCGTCTTGCCCATGCCCACATGGCCCGAGTGTGGTGAGCCTGACCGCCCCGACCTCTGCCCCAGCGACATCGACGAGGACTGGTGGAAGATTGGCTACATTCCTTTGGCCTCCCGCGAGTCGATCCGCCCGGCTGAGCTCGAGCTCGGCTCAGGGGTCGCGCTGGACCGCGCCCTCCGTACCACCGCTGGCCGCACCGACGTCGCCATCGCCGTGTTGGACAGCGGTTTCAATTGGGACAACCATCGGTACATCAACAAGATCCTACTCAACCATGATGAGCTTCCGCTCCCGCAAGACGCGGGCGGGATCGAGTTCAGTGACCACGACCGCGACGGAAACGGCATCGTCAACATTCAGGACTACGAGGCGGACCCGCGCGTCAGCATCACAGCGGGCCGCGACGAGGCGGACGGCCGCCTCGATCCCAGCGACATCCTCGCGGCCTTCTCCGACGGGATTGACGACGACAACAACGGTTTCATCGACGATATCGCCGGCTGGGACTTCTTCAACGACGACAACGACGCCTGGCACGACTACACCGATGACTACGGCGAACACGGCGACGGCGTCATGGAGGACGTAGGCGCCGAGGGCGGGGACGGCGACACCAGCGTGGGCGTATGCCCCAACTGCGCGCTCATACCGCTGCGTACGGGGGACACCTTCGTCACGGACGGCCTGCGCGTCGCCAACGCGATCGTGTACGCCGCGGACCGCGGCGTGGTCTCCACGTCGATGGCCTTCGGCACGCTCAGCGCACCGGACTATGTACGTTCTGCCGTGCGTTATGCGCACGCAAAGGGCGTGACCCTGGTGGGCGCGGCGGGGGACGAGAACTCCTACCACCACAACCAGCCGCACGTCGCCGACGAGGTGCTCTATGTACACTCGATCCGCGCGGACTCGTCGAACGAAGAGAGCGGCGTCTATTCCTACTTCAACTTCTTCAACTGTAACAACTACGGGCCGCGGATCGTACTGAGCGCCGACTCACCGGCGTGCGCGACGGGCGCGGTGGCGATCACCGCGGGGGCGGCGGGAATGGTGCAATCCGCCGCGAAGGACCGGGGTTTGACGCTGAGCCCGGACGAGGTTTACCAGCTCCTGATCGCGGGCTCCGACGACATCTGGCTCACCGAGGCAGAGACAACCACTGCCGGCACCTACCCTTCGGCCGAAGGCTGGGACCCCTTCTACGGTTACGGTAGGCTCAACGTGGCAAACGCCGTGGAAGCGGTCGCCGCTGGCGCGATCCCGCCCACAGCCGCCTTGACCTCCCCGGGTTGGTTCGACACGCTCACGCCTTACGGCCAGCTCTCGATCTCCGGGCGCGTCGGGGCACGTGCGGGGGCGTACACCTGGGTGCTGGAAATGGGCACCGGACACGATCCCCGTTCTTGGACCGAGGTGAAAAGTGGTGCTGGAACTGCGGCCTTCGAGGGCGAGCTCGCCACCCTCGATCTCGCGACGCTGCCGGGAGTAGCGCCGAGCGAAGCCGACATCGACGAGACCATCGTGGGTCGTATGGAGCGGGTGTTCGAGCCTGCAGTCACGCTCAGGCTCCGTATCGAAGACGAGGCGGGGGGCACGGGTCAGTACCAGAAGACCTTCTTTGTACGTGAAGATCCCGACCTGGTCGCCGGCTTCCCCATCGATCTGGGTGGCTCGGCCGAACCGTCCCCGGTGTTGTCCGACTTTGACGGTGATGGTGACTTTGAGATCGTGTTGGCCACCACCTCAGGTCAGGTCCACCTGTTCCAACACGATGGTACCGAGCTCGCCGGCTGGCCCGTTGAAGCCGACCCTTCCCTGCTCTTTCACGGCGAGCAGCCGAGCTATGCTTCGGGAGACATAGCGGTACACCTGGATAGTTTCGTCGGAACCACCGCCGTCGGGGACCTGGAGGGTGACGGAAGCTTGGACATCGTCGCGGTGTCGCTCGACGGCAAGCTCTATGTGTGGAACAGTGACGGCAGCCGTAAGACGGGGTTTCCGGTGGAGACCGCCTGGCCCGTGTTGTTCGACAGGGAGCACGTGTGGGATCATGGGTTCGTGGGTGGGCCGTCGCTGGCGGACATGGACGGCGACGGAACGCTCGAGATCTTCGCGATCTCCCAGGATCAGCAGCTCTACGTGTGGGAGTATTCGGGGGCTGAGCTGGCCCCCTACCCGATCGCGGTGTGCGCGCCCGAGTATTGTGACGTCGCGGGCACCCGCTCGATCAACACCCCGGCGCTCGGCGACCTCGACGGGGACGGAGATCTCGACGTCGCCGTCGGGACCAACGAGGCGGTTCAAGGCGGTAACGACTCCATCAGCTACGCTTTCGACGCAACCACGGCCACGCTCCTGCCGGGTTGGCCGATCCAGGAGCGCGGGCTCGTCAATCAGGCTGCGTTGTTGCCAGTCGTCGGCGAAGGGCACCCCGGCTCACTCGCGCTCGCCGACCTGGACGGCGACGGTGACCTCGAGGTCGGCAGCCCAGTCATGCTCGGGCAGAGTCCGCTGTACCACCACGATGGCACGATTTACGCCGATCTCTCCTACGTACGCACCGAGTACGGTGAAGGGAGCAACGCGGGCGAGCCGAGCTTCGTACAGATGACCAACAACCCGGCCTTTGGCGACATGACGGGCGATGGCGTCCCCGACTACGTGGTGGGGGCCGCCGGCACCACCTACCTGCTCGCGCTTGCCCTCTACAACGCGAACGACTTTCAACACGCGATCGGCGCCTGGGACGGCAAGACGGGCGCGATGTTGCCCGGTTGGCCGCGCCAGATCGAGGATCTCCAGTTCCTGGTCTCGCCCGCCGTCGCCGACCTGACCGGTGACGGTCGCGCTGAGGCGATCATGGGGAGCGCGGGCTATCTGCTCCACGCCTGGGACCTCAACGGTGCCGAACCGGCAGGTTGGCCCAAGTTTACGGGCGGATGGATGCTCGGTAGCCCCGCGGTGGGCGACATCGACGGCGACGGCTACGTGGAGGTGTTGGCCACAACGCGCGAGGGTTTCCTGTACGCGTGGCACACCGACGGACACGCCGACCAGAAGATCGGTTGGGCCGGCCACCGCCATGACCCACAGAACACCGGCAACGTGCACACCCCGCTCCCCACCCAGGTGGGACCGCCAGCGGTGCGCGTGGTGGAGGATGGTTGTGGTTGTAAAGACGACAACACGAAAGAGAGCGGCGGAGCGGCCTGGCTGATGCTCCCGATGCTGTTCGCCGGCCGGCGCCGCCGGGGAGCCTAGCCGGCTCGGGGCTCAGTCTCTGGCGGTCGCCGCGATAACATAGTCTGAACCCCAGGTCTGCGGCCCGCGGGCCAGCGCGGTCGCCCGAAGCGCCTCGATGTGCGTGGCCATCGAGGCGGCGAGCACCGGATCCTTGAACAGGGGCAACTTACGTTTGGCCACGTCGAGCTGGCCATTGACGAACCGGGCGCCCAGCACGTTGGGATGCTCACTGCTATCGAGGACTGAGAAGTCGGCCGCTTCGAGCCACGAGATGACCAACTCACGCGGATACTCGCGATAACAGCGATGGCCGGCGAGCAAGATGCACGCGTCCCGAAGCCGACAAATCTCATCGAGCAAGCCGCCATCTCGCGGAGGCGGCGTCATTCCCGCCAGGTACAGGCGAGCGCGTACATGAGGCCGGAGGCGGCGTAAGAACTCGTATTGGAAATAGGGCGCGTGTCCGTCGATCGCCCCAATCACATAATCGACCACCACCACGTCAAACTGTTGTCCCCAGAGCAACGCGGGATCTGTCCATTGACCCTGTACGAGCCGCGCTTCCGGCGCGATCCGCCTGAGACTGTTCTCTCGCCACGCCTCCACGGTCACGCCCGTCAAGCTCCGCGTGCTCAGCGTGTGTAGCCAGCCGAGGGAGTGGTCGCCGGTTCCGGCATCGAGCACGTCGCCCCAGGGTATCGTTCCTTGAACCTTCTCAAACCAGGAAAAGAGTGCGTCGGTGGCCACGCCGTTCAACCTTCGACACGGACCGCGCGTTTCTTACCCGCCCACAGCACGCCCGGGCTCGGCACACACCAGGTCGGATCCAAGATCTTCTCGTCACCAAACCGCACCCCGCCTCCATCGATCAGCCGGCGCGCCTCGCCCTTGCCGCCACACAAGCCGCTTCCGACGAGCACGTCGACCACTGACGCGGGAAAGGCCGGGACGCGATGAACGGGCATCGCCTCAGAAAACCCTTGCGAGAAGGTTTCTTTTACGCGCCGAGCGGTCTCGTCGGCGACGGGGCCGCCGTGGACCTGGGCGGTGACCTCTCGGGCGAGATGGTGCTTGGCCTCTCGTACGTCTCCCGCGAGGATCTCGTCGATACGCCGGAGATCCAGGTATGTGAACAGTTTGAGGAAGGGGCCGAGGTCCCGGTCGTCGCTGTTGTACCAGTATTGGTAGAAGTCGAAGGGAGAGGTACGTGTCGGGTCGAGCCATACGGCGCCCGCGGCGGTCTTACCCATCTTCGCCCCGGTGGCCGTGGTCAGAAGCGGGGTGGTGAGGCCCCAGGATTCTTTAGATTCGATCCGACGAATCAGCTCAACCCCCATGAGGATGTTGAACCACTGGTCGGCCCCTCCGACCTGAAGGCAGCAGCCGAAGCGCCGGTTGAGCTCCAGGAAATCATATGCTTGAAGCAGGCAATAGTTGAACTCGATGAACGAGATGCCTTGATCCCGCTCCAGCCGAAGCCGCACGCTGTCCGCCCCGAGCATTCGATTCACTGAGAAGTGCCGGCCGATATCACGCAAAAAGGGGATGTACTGCAACGGGAGCAGCCACTCCGCGTTGTCGACCAGCGTCGCGTTGGGCGCGAAGCCCTGGATCTGCGGACGTATTCCGTCGAGATTGGCCCGTACGAACTCGGGAGTGATGAAATCCCGCGTGCTGTCGCGTCCGGAAGGGTCCCCGACCATACCGGTGCCGCCGCCAATCACCGCGATGGTACGATGCCCGGCACGAGCGAGATGGCCCATGAGCATGAGTTGCACGGCGCTGCCAACGTGCAAGCTGGGCGCGGTCGGATCAAAGCCGCAGTAGTACGCCACCTCGCCTGCGCCCAACGCGGCGTCCAACGCGGTTTCGTCGGTGGTTTGATGAACAAAACCACGGGCCCGGAGATCGGCGATCAGTGACACAGTAGGCTCCTTCGAGGAGGTCCGAGAAGCTAAGGCGCGGCGAACAAGAAGTAGAGCAGCAGGCCTAGCACCAGCACACCCGCCGCCCCACCGATCATCAGCTGGCGCGAGCGTGCGGCATCGGCGTTGCGTGGAACCCCGGCCGCGCGCGCCGGAGCGGCGGCGCCGGCTAGAGCACCGAGAGCCGCGACGACACCGGCGCGCGGCACCATCGGAGGCGGGTTGGCGACGTCATCGGGCCGCCAACCCGCAATCTTCCGATTGACCGGGCCGGGTACCGGCTCCGTCCCCAGGAGGTGGAAGATTTGCGCGAACTCTGGGATGCGCCCGATCGCCTCCCACTCACCGTCATTACGCCGTACCCGCGACGTGTTGGGCAGGTGCCCGAGGTAGACCTCCTCTCGGATCGAGTACCTCGACAATCCGCGTTGTACGGACCCATCCACGAGCTGCACCTCCCAACTCCGCGACGCTGGTCCGGGCGGCCGGCTCGGGCGCCGAGGCTCGGTGTTGCGACGCCCTCGCTGACGAGTCTCGGAGCGCTCCTCAGGAACATCGAGGTTCGACCGACCCTGGACCTGCCTCGGCGGGGTGAACATCGACATGCACGCCGGGCACACCATCTCGGCGCCGGGCTCTCCGTCGACCACCGACGCGCACTCGGGGCACGTGACGTTCATCCACGTACCAGGCGATTAAGGAATACGGGAAGCATGGTCCGCCAGGTGGGCCAGTCGTGGTCGGAGCCCGGGCCCCAGACCTCCACCCGGTGCGGGATCTGCTTGTGTTTGAGCACCCGCGACACATGATTGGTATAATCTGGATTCTCTGCGTGGCCGCTACCAAGCGCGAGTACGAAATTACTCCGGCGCAGGCCTTCGAGCTGGGGGCCTTCCCCGAGCTGCGGCAGGAACTGCACCGGCATGTTGTAGTAGTAGTTTTCGTCGCGGTATGCACCCATGCGGCGGTCGAGCACGTAGGTGCCGCTCATGCCGATGGTGAGATCGACGTGTTCGGGGTGTTTGGCGCCGATCACCAGCGCGTCGTAGCCCCCCAGCGAGCTGCCAGTCACGGCGAAGCGCTGATCGGTGCCACCACAATCCTCCCGGATCGCTGGCACGATATGATTCAGGAAGTGCTCATCATATTGAGCCTGAAACCAGCTCTTTTGATGTGGAGCCACATCGGGGTTGGCCCACGACCGGGACACGCTGTCGGCGGCGTAGAGCTTGATGCGCCCCGCTTCGATCAGCGGAGATAACGCACGAACCATCAGGAACCGTTCACAGTCGAGGTAATCCCCGCCGCCCGTCGGAAACCAGATGACCGGCTTGCCGTACCAGCCCCATCGCGCCATGCGGATGGGGTGAAGAAGCGGGGGTACATCCCAAACCCAATCTCGACGGTCCACCGCCCGGCCTCCTGTTGCTGTGTAGTCTATCATCCTTGGGCCCAGCGCACGAAAGCTTCGGGATCAGTAGCAATACGAGCCAGCAGGGCCTCGGGGACATTTCCTGCACGAAGGCGCACGACCACGGGCTCCACATTGAGCGCAGCGCCGAGCGCGTCAAGACTTGCAGCCGCGGGCACCCGCTCTCCTGCCTCCACCTTGCACAAATAGGAGGCGCTCACGCCGATCTTGTCGGCGAGCTCCTGCTGCGACCAGCCGAGCGCCAGCCTCCGCTGCCTCAGCCACGGCCCGAAAGCTATCGCTTGCGCGGTCGTCGGCGCGGAGGACGACGAGGCGCCGCTCGCCTCCGGCGGCACGCTCGGGAGGGACCAGCACAAGTGCGCCCAGGCCGAGTGGTTGTGGATCGACTCGAAGTTCTCGACCGAGATGTCGAGCCAGGTCGCCTTGGGGCTAAGCGTCCGACACACCTCGCGAATCAGATCTTCGACAAAGCGCGGGTGATCGTAGGCATACTCGGTGACGTACTTTTCGTCCTCTCGCTTGAGGAGCGCGTAGACCGGGGACGACGCACAGCGCTCGACCGCATCCACGATCTCTTCGATCCAAAAGAAGTCCCGCCCCCGAGCCTTGACCGTCACCTGGGATCTCTGGTTGTGCGCGCCTCTTTCGCTCACCGCCTTGGAGCAGGGGCACAGCGTGGTCACCGGTACACTCACTTCCAGCACAAAATCGAAACGGTCCCCGTCCCGCTCCGCGTGGAACGCGGCCTGGTACTGCATCAGGGACTCGGCGCCGCTCACGGGCGCTCGGCGGCTCATGAAATAGGGAAACCGTACGTCGATCTGGGCCTGTTCCGCACCGAGCCGGCGTTGGATTGCCGCGAGCACCTCCGAGAGGTTGTTCAGCGAAAGTTCGCCACGAACGCCGTTGAGCACCTCAACGAACCGGCTCATGTGAGTGCCCTTGACGTCAGCCGGCAAGCCAACGGTCGCGTCGATGACCGCGACCGTGGGTTGCATAC
>CANKTH010000144.1 GCA_947486185.1 Deltaproteobacteria bacterium
TGGCGAACTCGCCGGACCTGCTCCGGGTACCACTCGGGCTCCGCGACCACGGCGCCTTTCTCGGCGACAAGGCGTGAGTAAAACCCTCCTTGAAGGCGGCGGAATAGCGCGCTCCGTCGGACGAGCCACAGGGACAGCGGCTCAGGCAGCACCCGCGCACCCTCCGGGACGTGGTTCCCGACAAAAACGGGGTCGCCCGTCTTCGTGCCGTAGAGCATGTAGGTAGGAGCGAGGTCGTTGGTATAGGTGCCCCACACCACGAGATCGGGCTTCCACGCGGCTAAACGGCTCTCCACCAGGGAGGCCACCTGCTCAGCGTCGTAGCCATTCACCCCGAAGTTGAGCACGTCTACTGAGCTGGGCAAGAGCGCCTGCAGCGCGCCGGGCCAGGCCTCCCGCGGAGCGACCGAGACCCCAAAAGTCACGCTGTCCCCTACGGTGATCACGCGCTGCCGCCATGGCTCCTTCGGCGATGGCTCGCGCGAGTCGGAGTAGCCCCGGCCGCGGTCTGCCGCAGCGTTACCCGTGAGGGCATACTTCATTCCCGGAGGTTCAAAGACGATCGTCGCCGTGCCGAGCTCACGTTCGAGCTGCCAGCGTTCACCCAGGACGACGCCGACGCCGGCGCACACGATCCCCAACCCTGCCGCGAGCAGGTGCCTCCGCCACCTCAGGACCGCGCTCAGGCGTCGCTCATCGCTGAGAGCTCCACCCCACCCGCCGCGGCATGACCTGCCCGCTCCCAGGCGAGGAGCAGGGTCACCGGACCCGCGCTCGCGCCAAGCTCTCCCAGCGCCGGATCGGGCTCGACCTCGACGGGGATGCCCGCGCGCGCCAGCCCGTGCGCGCCGGCTGGCGAGGCGCTGAGCACCACAAATCCCGCCCCCTCGGAGCCGACCTGCCCGAGCAGCTCATCAGCCCCCACGAGGCAGTCCGCCGCGCCCGCCACCGCGAGATCCACTCGCCCCTCGGCGATAGCGTGAATCGCAGCGGTCAACGCCACCGATCCGCCCAGTCGGCCGTCACACCAGTTGCCGTTGTCACCCCGGAAGTCGTGCTGTGCCGCGGCATAACCAAGGATGTTATTCGATAGTCCCTTGACCAGCCACAGCGGCGGGATCAGCGGCACGCCGACCTCGGCGAAACGCCGCAGGTCAAAGGGCAGGCCTGTCGCCTCGATCGCCGGCAAGAGATCTCCGGCGTCCCCGGACTGGGGAGAGGCGCCGACGTAGAGGCCGCGCCTACCCGGCTCGGTCGCTGCCCAAGCTTCGGCCCGGGATAGCGCAAGGTGGATGCTGGCCATTCCCAGCTGCACGGCGCGGGTCATGGTCTTGAGGCTCTTTCGCGCGATGCCGTGTCGGAGGGGGTCAAAATCGGGGATCGCGCCGGCGCGGGGCGGGGCGAGCACCGAGCTTGCGAGCAGGTACACCGGTCGGTTCATCGTCGCTCCCGCGTACAGGGGTGGGCCCGGCGAATAACCGGTCTCCCGCACCGCGTCGGGCCTC
This sequence comes from Deltaproteobacteria bacterium, assembly GCA_947486185.1. Taxonomy (GTDB): domain Bacteria; phylum Myxococcota_A; class UBA796; order UBA796; family SXON01; genus CANKTH01. The sequence continues at coordinate 1,506 of CANKTH010000144.1, forward strand.
AGTGCACCACCTGATCCTGAAGCTCCAGGCGCACCTTCAGACCCTGGAACCGGGCGCGGGAGAACCACGCACCGAAGCCCGCGGGGCGCGGGATCCGGTCGATCGCGCGTTGAACCCAGGGACCATGGGCCGGGTCTACCTGTACGTCCCGCCCGAGCGAGCGCCAGGCCGCCCACCACCGACCGTCGGTCCACTCTACAAACACCGAGCCAAAGCGATGCTCTTTGGGTGTGCTGCGTTCACGCACGATCACCCCGACCAGCGCGATCGCCTCGACCCCCTCCTGTCCAGCAAAACACGCGACGCGGCAGTGCAGGTCTGGGCCGCCGAGCAAGGGGACCAGATCCACAATTTCAACACGATCTTCGCGAAAAACGAACATCGCCGGCCGAGGGACGCCTCGCGGCAGCCGCTCCTCCAGGAGACCGAGCAGCGTGAAGCCGAGCGCGTCATCTCCGCCTTCAAACCGGGGCGCCCGTTGGACGACCTGGATTCGTACCCGTGTGCTCCCCGCGTCGGCCATCAACACTCCCCGTCGTGGTCGCGGTCTATACACCCGGATCCCGAGATGGCGCGGGTGAGGATCGCGCCGCCTTCGACACGAACGATCACCTTTCCTTCATATCGCCGGTCCTTCTCCGGTAAAAAGCGAAGCGTGACCTCAAAGGGTTCGTCGTTGCGCACCAACCTCGGCCAGCGGTAACCGTCGCCGAGGAAGAACACCCCCTGGTCCGAGTGCACCAAGACTTCGTCGATGAGGACGTCTCCAAAATCAGAGTTCAAGCTAAACTTCTGCGCGGCACCGTGACTATAGGGACTCGTGCGGTCGAAGCCGATGACGCCACGCGGCTCCACCGTAAGCTCTGCATCCACCTCAGTTATTTGAAGTCCGAGCTCACCGCAGCCGATACACCACCAGAGCCACATCGACCCTCCGACTCCGGTTTAACCGGCTGACGGCCGCTTGCGCCCGCCGCGATAGACTGGCGCGATGATGCTCCCTATCCTCGCCTGTGCGGCGTCCACGGTGATGATCGGCGGCGACCCCACCGCGCCCACCGTCGCCCCCGGACCCGCATGGTCCGAGCCGCCGGTCGAGACCCTGTCCGGCACGGGCGAAACGCTCCTCGAACCGCCCGAAGGTGAGCTCTTTGGCAGCAGCATCCTGCCCATCGAGCTCCTGATCGGCGGCGACGCCTGGCGCTCTTTGCAGCGGGACGGCGCCACTTGGGCCGAGGCCCAGCTCCGCTACGAAGACTGGGAGGGGCCGGTCGCCCTCCACATCAAGGGGAGCTCGACCTGGACCGACATCGACGACAAACCGTCGTTGACCGTCGACGTGAACCGCGTGCTGCCCGATCAGGAGTTCATGGGCGTCAAACGGTTCAACCTACACAACCAACTCTACGATCCCTCGATGATGTCCGAGCAGCTCTCCTACGGCGTGCTCGCCGCCGCCGGCCTGCCTGCGCCTCGTAGCGGCTACGCGCGACTCACGATCAACGGCGACGATTATGGCCTCTACAGCGTGGTCGAAGCGCTCAACGATGACTGGCTGGAGCGGAACTTCACAGATCCAAATGGCAATATGTACGAGAACACCGAAGCATACTGCGACGTCCACGAGCGCTGGTGCCTCGAGGCGGAAGAGACCGACGAGGGCGGTGATGAAGCCCTCGTTCGGCTCGGCGACGCCGCGGTACTGGAAGGAGACGCCTGGCTGGGCGCAGTGCCTCCCCTGCTCAACTGGGAGCGCTTCATCGATCAGCTCGCGGTCGAGGTGCTGATCGCCCACTGGGACAGCTACAGCTACGACCTTTCTAACTACCATATCTACCACGAACCGACGGTCGACCAGTGGAGCATCCTCACCCAATCGATGGATCTCGACTTCGGCTACCGCCCCTGGAGCTACCCGGACTGCGGCCAGTACGGCACGGATCCGGCACGTTACAACATGGGGATCCTCGCGGAGCGCTGCCTCGCGCTCTCCGACTGCCGCGAGGCGTGGCGCGCTCAGCTCGTTGTACGGGCAGAGTGGCTCGGAAGCCTGGACCTCGCTGGCGAGGTGCGGGCGTTGGACGAGCGGATCCGCGATGATGTCCGCTCGGATAGACGCCGCAACTTCAGCGACCGGGAGTACGAGGAGCACATCGCCTGTGTACAACAGTGGGTCGAGCGGCGCCCCGCCGAGATCCTCGCTTGGGTAGCCGCAGACCGCTCCGGCTGAGTCAGCTCGCGCTGCGGATCGTACGCTCGAGGCCCGCGAGGCCTCGCTCCAGAACCTCGATCTCGGGGCCGAAAGAGAAGCGCGCGAAACGCCCATAACGGCCCGGGCGCTCCGGGCGACGATGACCCGGATTGATGTCGAAAAACTCACCGGGAACCACGATGACCCCCTCTTCGAGCGCCGCTCGGAAGAGCCCCATGCCGTAGCTCATGGGCGCGGGCAGGCGGGAGAGATCCCCCCAGCCATAAAAGCCACCTTGGGGCGGCAACAGCACCTGGATGCCCAAACGTTCGAGCCCCTCCAACATCAGCCGGCGCTTCGCCCGAAAACACTGTTGTAACGCCGCCGCCTCACGGTCCGCGACGCTGCGCTCCAAGAGGGGCACCGCCGCTCGCTGCATCGGGCGCGCGCAGCCCCCGTCCAGGAAGCTCCCAGCCGACGCCAGGCCCTCGATGATCGCCCGCGGACCCACCGTCCACGCGACCCGCCAGCCGGGGTAACGCCAGTTCTTGGTCAGCCCGTCGAGGATCACCACCGGGTCGCTGTTGACGTCTTCGACGTGCTCCGCCGCCGACACCGTGAGCCGGGCGCCCGCCCACGTATAGTGACTGTAGAACTCGTCGGTGATCAGGGTGCAGGACAGGCTTCTGGCGGTGTCCACCCACTGTCCGAGGGCGTCCCCGTGCACAAGCCTGCCTGTGGGATTACAGGGATTAGACAATAACACCGCTGACAATCCGCGGCCGACCACCTCCGCCTCCAGCTCGCGGGCTCCAAAAGCATACTGGCGCTCGGGGTCCAGCGGGATCGGGATCGCCGCAAAGGTGGCAAAGGTGCCAAGGAGCTCTTCATAAGCCGTATAGTCAGGCAGGAAGTGGCCAATGTTGACCCTGCCGAGGGTCGAGACGAGGCGGGTGAGGGCCAGACGGCCCCCCGCCGAGATCGCAACGTTCTCCGGACCGTACTGGCTGGCGCGCCCCCGCCGGTAGCGCGCGTTGTAGAGGGCGGCGACCGCCTCGCGTAAGCTCGGGAGGCCGTCCACCGGCGCGTACTCGTGATCCTCGTGGTCGATCCGAATCGTCTCGATACGAGGCGGCGCGCCCGGCAACGGCCCGGTCTCGGGAGCGCCCTGGCCGAGGTTGGCCCACCGCGGGTCATCGGGGCGGTACCCACGCCTCGCGGCCTCGGTCATCACATAGATCACGCCGGTGCGTGGCACCGACCGGAAACCCGCGGGGGCCTGCGTGTGTCGTTCCATCGCGGGCGTTTATCCGGAGCGACGCCGTGGCGCCGCTACTGTCCGGTTCCGGTCGTGGTCCCGGTGGTGCTCCCGCCGCTGTCGCCGCCGGTGTCCGAGGTGCAGACGCCCATCGCCGCAGAGTACCCGTCGTCGTACGCTTCCTGGTAGGCCGCCGCAGCAGCCTCGTCGTAGCCCGCGGTGTAGCCGCCCTGGTAGCCCCAACGGTAACACTTGGAAGGGTCGGCCTCAGGCTCCTTGGCGCACTCCCGCGCGCGGTCATCGGGATAACAGCCAATCAAGGTACACAGAACGAGCAGGCGCATCACCGGTCCTCCAGCCCCCATTATCTCCTGCCGCGCCCCTGGCCACTCGCCATCGCGCCGCCTAAGAGGCGCTATGCATGTCGCTATCCTGGGTGCCGGCCGTTTGGGCCGGTCCTTCGCCCTGTTGTTGCCCCCAGCGGGCCACCGGGTCACTTTGTGGCGGCGCGACGAAGCGGTTCCCGAAGCCGATGTCTACCTGCTCACGGTGGCGGACGACCAGATCGCGGAGGTCGCCGGCCGGGTTCCGTCCAATCGCCCGCGCCTTCATTGCTCCGGAAGTCGCGGAGTCCACGTGCTGGGTAGCTCAGGAGAGCGCGGGGTGCTCCACCCGCTGATGACCTTCCCCGGGCCGGGGGATGGCCTGCCTCGGCTGGCCGGCGTCGGCGCTGGCGTGTCGGGAACGCCCGTCGCCCGCGCGCTCGCCGAGGGCCTGGCGCGGGACCTCGGCCTCGTTCCTTTCGTCATGCCGGAGGACCCGGTTCGGTACCACGCCGCGGCGGTCATCGCCGGAAACCACGCCGCGGCACTGCTCCTCTCCGCGGCCGAGCTCCTCGCCGGTCCGGAGCTCCCGGTCGAGGAGGCCCGCCGACGACTCCTGCCCCTCGCGCTCGAGAGCCTGAGGCTCGCCGCAGAGCGAGGCCCCGGGGCGCTCACTGGCCCGACCGCACGAGGCGACCGACACACCGAGGAGCTACACCTCCAACACATCGGCGCCGAGCACGCCGCCAGCTACGCCGCCGTGGCCGACCAAATTCGGCGACTCACAAGCTCTTTCAGTCGTTGAAGCACCGCCTCAAGCTCGTCGGGGTGAAAACAGGCGAGGTACATGGACACCGTCCCCAACGAGAAGGGCCCGACGTCCATGAGCAGGTCGATGCCGAGGTGCATCAGGACGCCGAAGCCGAGGTAGTAAAGCCTGAAGTCCAGTCGGTTGAACACCGATCTCAGCCACCCGCCCGCGAGTCGGCTGTCCCGATAATAGAGCGCCAGCAGGAGGAGCGGCGCGCTGTGCTCCCAGAGCCAGACCGACAAGGTCATGAGCTGGAGCACCGGGTAGAACGGGAGGATGCTCATGGGGTCCAGCTCGACGGACGCCCAGGTGGGCTGCTGAAGGATGAACCATAAAGCGTCCAGCTCACCGCCCGGCACCCAGGAGTCGGACAGCTTCTGCAGCGCAGTGGTCCAGTAGATCAAGATGAGCTGCCCAGCGATCAACCACCGTGGCCAGGCCGAGACCATCTGGGGCGGCGCGCCCCGCGCGTCGAACGAGAGCGCACGGCCGGCCCCCGACAACAACAGCAGAAAAAGCACGATCTTCACGAGCTCGTCGTAGGAGCCCCCGGCGTGGCCGTTCAGATCGGCCAGGCCTGAAAAACAAAACCAGGCCGCAAAGGTCGCGGCACGGGAGAAGAAGCCGACCACCATCAAGAGCCCGGCGAGCACCGCACCGACCGAGAAGGCCTTCACCACCGCGGGTACCGCCCCGCCGAACCAGGCCAGCGTGCCGGGGTCCGTGAGCTCACGCAGGCCGCCATTTTCAAGGTTGTACCAATAATAGGGCTCGGTACCCATCCACTGCCGCGCGACGTGGCCTGCGACGATGAGCCCGAAGGCGATGCGGATGAGGGCGAGGGTGGTGGCGGACTCTCGGCGTTCGAGCAGGTCGACCCAGGCCGTCCACCGGCGGAGCAGGCTCATGGGCGCTTCACCACACGCGCGTAGCGCCACTCCACCACGGGCTTGTCCCCCGCGCGCAGTTTCGCGGGACCGGGGCTCTGGACCCGAGAGAAGCGGCATCGTACCGTAAGAATCTCGGGCATCTCCTCGAATATGAGTTGGGCCAGCGCGTTACAGCCCCTCTTGTAGGCCTCGGCGTAGGTCGGCCAGCCCCAGCGGAACACGGTGGCCCGCATCCGTTCGCGTTCGAAAAACTCCGCCTTCCACGTCGCGGTATCCGAACGCTCCTCGAACAACGTCTCCCACTCCGACGACAGCGCCGGTCGGGGGTCGCGGCTGACCTGGATCTGTAGCCGGGTCGGCCACCGGTGGGGCGCGACGAACATCTGCCAGCTCTGCTCGGTGCCGGTCGTGCGGAGGTAAGGCACAAAGGGTTTGAGCACCGCCCGACGGAGCTCTACAAAACGTACCGCCGCCGCCCAGATCCGGTCCTGGAAGCTGTCGGGATCCTGGCCCAGCCGGTCCGCCCAGGCGTTGAACTCCCGCTGGACCGTCGGGTCGGACCAGGCAGCCCGGTTCATACCCGCGCCGGGCGCGGGCGCCGCAGAGAGACATACCGCCACGATGTGAAAGGCGACAAAGATCGCCCGGAACTGCCGGAGCAGTCTGGAGCCCCATCCGAGACGCTCAGCCACGATTCTTCAGGTATTGGGAATACCCAGCCGAGTAGACCTCGATCCGCTCCCCGTCGAGCACGACCAGCTTGTTGGCCACCGTCTCGATGAGGTCGCGGTCGTGGGAGACGAAGATACAGGTGCCCTGGTAAGCCTCGATGCCGTCCCGCAGCGCGGAGATCGCCTCCAGATCCATGTGGTTCGTCGGCTCATCGAGCACCAGCACGTTGAACTTCAACAACATCAACCGGGATAACAGCGTGCGCACTCGCTCGCCGCCGGACAGGGTGGCGGTGGGCTTGTCTCCATCTTCACCGGAGAAGAGCATACGCCCGAGCACCGAACGAACGCCCTCTTTCCCAGCGTCGGGCCGCTGCTCGAACATCCAGTTGAACACCGTCCAACCCGACGGGATCGTGCCCTCGTGATCCTGGGGAAAGTAGCCGACGTTCGTCTCGTGTCCCCAGCGTACGCTGCCCGCGAGCGGCGCGAGCTCGCCGAGCAATACACGCGCCAGCGTGGTCTTCCCAACCCCATTTCGACCGATGATCGCTACTTTGTCGCCTCGCGACACCGAGAGGTGCAGCCCCCGGTAGAGCGGGGTGCTGTAGCCGAAGCTCAGGTCCTTGACGTCCAACACATCGCGGCCAGACTGCTTCTCGACCTCAAAACGAATGTACGGGCGCGCGATGTTCGAACGCTTGATTTCGTCAGGTTTGAGACGCGCGATCTCCTTTTTCCGGCTCGCGGCTTGCGACGCGCGGGTACCCGCGCCGAAACGTTGCACGAAGTCCTGGAGCTGCTTGATCTTGTCGAGCTTACGGGCGTTCGAGGACTCGACCTGGTTGCGCACGGTCGCCTTGGCGCGGACCATGTCGTCATAGTTGCCCGTGTATTGGATGATGGTGTTGTAGTCGATGTCGGCGATGTGACTACACACCTCATTGAGGAAGTGCCGATCGTGGCTGATCACCACGAGCACGCCGTCGTAGGCGAGCAGGAACTCTTCGAGCCAGCGGATCGAGTCGAGGTCGAGGTGGTTGGTGGGCTCGTCTAGCAAAAGCGCTTGTGGATGCCCGAACAACGCCTGCGCGAGCAGCACGCGGAGCTTGAACCCGCCCTGCAGCTCGCTCATCGGCAACAGATGTTGAGACTCGGGGATGCCGAGACCGTCCAACAGCACGGCGGCGTCGGACTCGGCGGTATAGCCGTCCTCTTCGGCGACGACACACTCGAGATCACCGAGCTCCTCGCCTTCGGCTTCGGTCAGATCGGCGCGCGCCAGGAGCGCCTCTTTACGCTGGAGCGCCTTCCACAGGTGCGGGTTGCCCGAGATCACCACGTCGATGACCTTCATGCTGTCAAAAAGGCCGTGATCCTGCCGGAGCACGCCGACACGTTTGGGGCGGCTGATCGTGCCGCTGTCGGCCTCCATCTCGCCGATCAGGATCTTCATGAACGTCGACTTGCCCGCGCCGTTGGGGCCGGTAAGGCCGTAACGCTGCGCCGGCGCGAAGGCCGTGTTCACGTCTTCAAAAAGCAGGCGGCCACCGAAGCCTTTGGAGACATTGCTGACGACGATCATCGAGACCCCGGAACGAACGGGCGGCGTCTATCGTGTCGCCCCGCTTTACGCCCCCTCCTGTCCGACGCAGCTTGTGGGCCGCTACGCTGACGGCAGGTGGGGCGCCGGGCTACAGTCCGGCCATGACGCTCCTGAGCCTGCTCCTCTCCTGTGGCGAGCCGACGCCCGACACCAAACCCACCGCTACGACGCCCACCACGGCGCCAACTGGGGATACGCCGGGTCCGGATCTCCCCGCATGTACGCCCAAGACGGGCAGTAGCGGGCGGATCGCGCTCTCTGGGGTGGTGCTGGCGCCCGAGGGGCCAGTCGCCGGCTCCGTCGTCTACGATCCGGGCGGCGGTGACCTGCTCTGTGTCGGAGACTGCGACACCACCGACGTTACCGTGGTGTGCACCGACGGGGTCATCTCGCCCGGGCTCATCGATCTCCACAACCACCTGCAGTACAACATCCTGCCGCCGATTCAGGTAGAACCTGAATTCACCGACCGCTATGAGTGGCGGGGGGACGATCGCTACTGGAGCTACCGCACCGCGTACGACGAAATCTACGACAGCTACTCCTGCGAAATCATGAAATGGGCCGAGATGCGGGAGCTGATCCACGGCACCACCGCCGCGGTCGGCAGCTCGGGCGGCTCCTGCATCAACCTCCTGGTCCGTAACCTCGACGAGGACGAAGACGCGCACGGACTCGACGGGTATATCCTCGATTATTCCTCGTCTACCGTTACCGACTCGCTCGCGGAGTCCGACGGCGAGTACTACCGTGACGCGCTCTCGTCGGGGAACATCGACGCCGTGCTCAACCACGTCGCCGAAGCGAAAGATGGCGCCGGACGCTCGGAGATCGAGTGGATGTTCGACGTCGGCCTCGCCGGCCCGGGTAACCTCTGGGTGCACGCGACCGACATCACCACCGAAGATCTCGCACGGCTGGCGGAAGAGGGCGCCGGACTCCTGTGGTCTCCAAGGTCCAACCTGGCCTTGTACGGCACCACGACGCCCGTGGACCTCGCGACCAAGATGGGCGTGCCCTGGGTGATCGGCACCGACTGGACACCCAGCGGCACCATGGCGCCCACGCGTGAGCTGGCGTGCGCCGAGGCGTGGTTGGCGGGCAAGGGTTCCCCGGTCAACGACGTGGGCCTCTGGGAGAAATCCACCTCCGAAGCGGCGCGGCTGGCGAACCTCGACGGTCGCATCGGGAGCTTGACCCCTGGTCTTCGCGCGGATCTCGCGGTGTTCGGCTGGAGCCGGTACCCCTATCGCCAGGTGATCGGCGCGGGCGCGGAAGACGTGCGCCTCGTCGTGGTCGGGGGAACCACCCTTTATGGCGCGACCGGATTGGTCGAGGGCCTCGTACAGAACCGCGACTGGTGCGAGGCGATCGACCCCTGCGGCGAGAGCCGGTTGTTGTGTGTACAAGCGGCGGATTCGGGAGAAGACGCCCAGAGCTACGGCGAAATCGAGAGCACCCTGACCGCCGCGCTCAGCGGCGTCGTGATGCCCGCGGGTTTCGAGTACGGCGCGGAGCTCTACCCGCTTTTCAGGTGCGTAGACGACCCCGAGGTCTGCTCCCTCGCCGAGCCGACCGACGCCGATCCCGATGGGGACGGAGTGATCGACGGGGATCTGTGTGCAGATCTCTACGATCCCGAACAGTGGGACACGGACGGCGATGGCTTGGGCGACAGTTGTGATCCATGCCCGCTCGCGACTGGGGACGACTGTGACGCCACCGCGTCGGACGCGGACGGCGACGGGATCGCCAACGACCTCGACAACTGCGAGTACGACGGTAATCCCGACCAGGCCGACGGGGACGGCGACGGCATCGGCGACCTCTGCGACCCCTGCCCCGAGGAGGCCGGAGCGGCGTGCAGCGTGACCCTCGACCAGATCCGTGATCCGAGCCACAGCACGCCGGTGGCCGAGGGCAGCGCGGTCAGGCTGAGCGGACTGGTGGTCACGGCCATCCGCCCCGAACAAGGCTTTTTCCTTCAGGATCCTGCGCTGGACCGCTGGGCTGGCATCAACGTCTACGACCAGGGCGCCAACGTTGTGGCGCTGGGCGATCAGGTCGACATCGAGGCGACCTACATCGAGTACTACGGTATGTCCGAGCTCACCGACGTCAGCAGCCTCACCGTGACGGGCTCGACGTCCGTGCCCGCGGCGGTCCCGGTGAGCGCGTGTGACGTCGCAACGACAGGGTTGAAGGCCGAAGAATACGAAAACATGCTCGTGGAGGTCGGAGCCGTGACGGTGTCCGTCTTCAACGTCGATGACCCCGAAGACTATGACGAATTCGAAGTGGAGGACTGTTTACGCGTGGACGATTATCTCTGGGAAGAGCTCGATAATCATGACGTGGGCACCAGCTTCACCATGCTGCGGGGCGTGCTGGTGTACGGCTATGACAACTTCAAGGTCGCCCCGCGCGACGCGGGAGACCTCTACTGATGTCACGCCCAACACGGCCAGCCAGCCCACCGCAGCCGAAACGCCCGGCGTCCTACGAGGCGCGGATCCTCCTGTTTGGGGGGGCACTCTTTATGGCCTCTTGTGAGACCGAAGCGCCCACGAGCGAAGCGGGCGCCGCTCCTGCCGCGACCACCGAACAGCCAGCTGCTCCGCCGACTACTCCCGCCGAGGCGGAGCCCAAGGGCCCTCGGGTGGCCCCGGCCGTCGACAGCCGCGTCGCCGCCTCCCATGTGCTCGTGAGCTGGCAAGGCGCGGTGGGCGCGCGGCCCAACATCACGCGGTCCAAGGCCGAAGCTCAGAATCGGGCGCAGGAGGCGCTCTCGCTCCTCAAAGACGGCAAATCCTTCAAGGAGGTCGCCAAGGGCTGGTCGGACGACTCGACCGGTCCGCGCGGCGGCTCATTGGGCGGTTTTGGGCACGGCACGATGGTGGAGCCCTTCGAAAAGGCGCTCCGGCAGCTTCAGATCGGCGAGCTGAGCGGGCTCGTGGAGACCCCCTTCGGGTACCACATCATCCGTCGGGATGCCGTGCAGGAGGTCCACGTCGCCCATCTCCTGGTGACCTGGTCGGGGGCGGAGCGCGCCCCGCCTTCGGTCTCCCGCAGTCAACAGGAGGCCAGCGCGCGCGCGCAGGAGAGCCTGAGCCAGCTGGTGGCCGGCGCCTCGTGGGAGGAGACAGTCCGGCGTTACTCCGACGGACCCCTGTCGAACGACGCCGGCGATCTCGGGTGGTTCGGCCGCGGTCAACTCGCTACGGCGCTCGATGACGTTGCCTTCAACCTCGATATCGGCGCTACCAGCGAGGTGGTGGAGACCGCCCGCGGATATCACATCTTGCGTAGGTTGGAGTAGGCCCGGGGGACCCCGACACAGTGACGACGTCCAAGCGGCCGTCTGAGCCCGTCAGGCGCCCCCCGGTGGTCGCCCATCGCCGTGGCGACCCCTCCGGCGGCGCGCTCCGTCCTCCCGCAGGTCGAGCGCCTGGTGACAAAAAGTAGGCGACAGTCTCAAATGTCCCAGCTACCGTGGGGGCGTGCAGTACCAACTCCTCACCTTGCTGGCCATCCTGGCCGGATGCAGCAATGAAATCAACTCGTACAACGCGCCAACTTCGGACGGCGTCAACGAGACCCCGGCTCCGGTTGATGACAGCGCCGCGCGCGAGGATGACGACACGGGCGGCGTTGGATTTGACAACGAAGACCTTGACGGTGGCCCAATCCTGGGCTGGGTAGGCACGGTTGAGGCGATGCTGGTGCGCCTCACCGACGAGGCGGCCCGTGGTCAGTCCGAGAACGACGACTGTGTCGGCACTTTTGTGCTCGAACGACA
>CANKTH010000145.1 GCA_947486185.1 Deltaproteobacteria bacterium
CGAGAAGGCACCGACCCGAAGAGACAGTATCAACGCTGCGATTCAACTTGCCGCCGTGGAGCGCGCGGAGGGCCGGCTGGGTGACGCTCACACCCGGCTGGAGGAAGCGATTCACGAGGCGCGGGCCGCAGGGATGCGTCGAGAGGTGGCCTACGGGACCGGGCAGCTCGGCATCGTAGATTCGCTCGCGGGACGGCAACGGATCGCCGCCGACCGTCTGCTCGCCGCCGCCGGAGAGGCCCAACAGGGCGGATACCGCGTGATCGAGGTGGATCTCCGCTGCGAGCTCGGCCTTACGCTGGTACAGCTCGACCGGGTGGACGAGGCGGTGACCCAGCAACGGCTCGTCGGCGCCCTCCTGGGGCAGATGGACTACCCGCAAGGGGTCGCGCGTCAGGCCGAGCTCGGTGGCCTGATCGCCGGATTCAAGGGCGATCTTTCATCAGCTACCGACGCGCTCTCGCGCTCGGTGAGCTACTACGAGTCCCTCGGGCGCCACCTCGACGCCGGTCGCGCCGCCACCGCGTTGGCCGCGCTGCTGGAGCCCACCCGACCCACGGAGGCCGAGACCTGGGCCGGACGGGCCCGGAGCCTCTTCGCCAAGGCGGGGGAGCAGCTTGGCCCTGCACATGTCGCGCTCGCCCGTGCTCTGGCCAACGCGCGGGCGCGTCAGCTCGACCGGGCGCTGCTCGGCTTCGCGGAAGCGGCCGAGCTCGCTGGCAAAGTCGGCGGACAACGCGCGGAGACGCTCGCCGCTATCGCGCGTGAGGATGCGGCGCAGACCCTCGTGATGTACGGCAGCGACGCCGATCTCGCCCGCGCCTCTGCCGACGCCGGCCTCAGCGCGCTCGTTCGGCGGCAGCAGCAGCTGGCGGTAGGCTTCGAGTCGTACGACGGTGGGCTCGCCGCGTACAACCTCCGCGACTTCGCGAAGGCGAGCCGGCTCTTCGCCGACTCTCGCGCCAGCTTCGAGGCTCTGGGGGAGAGCGCCTATGCGCTGCGCGCCCAGCGTGCCGCGGGGTGGTCAAACTACAATGCGACGATTCCGTTGAAAGGAAAGGCGGCAGTGGACGCCTGGGGTAGGCTCACCGAAGAGGTCGCGCGCCTCGGCGACGCGGAGCTATACGCGCGGGTCTATGGCGCCTCGGTGCTGACGCGGCACGCCGAGGGCCTGCCCGATCTGCGGATCCGGCTGGATGAGTGCGTACGGCTCTCCACCATCGCCAACCTGCCCGAGGTCGCGGCCCGTTGCCACGCCGCTATCGCGGAGACCGAAGGAGACCTTGAGGACCGCGCCAAGAACGCCCGATTGGCCCTGAAGCTGGCCCCCAAGGACGGCGGCACCATCGCGGGGGTGTACGGGCTCGCGATCGACGCGTACAACGCCGGCCGCACCGATCTCGCGCGCGAAATGGCTCAGGCAATCCGCCCGAACGCCGGGAGCGCCGGAGAGCAGCTGGACGAGATCCTCAAGGGCCCGCGCTGAATCCTCAAGGGCCCGCGCTGACCCGCGCGCCCAGGGCGCGCCTCGACAACCCCCGCGAAGAGCGCTACGCCGCGCCGCCTGGAGATCCCGATGAACCCCCACTCCGACGTGCTCGCCGAGCTGGGCGTACGCTTCATGACCGCGCTCAACCACCGGGAGGCCGGCCGGATCGACGCCGCGCTCGACGACCTCCGTGCCGTTGTGCTCGTCGAGCCTCGCCTCGCCGAGCCGCACCTGGAGCTCGCCAGGATCTACCTGGACATGGGGCGTCTCCCCGACGCTGAGGCTGAGGTACGAGAGGCGATCCTCCACCTGGAGCGGGATGGCCGGTGGCTGGAGGAGCTCAGCACCGAGGTGCTTCAGGCGATCGCCTACGCCTTGTTGGGGGAGATCCTCAAGGAGCTCGCCTCGAGCGATGAGGTGGTGTTCGGTGACGCAAAACGATTCCACGCGCTGATTTCCGAGAGCAAAGCTGCTTTTCAGCGCGCACACGAGCTGGATCCGGAGGACACGAGGAGCCTCGTAGAGGCCCAAGAGCTGTCAGGCGGCGGCGATGACGCCGAGCTGCCGGACCATCCGCTCGACGTCCGTCCCCGAGGAGCGCCCGAGCTGCCGGAGAGCTGAGCCTCGGGCGCGCGCCGCTTCGCCGTTCAAGGCTCCCGCGGCACGCGGAGCCGGATCAGCCCCTCCTGCACGGTGCAGGCCACAAGTTCGCCGCTCTGATCATAAAAGCGTCCCGTCACCAGCCCGCGTCCACCGTGGGCCCGCGGGCTCTCCACCACGTGCAGGAGCCACGCGTCCATCCGGATCGGGCGATAGAACCACATCGCGTGGTCCAGGCTTGCAATCTGCATTCCGGGCGAGAGCCACGAGACGCCGTGAGGCCGGAGCGCCGTCGTCAAGAAATGGAAGTCCGACGCGTACGCCAGCAGGTAACGATGCAGGGCCTCGACTCCGCCGGGGGTCGATGCTGCATCATGGAGAGGGTCCGAGGCACGGAGCCACACCGCCGTTTGCGGAGCCCCCACTACCGGATTGAGCGGATTATTCGGATTGATCGGTCTTATCTCGATGGGGCGGTCCGAGGTGAACCGGCCGACCATGCTGTCGGGCAGGTGCCCTGCGAGGCTGCGCGCCAGCTCTCGCTCGGACGTGAGGCCTTCGGGGCCCGGCAGTCCGGGCATCGGCGCCTGATGAGAGAAGCCCTCCTCCTCCTCCTGAAACGAGGCAGACAGACTGAATATCGGGCGTCCTGCCTGGATCGCGACCACCCGGCGCGTCGTGAAGCTCCCGCCGTCCCGGATGCGGTCCACCTCGTAGACTACCGGGCGGCGAGCGTCCCCCTGGCGCAAGAAGTACCCGTGGAGCGAATGAACCTGCCGGGTCGGCGGCACCGTCTGCGCGGCGGCGGAGAGGGCCTGCCCCAGCACCTGACCGCCGAAGATGGCACCCCAACCAAGATCCTGGCTCTGCCCGCGAAAGATGTCCTCCTCGATCCGTTCGAGGGCGAGCAGGTCGAGGAGCTGACGGAGCACCGGGCGCATCTCGCCTTCTAACCCATGTGAAGCTCCGGGCCTGACAGCGGCGGCCGCCAGCGATAAACGCCGCGCATGGCCCCTCCCCTCACATACCTCGCTCGTTTCGGCGCAGGATCAGCCGCGATCATCGTGCTCTTGATCGTCGCTTTGGTCTACAGCCGGTCCGGCACTCCGCCGGGGCACCCGTGGTCGGGGATCACGCTGGTAATGCTCGCCGTCTCGCTGCTGAGCCGCGCGGTGATCCCGCCTCAACGGCCGCTCAGCGTGGTGATGGCGCTGGTGGTAGCGGCGCTGTCTCTCGCGAGCGCGTTGAACTGGCTGTGGGCGACTTGACGGCCCGACTCCCTACCAGGTCAAGGTAAACCACGACGCGGTGTCCATCGAGGTGTAGGGATAGCCCCAATTGTCGGGGAAGTGGTCGCAGTAGTAGCCGAGCGCCTTCCCGCACCAGGAGGCGGCGAAACCCAGACTCAAGCTGTCGTAGAACAGCCCGAGCGGCTCGATCGGGACGTCCACCTGTACGGTGACACTGTCAGGGTAGCTGACCGTCAGGTCCTCCAGGCCTTCAAACCCGCTGCGGTAGCCTTGAAGCACGCCGATCCCCGACTGAACCAGGATCCGGTAGTAGGTGTAATCACCGCCGGTCGAGGTACCCCACGCCTCGACGTGCACCGTCGCCGGGTCGTAGGGGGCATCCGCGATGAGGCGGAGCTCGATCATGTCGTCGAGGACCCGATACTGCCCATTGACGAAGTCGAACCCGCCGGACTGGTGGTCGCCGACTGGGTCGTCGGTCCGCGAAATGGCTGTCCACGGCGGCTCGCTGACGGCCACTGTGGTACGGGCTTCGTAGCTGTGGTCGCTGTCGGTCAACGTGAGCAACAGCTCGATCTCCTGGCCCGCGACGGCGCTGGCGTCCACCACCATCTCCCAAGGGTCGTTGGACTCCCGCGAGGTTCCCACATACAAGGTGGAGAAGCTCTCGCTGTTGGTCGCTACCGCGGCGAGCGCCGCGCTGCTGCCTTCGACGCTCAAGGTCGCCGTGACCGTGCCGCTACAATCGCGTCCACCGACATTGGTCACCTCAAAGGTGAGCTCTGCCGACTCACCCGGATCAACTCGGCCGTCGCGACCCGAGTCATCAATGATCACTGTCGTGATCTTGAGCAGCGGCCAGGGTACCTCGAAGGTCAACGGAAGAACCCAACTGTCAGACCCATCCGTGAGCTGAAGCTCGGCGGTCAAGGGCGTGGAGTCCGTGTGATTCGGAGAAATCTCAACGCTGAAGAAGCCGTCGATCTCAACCCTCTCACCGGCGGCCACCAGCCCGTCACGCACCGTCACCGGCCCACCATCCACGACGATGAGGTCAGCGTCGGTCGAGACCAGCGTCGCTACGAGCGGCCCCTGCGTCTCCGCGCCTTCGTTCTCCACCCGAGCCGACACCTGAACTCCGGTGTCGCCAGGCGACAGCGTCCCCGGGTTGGTATCCGAGTCCACCAGGCTGAACTCCGGCTTTTCGGGGAGGAAGAAAACCGCCTCCTGCCCGGAGTAGGTCGGCTCGATCGAGGGGCCCTGGTACGTGACGCCAAGATGCTCGATCGAGAACGAGTCAAGTATGCCGGTCACTACGCCATCGACGACCAGAAACCACCGAAAGTCACCCGTCGACGGCGGGAGCAAGTCACGCTGCTCGGAGATGTCCACTTCCAATACGAGCGGGTCGGTGGCTGTCCCGGAGAAAATCCGTTGTTCCCAGGTTGGACTGTCGGGATCCCCGACGCCCAGCGTGATCGAGGTGGTGCCATCCGTGAGCGGCTGCCACGACACCAGCGCGCGGCTGGCGACGCCCACCAGAAGCTCGTCTTCAAAGGTGTATAGCTGGCCGTCGAGGTCGGCGGTCACTCTGACCGGGACGTAGGAGGGCTCAGGGACCGTCGAATCGATGGTCAGCGCAAAAACCGCCTGCGCCGCACCATCCCCGGCGAGAGGACCGAGATCCTGCGCCGTAGGAACCACGCTCGCTCCGCCCTCAGGGAACTCCACCGCGACGTTCAGCGCGTCCCCACCCACGGACGTGAGGTTCGACAGGGTCACCCGCAGCTCGCCCGTCTCGCCCGGATGGATAGGCTCGGGGTCGACGATCAGGTCGACCAGACTCAAGTCGGCCCTCATCGAGCCTACATAAACGTCGTCAAGCCACCAGTCATCGGCCTGCTGGCCTTCGTAATACCAGGCCAGCCAGACCACCGGCTGACCCGCAAGCGCCGAAAGGTCCACGTAGGCCGCGCGTCCCCACGCGCCGTCCGGCGGATTGTCGAGCAGCTCCATCACGGGGACGTACGTTCCGTCCGCCGGATCGGGGCTCACCGTCGAGGCAAAAAGCCCGTGATGGCCCGCGCTCGAGCCCGAGCCGTACTCGTACCAGGAGACCGCAACCTCGCTCGCTGTCGAGAAATCAAGGGGCGGGGTGATCAACCAGTCGGTCATCAGCTCGCCCTTGTCACCACCCCGGGGATGATAAGCCGCAGCGCTGCCACCGTGGAACTGCGCGGTTGAGTTGGTCCACGGCGCGGCCCGCCAGCCCAGCGCAGAGGATCCCCAACTCAACGCTGAGAGGTCAACCGCTCCGGTCTCCGACTCAAAGTCCTCCTCGAAGGGCAGCAACTGTCCAGGCAGCGCGACGGGCACCACGTAGGGATCCGCCTCCCCTCCCGCGGGGAGACTCGCGCGCGACGGCACCGAGGCACCATCCGTAGCCTCGAACCAGTACTCCAATGAAGGCGCGTCCACATCGTCGGCGTCCACCTCGAGCGACCAGACATCACCCTCGCCCGGAGCGAGGCTCGCCTGCGCCCACCACGCCGCACCCGTCGTGCGGTAGTTGAGGCTTATCGTCGCGATCGCCTGAGGGTCGGTGGCCGAGACCTCAAGGGTGAGCGCAACACCATCTTGCCCCGCAGACGGCGGGGTGTGGCTGAGCACCGGCACTGTGAGCGCGGGAGCGCTCTCTTTGTCGGCCGTACCCGTACAGGCAGTCCACAACAGGAGCAGCATCGTCCCCCCTACTCGTATAACCAACAGTAGGTCCAACATTGGTAGGTCACGACCGTGCCGCTCAGGTCGGTGAGCGGCAGACAATCGTAGCCCGAAGGACAGTCAGAGTCAGACTGGCAGGAGACCCCGCAGTAACCCGAGAGACAGTAGTTTCCGTTGCCGCCGCAGTCGTTGTCGTCTTCACATTCGCGACAGTAGTAGCCGGCGGCTTCGTAACACTCGCCGGCCGCGTTGCAGAACTCGCCGTAGGCGCAGTCGATCCGGGTGTCGGTGCACTCCCGGCTCTCACATGTGGCCGTCTCGGTATCACACAAGTCCCCGAACAAACAGTCCGAGTCCTCGGCACAGCCCGGCTGACAGCTCCGGTCCGCGTTACAGAACTGTTCGATAGGGCACTGGTCGGAGGTCGCGCAGGCCTGAGTCTGGCACTGGCCTTCGACACACACCGCACCAAACGCGCAGGCCTTCTCCTCGGAACACTCGAAATCCCCTGCCCCACCGCAGCTCAGGAACAGGGCCAGGAGCCAGCTCATTTCGACCCGCTGCGTACGAGGTAGGAGGCGACAACGAACTGTTCGCTGCCGGGGATCTGATCAGGAGAGAAGGACAAGGAGTTGGTCTCCTCCACAAAGCTATAGTCAACGTCCAGGGTGAGGTCCCGGATCTTCGTCGAGCGGTCGGCGCTCTCGTAGATCGACACCTCGAGGCTGTCCACCACCGGAAGGCGGGAGAGCGTGAAGTTCTGCTCCAGGCCCGTGAGCGTAAGGCCAAGATCTTGGACGATAGGCGCAAAGTCGTCGTTACATATCGAGTCGAGGAGGCCGCCGGTCTGGTAGGCGGCGTAGACGTAGCGACTGCCATAGTCCGCGTTGCCGTTCGAAGATGAACACGAGGGCTGGCCGTCGAACGGAGGCGGCTCATCGCCCACCACGCCCGACACGCTCATCCGGCTATGGTCGCGGTAGGCCTCGTCTCCCTTTATCGCAGCGTAGATGTTGAGATACTCATCAACCGGGAGCGGCGATGAGTCCTCCTCGTCGGAGACGATGACCACCGAGAGGTTGGCGCTGTCGCGCAAAAACCCGGCGTTATGGCCGTTGAGTAGGGTGTCCGAGAGCGCGAGGCGCGCGGCCTCCAGACCCATCTCGATACCCGCCCCGGTGGTGCCCTGCGCGACCAGCTCCGAGAAGATCTCGGCGGCGCCTTCGACCTCGGGGCTCAGCACCCGCACGTCGTTGTTCAGCGTGAACTCTCCCTCAAAGGCGGCGGTGGCCGTTACGCCGCCGTTGACGCCGCTGTCAGCCGAACGCGCCCCCACCCAGACGCTCCCCGCAGGGATCACCGTTCCTTGCGGGAAGCTCCACAGGTTCTTCCCGTGGTCTGCCAGGGCCCAGTCGCTAAGGTCGACGTCGCTCGCCGAGACGTTGGTCAACTCCACCCACTCGCCAAGGCTGTCGTCCACGCCGCCCGGATCGGCCAGAAACTCCGTCACGATCACGGCCCCATACCGATCCGAAGCGCCCTCCCCGTCCCCCGCCCCGCAGGCCGGGTTCACCGAACCAGGGCTCGCGGCGCCGCGACACCAGCGCCCCTCCGAATCGTTGTCCAACGCCGACATATAGCTGGGGTCCAGACTCAGGCTGACACCCTCGGTGGCCCCCCAGCTCGAATCGTAGCGGACCTCGTCCGCCACCTCTCCCGCGGCGTCGATCAGCATGATCTCGTCATCGCCGCCGACAAAACGACCGGAGAACTCCTCCGACTCGGTGTCGGTGGTCACGACGCCGATCTGCCACGTGATCTCCGCGCTCTCAAAGATCTGAATGAAGCTGTCGAAGTTGACCGCGAGGTTCGCCTGCTCCTCCACCATGGAGCAGGAATTGTCGATGACCAAGAGCACGTCGACCGAATTGATCCGGTTCTGGGGGAAAACGTCCTCCTGCCGGGCCTGCGTGTAGCCGTAGTCGATACAGCCACCGAGCCCGACGAGCGTGAGCCCCCAGGCAGAGCGGGCGTTCATGCTCCCCCCTTACTCGCGTCCGCGAGTCCCTCGACCGCGCCCAGGAGCAGCGCGTCCGTAAGGCCAGGGGGCTGAGCCGCCCAATGGAACGTTGAGTAAACCACCTGCCCCTTGTTGTGCGTGAACCGCACCAGGAGCGGCACGTCCACCAAGGTCTGGAAGCTCTCGCCCGAGCTTGGCTGGTACCTCACCGCCCCGCTCAAGAGCACTTCGGTCTCGGGACCGACAGAGGTGATGACGGCCCAATTGCTGAAGTCGTAAGCCAGGCTCACGGTGTCGCTCCCGACACGCTCCACCAGCTCGGGTGAGACGACGTCGGCGCTGACCAACGAGCTCGCCTCCCCGGTCTGGGCCGCGTCGGTGTCGCCGCTCTCCCCGCCCTCGTCTCCGAAGAAATTGACCGCATCCGGCCAGCAGGCCTCGACCGCGTCGTAGGCCCAATCTGACAGCACCAAGGTCTCGCCGCCATTGACAAAACCACAGAGCGACTCCAGCGCATCGGCGTCGGTGAGCACACTGTCGTCCGGCTCAAACAGGTTGTCGTAACGCCAGGCGTTGAGACCACGTGAGCCCGAGTTGATGAACACAGCCTGATAGAGTTGAATCTCCGCGCGGCCGCTGGTGTCGTCGCGCGTGAGGAGCTGCTCGAGAGACAGGCCGACCTCCCCACGCCGCGTACGCCCTTCCTCGGCCTCATACGTGGCCTGGACCACGAAGCCGTCGTACTCGGTGACCCCGACCCCCATCCGCGAGAGGGCCGTGCCCACGTCGTCAAAATCGCCGAGCACGACCGCGAGCGAATCCAGTTTACGCTCCGCCAGGCCGTTCTCTACGCATGCCAGCAGCGCCAGCACCATCATTCAAGCACCATCATTCAAGCACCATCGCCGCCTGGAGGTAAACGTAGGACTCGCTCTCGTTGTCCTGGATCGAGCTGAAGGGGAAACCAAACTCGATCCCCTTGATGTAGGAGTAGGCAGAGAAGCTGACACTGCCCGCCTCGAGGGCGGAGAGCTCCGACGGAGTGTAGGTGTGGTCACCGTCGTCCCATGGTAGCGCGCCCGCGAAGCCCGCTTTTCCCGTCTCAACCAGCGTTCCCGAAATGCTCGTTGCGAAGATGGCGTCGTTCGCAGTGTAGGTCTCGGCGGGCGTCCACGTGTAGTTGAAGTCCTCCGCGCGGCTCTGGGTGTAGTTGCCCCACAGCTCTGGGGTCAGCATGTACCAGTCGGCAGGTACGGTAGGTTGAACGCCGTCAAGGATGTACTCGCCAATGCCGCCGTCTTCGCCCTGGGTGTGTAGATCGTAGACCTGATCGAAACAGTAATCGTCGAGCGTGAGGTCCGCGCTGTAGAAGATCATGCCCGACGCCGCATCGACCTGGCGTTCGAGGGTGACAATATTGCAGCCCGACTCAAACCACACGTAGTCTCCCGCGCCCACGGTCTCCATCGACGGGCAATCGGGCTGCTCGACCGGATCCGGCGACGCGAACACGCCGTTGACGTCGTAGGGCTGCGGGCCGTCGGCGGGGGGCGAACCAGCTCCGCAAGGAGGATCGAGGGGGATCCAGAACACGGCGCCGCCGGACACGCTCTCGTAGAGCTCGCCCGTGTCATTGTCGATACCCCGGGTCACGTAGAACCAGATGCTGATCCCGACGTCATCGAGGTCGGCGGCCGTGTCCAAGACCTCAAACGCATCTGCGACGATCACGCCTTCGTCCCCGCTCCCGTCCGTCGCGGGGGTCAACACGTGAACATCCCGGAGCCCGAGCGCGGCGGCGTTCGAGAGCGTCATCGTGCCGTAAAGGTGCTCCGCGTCGAGCACGCTGATGGAGTCAACTACGATGTCCGGGTTGGAACTTGCGTTTTCCCAGAACTCTACATCCGTCAGGCGGTCCCAGTGGGTGCCCCGGCCCTCGATCGTGAAATCGACGGTATCGCCCTGGTAGGCCACCGGAGGGTCGAACGTGGCGGAAAGCGAGACCCGATCCACGTGAAAACCTTCGTACAACATGGTGACTTCGGTGCCGGTCTCCATGTACACGTCGCGACTGCCGGGCACCGCCTCCGGCGAGATGTCCAGGGTCGCAAGCGCATAGTTCTCGGAGAGGACCGACACCGACGTGACCTCGACGCCCTCCCCGAAATTCGCCCAGGTAGCTCCCCCCGTCCATTCGGTGTTGAAACCTTCGATCTCGATCTCCAGGGTCTCCCCCAGGAGGCCACGGTCGGGCGTGATGGTGAACGAGTCATTCACCACGTTGAGCGCCTGCTCCAGCACCGTCGAGTACGTGCCGGTGCTCAGGCTGGCGTCCCGGTAGCCGAGCGGCGCGCCCGGGCCGATCGTGATGTTGGCGAGCGCGTTCCAGCTGTCGAGCACGGTGACCGCGTTGACGGTGACACCATCCCCGAGAGTCAACGTCGTGCCGGTAAAATCGAAGATCGACTCGGTCGACGACAGTCGCGCGTCGATGGTGATGCCGCGACCCGCCTCGGGAGGGAAAAAACTGACCTCCGGCGCCGAAGCTGCCAGGCTCTCTCCCGACTTGTCCGTGCCCTCAGCGCAGCCCGCCGCGGCAAGGAACAACACGACGACCGACAGAGCACGCATTTCTTTCCTCGGGACGGCGCGATTATACTCGCGCTCAGCCTGCGCCTGCAAGTCCGGCCCCCGCCATCTTGGCGGTCCGAGCGCCCCGATCCGCGGGGCGTTCACGGGACCGTCAGCGCACCACCACGGACATCATGCTGGCCGAAGCCCACTGCAGGAGCCCGCTCGGCATCACCCCGAACAGCAACATCGCGATACACACGAGCCCCAGTATGGACGCGACTCCGCGATCGGTCGGGAGGGTCGGGTGCCCGTCCTTGAAGTACATGTGCAGGATCGGCCGCAGATAATAGTAAACGCCAGCAGCCGCCGAGAGCATGCCTACGACCGCGAGGCCGATGTGGTCGGCGCGGATCGCAGCGGCGAACAAGTAGAACTTGCCCACAAAACCCATTGTCGGAGGAATGCCCGCCAGTGACAGCAGGCAGATGGTGAAGCCCAAGGCCAGCCAGGGATGGGACTTGCCGAGCCCGTCGAGCCGGCTGATATCCGTCGCGTCTTCTCCGCCCTCCACGAGGAGCGAGAGCACCGCGAAGGCGCCGGCGCTCATCAGCGTGTAAGCGAGCGCATAGAACACCAGCGACGACACCGCGGGCCAAGCGGACACCCCACCGACGCCGACCCCTACGAGCGCGAGCATCAGGTAGCCGGCGTGTGCGATCGAGGAGTAGGCGAACACACGCTTGAGGTCATCCTGCGCCAGCGCCGCGATGTTTCCGACGATCATCGAGAGCGCAGCCATCCACACCAGCGCGTCCTGCCAGAGCGCCGAGTTCTCACCCATCGCCCCGAGCACTACCCGCCCAAATGCCGCGAAACTCGCCGCTTTGACGCCCGTAGCCATGAGCGCGGTGACCGAAGTGGGAGCGCCCTGGTAGACATCGGCGGCCCACATATGAAAGGGCGCCGCCGCCACCTTGAAGCCAAAACCGACGATCACGAGCGCGCCGCCGACCGCGATCAGCGGGCCATGCTCACCCGCAGCGAGCACGGACGCGAGCCGCTGCAGGGAGGTGCTGCCGGTCGCGCCGTAGAGCAGCGCGATGCCATAAAGCAGGAGCGCAGAGGAAAAGGCGCCCAAGATGAAGTACTTGAAGCCCGCCTCGACGCACTTCGGGTCATGCCGCTTGATCGCGCACAAAACGTACATCGCGATGGACATGACTTCGACCGCGATGAACACCATGATCAGGTCGGTCGCGATCGACAGCAACATCATCCCCAACACGCCGAACAGCACGAGCGCGTAGTACTCGCCGACCCGAACCCCGATCCGCTCCAGGTACGCATCCGACATGAACAGTGTGAGGATGCCCGCCAACAAGGCGATGAACTGGAATGCCGCGCCGTAACGGTCCACCCGCGCCATGTCCGCGAAGATCGACTGATCCAGCGGCGTTCCCAGCGAAATCCAGGCGTTCAGTGCCATCGCCGTGAGCAACGCCACGACGCTCGTGGCCAGGAGCCCGGACTTGCTGCTCGGCCGGGCGACGGCCTCGGTGATCATGACAATCAACCCGGCGGTGAACACCACCAGCGCCGGTGAAATATAGAGAACCCAGCCGAGGGTTGGATCGAGGTTGCTGAACATAGCCTACTCCGCCTCGGTCGAGGTGCGCTCGACCCACGGGGGATTCGCGGTGAGCGCGTACGGACTCCCGTCGTACCGGTCGGTGTAGATCTTCAAAAAGTCATCGACCGATGGGTTGATTCGGGTGAAGAAGGGGTTGGGGAAGAGTCCCATCACGAAGATCAGCACGACCAGGGGGCTCAGGTAGGCGATCTCACGGAAGTTGAGGTCCTTGAGCTCCTGGTTGGCCGCGTTGGTCAGGGGTCCGAACATCATCCGTTGGAAAGCCCACAACATGTAGACGGCACCGAAAATGACACCCGTGGTGGCGACCACCGTGGGCCAAGGGGCGTATTTGAAAGCGCCCAACAAGATCAGGAACTCGCCTACGAAGCCGTTGAGCCCTGGAAGGCCGATGGAGCTGAACGTCACGATCATGAACACGACCGCAAACTTCGGCACGACCTTGGCGAGTCCGCCGTACTCAGCGATGAGCCGGGTATGACGCCGCTCGTAGAGCACGCCGACGAGGAGGAAGAGCGCGCCGGTGCTCACCCCGTGGTTGAGCATCTGGTACACCGAGCCTGAGACGCCCTGCGGGGTCAGCGCGAAGAGTCCCAACATACAGAACCCGAGGTGGCTCACCGAGCTGTACGCGACGAGCTTCTTGATGTCGTCCTGGACCATCGCCACG
>CANKTH010000146.1 GCA_947486185.1 Deltaproteobacteria bacterium
CCGAACTGGGTCGCGCCGCTGAAGTTCGAGCGAAAGGATTTCCTCAACCCGGCGAAAAACCCGTATTTCAAGCTCGCGAACGTGCAGTGCTTCATCGCGATGCAGGACGGCAAGGCGGTCGGGACCATCTCCGCGCAGGTCGACAAGGGCTACCAGTCGGTCGAGGCGAACGTCGGGTTCTTCGGGTTCTTCGAGTTCGTGGACGACGAGGCGGTCGCCCGCGGCCTCTACGACGCTGCCCGGGACTGGCTCCGCGGCCAGGGCATGAGCCGGATGATGGGCCCGTTCAACTTCAACACCAACCACGAATGCGGACTGCTCGTGGATGCCTTTGACAAGGACCCCCTGGTGTTGATGACCTACAACCTTCCCTACTACCCGGCGATGTACGACCGGCTCGGCCTTACGAAGGCGAAGGATATGTATGCGTACTGGCTCGACAACAACGGGCCGGTGCCCGAGCGCATCGGCAAGCTGGCCGACCGCTTCATGGAGAAGCACCCTGAGATCACGATCCGGGGGTTCAACCCCAAGGCGTTCGAGTCCGAGGTCGCCATCGCCAAGGAGATCTACAACGACGCCTGGGCCGACAATTGGGGCTTCGTGCGGCTGACCGACGAAGAGTTCCAAAAGGCGGCCGAGGGCCTGCGCCCGATGATCGACCCCCGCTACTGCTACATCGTGGAGCGGAACGGCACGCCGATCGCCTTCTCCCTCACGCTCCCGGACTACAACCAGGTCGTGAAGCCGATGAAGGGCAGCATCTTCCCGTTCGGCTGGTGGTACTGGCTCACGCTGCCGAAGAAGGTGGACCAGATCCGCGTCTTTGTGCTGGGCGTACGCAAGGAGTTTCAACACTTGGCCATCGGCGCGCCCCTGTACAAGCGGACGTGGGACGCCGGGCGCGAGGCGAAGGTCAAGGGGGCGGAGTGCTCCTGGATCCTGGAGGACAACCACCGGATGAAAGGCGCGCTGGAGAAGATGGGGGCGAAGATCTACAAGACCTACCGGATTTATGGGGCCGAGCTGTAGGGGGCGCCCTTGGGGTCACCGGGACTATGATGGCCCCATCGCATCGATGTTGTTGCTCGCCCTGTTGCCCGGCTGTCCCAAGCCGCTTCCCGATCTCGACGACGCCCAACGCGACCTGTCGGGATCGCTCGCGCGTGGGGGCGGACCGATCGACTCCCCCGACGAAGTGGGTGGGCAGCCCGTCACGGGGGCCGAACAGGCGTTGACGCTCCCGGAGGACCCGATGGGGGACGCCGATGGCGATGGGTACACCGACCTCGAGGAGTGGCTTCACGACCTCGGGTAACGGAGTTCAGGCCGTCCGGAACAGGTCCTTGCGCAGCAAGCTCTTGAGGTTCTCCGTGGTCATCGGCCCCGTCAGCAGCTCGCGCCACGAGCGGCCCGTGGCTGCGCTGGGGCGTGTCTTTGCTGCTTCAGCGGCGACAATTCGTTGCTCGGCCAGGCGCGCGGTCTCGACCAACGCGGCGACATCGTGGGGCTCGGGCACAAAGGCCATGTGGGTGTCGATCCCCCAGCGCTCGTTCACCTTCGACGGACCGCCCGTCGGCGACCCGCCAGCGCCCTCAATCCGCCCGTAGACGACCACCGTCGCTCGTGGGTAAGCGAGCTTCAGCGCCTTCCCGACCTGCAGGCCGTGCCCCGTCGTCTGTCGGAGGGCGATGATCGCCACGTCCACCATGGTTACTTCAGTCATCAGGGCGGAGTCGCCGAGGGACTGCACGACAATGTCGCGGTGCATGACCCCGTGGAAGGCATCGCGGCGGGCTCGGTTCGGGTCAAGGAGCAGCAGGTGGACGGGCATATCCAAAGAATACATGAAACAGCGTCCAGGTGCCATGGCGTGCGTATTTTTCGTATTGCGGTCCCGGCCCGCCGCCGCCGATCCGCGCGCTCGGCGAACCTCGCGCGCGGATCGGCGGTCTCTTTGCACCGTTCCTACCGGCGGAATGCGACGGTTCGTCGAAGACGCCGAGCCCGTCGCGTTCCACCTGTAACGGTGCGGGTTCGGGCCAGCCCGGCTCCAAGTCAAGCACTTCCAGGGTCTTAGGGCGGTGTTGTTTGTCCAGCGCCCGGGCTGGCCCCGGGCTCACTGCATCGCCACCCAGGTCTTCATCACCCCCGTGCTGCACCCGAACTTGGTCAGGCCGCCGCCGAGCCCCAGGGCCGTGATGATCTGGCCGCAGCTGCAGCCCGCGGTGTCGTCGATCGTGAAGGGCATCGGCGAGACGCTGCTGGACGGCCAGATCGTGTCGAAGACGCCGTCGCCGTCCATGTCGGACCAGCGGGACACACCAAGGCCCACGGTGGGGACCGCGTCCGGGAACAGGGTACCCGGGCAGACGTCTTCGTCGTCCAGCACGCCGTCGTCGTCCTCGTCGCCAGCTTCTTCGTCCTTGCACTTACCGGCCGAGTCGGCTTCGTAGAGGGCGAGGATCTCGTCGTCGGTGAGCACGCGATCAAACAGCTCGACCTCGTCGATCTCACCGTCGAACCAGGCGCCCACACCAGCGCCCGTGTTGTAGATGTCGGAGGTCACCTCCAGCTGGTAGACCCCGATCGAGGCGTGGCGCGTGCTCCACGGCCCGTTCCCGTTGTAGTCGAGGTCGAACAGATCGGGGATGTCCGGCTGCGCGTCCTCGATGGCGCCGTTGATGTAGAGCCGCACGCCGTCCGTCTCGTTCTGGAACTCCCGCAGCGCGACGATGTGGTACCAGCTACCCGGCACAAGCGAGGTGCTGCTCTGGGTGTAGATGGTGTCGGCGTCGCTGCCGTTCAGTCGGATGGTCCAGTGCACCGTGCCGTCGGTATCGACGTAGAGCACCATCGCTGTGTTGGCCTGTGCGGCGCGGAAGTCGCCGGTGGAGAAGATCGCTCGGCTGACGGAGAGGTCGTCCACCTTCACCCACGCGTCGATGCTGACGTCCTCGTGCATGAAGCTGTGGACGGCGACCGGGAGCGCAAGAACATCGTCCACGCCGTCGAAGACGAAGGCGGCGTCCACCTTTCCAGCGGCGTAGGTGATGCCACCAGCGGGGATGGCGCTGTTGCCGCTGGCGGCGTCCGCGGGGCTATCGTCGCCGCGCCACCACCCAACCATGCCCCACGGGGGGTCGATGCACTCGCAGGCCGAGGCGTGGCCGGCGGGGAGGAGGCCGAGCGACGCAACGCAAAGAAAGGCGAGGAGGGAGCGGGCGGGGGAGAAGGTCATCGGGTGCCTCAGGGTGGCGTCGGCGGGAGCGCCGAACACACTGAGTCAAGGGGTGAGGACGGGGGGCGTTACGGGGAGAGTTGGGATTACGCCTGGCGCCCGGCCGTGGGAAGTGAAACCGTCATGACCGTCCCTCCACCCGGCGGAGAACTCGCGACAATCGTGCCACCGTGCTCCTCGACGGTCCGTCGGACAATGGCAAGGCCGAGTCCGGTCCCCTGGCTGCGGGTGGTAAAAAACGGCTCGAAGATCTTCTCTCTCAGGGCCTCGGGAATCCCGGGCCCGCAATCGCTGACCGAGACCCGGTACCCTTCGCTCCCCGTCGTCGTTTCGATGCGGATCAACCCAACGCCGCCCATGGCCTGAGCGGCGTTGAGCGCCAGATTCAGAAAAAGCTCCCGAATCGCGACGGGATCGCCCTGGAGCGTCGGCGCTTCCCCGGATACTTCGATACGCAATTCCGACAGGGCCGGATCTTGGGTCAGGATGTCCACCGTGTCCCGGAGGATGGCCGCGAGGTCCATCGTGCACACTTGGCGGGGCAACGGACGGGCGTACCGGAGGAGGTCGGTGACGCGGTCGTCCAGCAAGCCAATGCGGGCGCGAATGTCCTTCAGGATCTGGCGCTCGCGGCTCTCGGCGGGCAGGCGGTCGCCGATGACCTGGAGCGCTCCCCGGATCCCCATCAGGGGGTTCCTCACGTCATGGGCGACGACCGCCGCCATTTCCCCGAGGCGGGCGAGCGCCGCCCCGTCTCGTAGCCGGCGCTCCGCATCCTTCCGGTCGGTGATGTCGATACTGACGGTCAGGTATCGCAGTGGTTTCCCAAGCGCAGTACAAAGGGGCACGATCGTGCTGTCGATCCAGTAAAACGTCCTGACCGGCGAGCGCTTTCCGGGCAGGCCCTCCGGCACCGGCTGGTACGTTCGCGCTCACAAGGACGATCTGCACCACATCACGCTGACCTGGTCCACTGCGGACGGCGCAGACACACACACCGTGCGACTCGTGGTGGACCGCCCCGTCGTGAACCTGGTCGCATTGGATCCGGTCGGGGACGACGTCGTTGTCGGGCT
This sequence comes from Deltaproteobacteria bacterium, assembly GCA_947486185.1. Lineage (GTDB taxonomy): Bacteria > Myxococcota_A > UBA796 > UBA796 > SXON01 > CANKTH01. The sequence continues at coordinate 4,318 of CANKTH010000146.1, forward strand.
GTTCCTGATGGAGAACACGACCGATGCCGCGCTGCTGAACCCCGAGACCCGCATCGTGCGCGTAGACCGCGCCGGACATCTTCAGTACGAGTTCCGTCTCCCCGCCGGTGAGGGGATCGATCCGAACCGCCCCGTCGCGCTTGGGCCGGACGGATCCGTTTACAATCTGCGCCCTGCGACCTCGGGCGTGACAGTCAGTCGGGTGCGTCCATGATGCTGCTCGCGCTCCTGCTCCTCCCCGCTGCGAATGCCGAGATTCCCGAAATTTCCGTGGACGAGATCATCGCCTATGCTGCAACAGGCGTCGGTTCGCCGTACGTCTGGGGTGGCGGAAAGTGGGACGAGACCGACCGCTCCTGGGGAGGCGCCGATTGCTCCGGGTTCGCCGCGAAGGCGTGGCAGGTCCCGCAATATACGGAGACCACCTACAACTACCACCCCTACTCGACGGGCACGATCATCGGCAGCGAGGACTACTGGACCTGGGTGAGCTGGGCCGACATGCAGCAGGGGGACTGGTTCATCTACAATACCGACGGTGCCGGCCATATGGGCGTTGTTGACGAGCCCGACGCCTGGGGCAGCATCGTCGCCTACGAAGCCCAATGCACGGACTGCGGCATTCTCCACCAGAGCAAGACCCTCTCCAGCGCCTACTCGATCGCCCACCGGACCCGGCTCATCGGCTCGGACGCCGACAGCGACGGCTTCACCGAGTCCGAAGGCGACTGCAATGACACGAACGCAGCGATGCACCCCGGCGCGGACGAGGTCTGCGACTCGCTGGACAACGACTGCAACGGTGTGGTGGACGACAACCCGTCGGATGGCACCCCGTACTGGGCAGACGCGGACAACGACACCTATGGCGATCCGGCCAGCCCGACGCTGCTCTGCAGTCCAACGGCGGGTTGGGTGGACAACGACGACGACTGCGACGACACCAACGGCGCCGTCAACCCCGGCGCGATGGAGCTCTGCGATTTCGTCGACAATGACTGCGACGCCGAGGTTGACGAGGGCTACGACGCCGATGCTGACGGCTACCTGACATGCGAAGGCGACTGCGACGACGCCGATGCCAGCCGAAACCCTGGCGCCGCCGAGGTCTCCGACGCGCTGGACAATGACTGCGACTGGCGGGTGGACGAAGGTTCCGTCACCTACGACGACGACAACGACAGTTGGACGGAGGTCGCGGGCGACTGCAACGATGCAGACAGCTTTGTCTTCCCCGGCGCTCCGGAGCTCCCCGACGGCCAGGACGATGACTGCGACGGCGTGATCGATGACGAGACCTCCGCGTTCGACGACGACTGCGACGGCTTCTCCGAGGATCACGGCGACTGTGATGACGGCGACCCCAGTGTATTCCCGGGCGCGGCGGAGGAGTCCAACGCGACCGACGACGACTGCGACGGCTGGGCGGACCGCGGCACCTCGATGTGGGACGACGACGGCGATTCCTACACCGAGCTGGATGGCGATTGCGACGATTCCAGCCGCTACGTGTTCCCCGACGCCCCCGAGATCGTGGATGGTGTCGATAACGACTGCGACCTGATCATCGACGACACCACCGTCACGTTCGACGATGACGGTGACACCTATTCCGAGAGCACGGGCGATTGCGACGACGCCGATCCCGCCACGCACCCGCTGGCCATGGAGATCCTCGACGGCCGGGATCAGGACTGCGACGGTGTCATCGACGACCACACCGCGACCTACGACGATGACCAGGACGGCTGGACCGACGACCTTGGAGACTGCAACGATATGCGCTCCGACGCCTACCCGGGCGCCGCGGAGCGTAACGACGGGCTGGACAACGACTGTGATGGCATCATCGACAACGCGACCGAGGCCTACGACGACGACGGTGACGGCATGTCGGAACAGCAGGGCGACTGCGACGACCTGCGTGCCGAGGCCTTCCCCGGCGCAACGGAGTCCGTGAACGGCACGGACGATGACTGCGACGGGCTCGTGGACGACGAGACGAACGTTTTTGACGACGATGGCGACGGTTGGAGTGAGGACGCCGGAGACTGTGACGATGACGCGAGCAGCGTCTACCCAGGCGCCATGGAGTACATGGACGGCAAGGACAACGATTGTGATGGGGTCAGCGAGGCACCCGCGGGCTGGGCGTGTGCGTCCGGGGGGCCGGCGTCGGCGGGGTGGATGCTCGCTCTCGCGGGGGCGGCGTCACTCGCACGTCGTCGCGGCGCGAGGCGCGGGTTCTGACAAACGAACTCAGCCGGACCTGGCGTCGAGCGGGTTGCGCACCGGCGAGGTCCACGCCTCGATCGGGGCGGGGTTTGGCCCCTGTCCCTGCGAGCACCGGGTGCAGGCCGAGTGGGGGTGGCCGTCGAACATACCAGCTCGTAATGCGGTCATCTCGGGGCCGATCCAGATCTCGGCGAAGGAACGATCCAAGAGGCTGCCGACATAGGGCCGGCCCTGGACGCAGCAGGGCGAGACCTGCCCGTCCGCGTGGAGGTAGGCGCGGCGCCAGAGAAAGGAGCAGCGGGCGCCGAGGCCGCTACGCGTCTCCCAAGCCAGCACCCCCGCTCGTTGGAGCGCGGCTCGGAGGGCGGCGCGGCGACGGCGGGGTGCGAAGACTTCGAACGCGCGTCGAGCGCCCAGGCCCACCGGGATCAAGGGCGGCTCGTCAGGGAGCTCCAGCCCGATCCGGCGGTGTCGTGAGCGCGCCCGGGCCAGACCGAAAGTGCGTTCAATACGGGCGGGCGCGGCGTGGAGGGAGAGGTCGAGCAGGGAGGGGTCCATCACCTGCAGCCAGCTGCACACGACCCGGTCGGCGCCGAGCTTCGCCGCGAGGTCAACGACCTCCGGCAGCTCGTCCACGTTCACGGCCGAGAGCGTCATCGCCACCAAGAACTCGGGACGGGCGGGGATGGCGCGGCGGGCAGCGTCGAAGCGCTCGAGGTTCTCCACGATCCGGGCGAACTTTGCGCCGGCGCGGATGTGCTCGACGGTCGCAGGGCGCGCCCCGTCGATCGACGCGATGAGCAGGCCGAGCCGCGGCAGGAGTCGGGGCAGGAGCCCCGGGCGATGCAGCGCCGTGGCGTTGGTGACCAGCTCGGTCGTAAGGTCCAGCTGGTTGACCAGGTCGAGGAACTCCAGGAACTGCGGCGCGATCGTGGGTTCGCCGGCAACGCTGAACGAGAGGCGCGACACGCGCGGCAGGACCTCGGCGGCGATGCGCTCGAACAGGGGGAGCGGCATGTCAACCCCCGACTTGGTCGACCCGACAAGCGCCTGGGCGCACCAGATGCAGTCGAGGTTGCACCGCAGCGTGTTCTCCACGTTGACCCAGCTCGGCCACGGCGGCGGCACGCGCTGCAGCGTGGCAGTGACGGTGCGGGTGGAGAGGGGAGCCATGCCCCAGGAGCTAACGCTCGCCGCCCTCGGTAGGCGGTGCCGGTTCATCCCGCCGAGAGGGGGGGCGCTGCGCGCCCAGGCTGACCGACGGCTATTGCGCCCGATCGAAGTCAGCAATCGAAGCGCTTGATCCCAGCGCGACGAACTGGTCCACCTCGAGCTGTCCGGTGATGGACCCATCCGCCGCCACCGCGAATATCTCCCGCCCGGACCCGTAGGTGACCAGCGCGCTGCCATCCGCGTACCGGGCGACGTCCCCGAGCGCGAGGGCCCAGATCTTCTCCGGCGGGGCGAAGCTCCAGGTCATGCTGACCGTCATCCCGACGTCGTCGATCTGGTACTCGACCGCGCGAGAGCCGGTGGAGTCGTTGTTGTCGAACACCCGCAGTCCGCCGGGGACCACCTGGGGGGCGTGCTGCGGGCCGAAGCCGTCGTCGTCGATGAACTGGAACTCGTTGTCGTCCCCACCCAATTGCCAGATCGTCTCCCCGGTTCCCCGGTCGATCTTGACCACGCACTCGGGATAGTAGAACGACACGTAGTAGGCCAGTTCGACCGGATCGTACTCGATGCCGTTCACATGCGTCCAGTCGATGGCGTCGGGGAACCGGCTCGTGGTCCAGCCCTTGTTCTCCACCATGCGCAGCGAGTCCCACGCGCTCCACACCACCCGCTGCGACCCGTCGAGAGCCAGCTCCACGATGGTGTCCCCGGCAATGGTCTCGTCGCCCACCTCACGCATCTCACTGATGGCCGTGACCCACCCGCCCTCGGGCAACTCCACCGCGTCGTGGTGCGCGAAGGGCACCTCCAACTCCGAGCGGACGACCCCGTCCCATCCCATGACCGTCAACCGGGCGGCCGTCGGGTCCGCCTCATGGAACGTGACGAAGTAGATGCCGGCGCCGTCGGCGGTTGGGCGCGCGCTTGCTGCCGCGCCCGAATCGGTCGCGAGGTACCAGACCACCTTGCCGTCCAGGCCCAACACGAGGATGAACCCCTTGTCGCCACCCGGATCGAGGGCCGAGGTGAGCACCCAGGGGCCGAGCCCGGGGCTGTTCACGGGAATCACCTCGGTGAAGGTGGGGACCTCGGCGGGGATGCTCCCTGTCGTCACCGTCTGGTCCGGCCCGGGGACCTCGACCCCATCTTCGCCCACAGTGACGGCGCGGAAGTGGTACGTCGTCTCGCCGGTGAGCCCGAAGAGGATCGCCTCGTGCGCCGCAACCGCGACACTGTTGGTCGGCGTCGACCAGCCATAGCTTGTGTCCGGGCCGAACTCCACGAAGCCGACGGTGGCCGCATCGGTCGTCCAGGTGACGCGCGCAAGGGTCACGATCGCCTCGTCGACGGTCGCGATGCTGGCGGGGCCGGCGGCAACTTCAGGCGTTTCGCCAGTATCCTTCGCCTTCTCCCTCTCGTCCGAGGGGCCGCCTGCACACGCGGTAAGAAACGCCAGCATCGTGAACATGAAAGTCCGAGAGTCCGGTGTCGTACCACGTAGAGATCAGGGGCGGCCACAGGTTTTGCCCGCGACGGCCCGAGCGACGGGATACCCAATGAGGCTTGTACCTTTGAGCCGGGAGTCGCCATGACCACCTCCCTCTTGATCCTCGCTCGCTCCCGACGGAACGTCCTCGGCGGTCGAGGTTGGTGGACCCATTCTACGCGTTGCGGACTGCTGTGCCTTCTGACTCGGGCGGCGTCGGCGGCGGAGCCTTTCGAAGACAGCGTCTACTACCTTGGCGATCCCCATGCGCACACGGGGGTCTCGGGGGACGGTGGCTCGGACGATCTCATGGACTGCAGCTCGAGCTGCGGGAATTTTGCCACCGTGCTGGACACGGCGAGGGACAACGGGCTCGATTGGGTCGCCTTGCCCGACCACATCAACGGCTCTCAAGCGGCGATGGCGGAGGCGTACGACTCCGTCACCCAGTTGGTGGTTGCCGGAAACGACCCAGCCTCGGGGTTCATCACGATCCCGGCCGCGGAAGTATGGTTCACGCTGGCCTCGGGCGAGGACCTGGGCCACAAGACCTTGCTGATGTTCGGGGAGGATGAGGCCATCGCGGCCCTTGCGCTCACGGACGTACAGCCCAGCGGTACCCCAGGCCAAATCGTCGAGAGCTGCGATGACATCTGGGCGTGGATGGAGCGACTCTCCTCAGCGTTCGGCCCGAGCGTGCTAGTGCCCCATCACCCGGCGTTGATCGAGCCGATGCCAACCGACTGGAGCTGCCACTCGGACATCTGGGAGCCCTCGGTCGAAGTGTACTCGGCGCACGGGAACAACCTTCTGGAATTGACGCGCTATGACCTGCCGTGGAGCGGAACGTCCATCACCGGCACCGTGGAGGCGGCGCTTGACCCCGACAGTTATGCCCTTCGGATGGGATTCATGGCAGGAACGGATAGCCACGACACACGCCCGGGCAGCGTGTGCGACCTGGACGCCATGCACAGCATTTTTCCATACGGTGGCGGTCTGACCATCGCGGTTCTTCCGTCAACCACCCCGTTCGATCGCGGGGCGCTCTACGAGGCCGTCGAGGCCCAGCACACCTACGCGACCACCGGCCCGTTCGTCCCTTTGGCGATCACCTGGGAGAGCGGCGGAGCCACACTGGGCGCGATGGGCGACACCCTCGGTCTCCCTCCGGACCAGCCGCTCGACGCCTCGGTTCGGGTCCCGGAAGAATGGGCGCCGACCGTACGTGCCGTTTCGCTGGTTGGGCCAAGCGCTGGCAACGTGCCGCTGACCGACCAGGGCGACGGGAAGTGGTCCGTGACCCTCGAAGCGGACGAAGTACCGACCTACCTTTACGCGGCCGTGCAATTGGACGGTGAGATCATCTACGGGAGCACGACAGCGTGCGTGGATGGCGGGTCGGACAGCAACGAGTGGCTCTGGGGCAGCCCTTCCTGGGTGGAGGCAGCTTCGCCCGACCTCGACGGGGACGGGGTCACCTGGGTTGATGGAGACTGCGACGATGGTGACGCGACGATAAGCCCGAGAGCCACGGAGACCTGGTACGACGGGATCGATCAGGACTGCCGAGGGGATGACGACAACGATCAGGACGGAGACGGTTTCGCCGCGACAGCGATGGGTGGCGCCGACTGTGACGACACGAGCGATGGCGTTCACCCCGGCGCCAAGGAGGTGCCAGACGATGGGATCGACCAGGATTGTGACGGAAGCGATGCGACCAGCCCCGACACCGACCCGACGGACAGCCCGACGATTGACACCGCTGGGCCGGGGGCTGACTCCACCGAGGGGGATGCCCGTTGCGCCTGCGGCTCCAGCGCTGGCGCCTCGACGGGCTGGTTGGGTTTTGCCGCGGTCGTTGCGTTGGCGCGGCGCCGGTTTCGCCACGCCACAAGATGAGCCAGCTCGGCGTCGCGTCTGCGGTGCGGGCGTTGGCCTCACCTGGGCGGGAGTCGCCCGCCGAACGCACGCACGCTCACCGGGTTGCCGATCGCGATGAGAATGTCCCCGACCTGCACCAACACGCTCGCCCGCGGGGTGGGGATCATGGAGCCGTCGGCGCGTCGAACCGCCACGATCAAGACGCCGTGCTCCTCGCCCACCCGCAGCTCCCCGAGGGTCTTGCCCGCGAGCGGGCTGTTCGGGGGCACGGCGAACTCGTCGAGGTGCAGGTCTTCGTAGGCCGCGAGGGTGAGCACATCCAGAAAGCTGGTGGCGTGCGGGCGGACCAGCTCATGCGCGATGCGCCAGCCGCCCATGTTGTAGGGCGAAACGACCGAGCTCGCGCCGGCCCGGCGGGCCTTGGTGGCATCGGCGGGGTCGTCCACCCGGGTGACGATCGTGAGTGTGGGATTGAGCTCGCGGGCCGAAAGGGTGACGTAGATGGCCGACGCATTCACTTCCACCGCGACCGCCAGACCTCGGGCCCGCTCGATCCCGGCCTGGCGAAGGATGTCGTCCTGGGCGCCATCCCCCACCACCACGGGAAAGCGGCGGGAGGCCTCGATCCCGACCACCTTGGCGGGGTCCTTCTCCACCACGCAGACCGCCACTTGGTTCGCGTGCAGCTCCTCGGCGATCGCTTGCCCGAGCCGACCGTAGCCCACCACGATGAAATGATTGCGCAGCGCGTTCATCTCGGCCCTCCTCTGACGTGAACGAATCCAGCTCTGAAGCCGACCTTCCACCACCATGGTGGTGACGGCGGTCATCGTGTAGGTGCCCACGCTCACCCCGGCCACGATGAGCCCCATGGCGAACACCCGACCGAGATCACTCAGTTGGTGTACCTCCCCGAAACCGATGGTCGTGAGCGTGATCGTCACCATCCACACCGCATCAAGGAGCCGCCACCCCTCGATGTACATGAACCCCAGCGTGCCCACGACAAACACGGTGGCCAACAGGACGACCGAGGTGACGACTGGCCGCGCGAACATTCAGCGGTGAGCGACGGAGAGCGGGGCGAGCAGGGAGGCCATCCCGGGCGCGTATATTCCGCTGGCGGCGGCGCTACGTGGAAGGGCGGGTCGCCTGCGGGTTGAACTCCCCCGTGAGGAGCGCCGCGAAGAACAGCGGCCCGACCATCGCGTGGGCCGCGTTTTTCAGGAAGCTCGGCCGGTTCTTCTCCCAGATCTTGTGGCCGGCGAGCTGAACGGTCCAAGCGACCACAGCAAGCCCGATGACCAGCGGCGCGGGGACGAGGGAGCCCCAGATCGCGATGGGCAGCGTCGCCAGCGACAGCAAGCCGCCCGAGCGCGGCAACGCCCAGATCCAGAACGCGGCGCCCGCCAGCCACCCGACGAGGCCGAGCGTGACGGGGAAGCCGCCCCACGAGCCAAGGGGGATCCACGTCAGCATCGCGAGGATGTGAACAACGATGCCCGGGATGGCGAGCTTGTGCGTGAGCCGGTTCATCGGGTGGCGGTGATCGTCGGCGTACTCGCCGAACCAGCGGGCGGTGGTGGGGTTCATAGGCCGGGGCTAACAGGGTTCTGACAGAACGGGCACGATGTGCCGGCGCGACGCCCGCGGGGCCAGCCCGGGCGCTGGACAAACAGCGGCGTCCTAAGCCCCTGGAAGTGCTTGACTTGGAGCCGGGCTGGCCCCTCACCGCACCGTTCCAGGTGGAAGGCGGCGGGCCCGGCGTCTTCGACGGACCGTCGCATTCCACCGGTAGGAACGGTGCAAAAGAACCGTCGATCCGGGCGCGA
>CANKTH010000147.1 GCA_947486185.1 Deltaproteobacteria bacterium
CAAAGACCAGGAGCGGCGTGGCCACGGCCTCCGGCGACACGGCAGCGCCCTCCTCCATCAGCCGGATGAGGGTCGCCACCAGCGGATCCAGCGCGTCGGGAGGCCGGAGATTCCCCGACCACGCGAGCTCCACCAAGGTTGGCAGCGCGGTCTGGCACGTCGCATATACCGCAGCTCGGCACCCGGGGTGGGGCCCGTCCAGGCGTCGTGGCCCGCCGTCGAACAGCTCGGGCAGGCTCAGCGCCACAAGGGAAAGGTCGGTGGCTCCCCCACATAACGCCGCCAGGACCTCGTCGTTCACACCCACCCCGCCGTCGTGCTCACCGTAACCCGAGGCCCGCCGCGCGCGTCGCAGCGTCGCCGGGAAGCAGCACGAAGGGTAACGCGACGTTGATCTCCACCACCTGCCCTCCCACCTGCCGGCCGTCCACGAGCGCGAGCGGCTCGCGCGCGGCCGCGGGATCGTCGTAAACGTAGGTGCGCGGACGAGGACCTTCGCTCGGCCCGAGGTGACGCAGGGAGATGCTCACCCGGTGCTGCTGCACCACCTCACCGGCTGGCCAGCGCGTACGCACTTCGCGGTCCCCGTCAAGCCGATGCTCAACCAGCTGATCACGATCAAAGCGCACAGTTCCTGCCACACGCCCGGCGCTGACCAGCATCCCCCCTCTCGCCCGACTCTGCCCCTCGTAGGCGAAGCTCCGTTCTTGACCGTCACGGTTTTCACGTGCCCACTCAAGCCGATGCTCCCAACGTACCTCTGGAAGGCCCGCGGGCTGCCAGAGCCAGGAGTGAATGGACGCGCCACCCGACCCCTCGGGCACGGGCGGGACGAGCATCCACCAGAGGGGGTCGAAGAGCTCGAGATGTTGTTGCCCTCCAACCAATACTTCTGCCCCATGGAGCGAAATGAGCCGGCCGTCGGGGAAGGCCCGAATCTCCAACAGAGCGTCGGTCAGCGCCGGCGCGGCCTCGGTGGCGCTCAGGTTCAGCACGACGAGGAGGCCGACCGACCCGTCACGAAAGCCCCGGGCCCACGTGACACCCACTTCGCCCTCGCGCTCAAAAGTCTGGATCGACGCCTCAAATCCCTGCGTGGTCTCGACCTCGGCGCGCAGGGTCACCGCGTAACGCTGCTGCGGCAGTCCCTCGTCGGCCATCCTCGCGTAGCGGGGCAGGCAGGCCAACAACAGAGAGGGCCAGGCCCACACCACGGAGGACTATTGGTCGCGAAGCTGTTTGAGGCGGGCCTCGTCCACGAGCACGACCCGCTTCCCTTCGGTAATGATCAACGAGTCTTTTCGCAGATCCAGTATCGCGAAGCTCACCGTCTCCCGCGTGGCGCCGATGAGGCTGGCGATCTCCTTGTGGGTCAACTTGAGATTGACAATCACACCACGACTGTCGCGGACACCAAAGTGAACCGCCAACTCAAGAAAGAGGCCGGCAAGGCGCGCGTGGGCGCTCTTGAACAGCAGGTTCTCGACCCGGTTCTCGAGGCTACGCCGGCGCTCTCCGAGCAGACGGATCATCCGCATCGCCAGGGGCGGGTGGCGCATCATCACGCGGATGAAGTCATCCTTGGAAATTGCGAGGAGATTCGAGTCTTCAAAGGCTTCGGCGTGGGTGTCGTGCGTGGTTTCACTCACCACCGAGAGCTCACCGAGCAGCATGTCCCGCGTAAAAAAGTGGAGAGTCAGCTCGCGCCCCTCGTCACTGACTTTTGAAACCTTGATGATACCGCTTCGAACAACATAAATCGTGCTGGCTTGCTGACCTGGGCTCCACACGACCGCGCGCCGCCGATAGTCGTTAGCCTCGGCCAGCTGCTCAAGCAGCTCCAGCTCACGCTCAGGGAGGTCGGAGAACATGGCGTTCTGTCTGATGAACCATGCTTTGGGCTTGAGCATCCACGACCTCGGCGGAGAAGGACTTCGGGGCTACACGTAGCACGAGGGGCACAGGATGAGCACGCCAAAGGTAGAATCAAGACCGGACGGCGTAGCCGAGGTGCTCGTCGTGCTCGCGGCGGGCGGCTCGTCTCGGATGGGCCAGCCAAAGGCCTTGATGCCGGTCGGCGACGTCCCGCTGCTTCGGCTCCACATCGACCGGGCGCTCACTGCCGGCCTTCAATCATGGGTTGTCCTGGGTTTTCGACCCGATGCGCACGCCGCGGTGCTCCCGCAGGGCGTCAGGATCGTCTACAACCCAGCTTGGGCGAGCACCGACATGTCCACCTCCGCCTGGCTGGCGCTCGAGACCCTCGGCGCCGCCCCGTGCCTGCTCACCCCGGTGGACGTCCCACCGGCCCGCCCGGAGGTCCTCCGGCGACTTAGCGGCCTTCCTGGCGACGTGGTGCCCACGTTTGACGGGCTCGACGGTCACCCGGTACGCCTCGCGCCACCCCACGTCCCAGGGCGCCTCGATCTGCGTCTCGCCCGGGCGCGCAGGGTGATGATCGAGGATCCTACGTGTGTCTACAACCTCAACACGCCCGAAGACTGGCGGCGCTGGCAAGGCGGCCCGCCAGCGGAGCGCTGACCTGCCGACGCCGGCGGCCCGACAGCGTCCACGCGATCAGGAGCGCGGGCAACATCCCCTGGGGCAAGCCCGAAGATCGGCAGCCGCAGCCCTGTGGGGGCTCCCCTCCCGCGGCGGTCTTGGGCGCCGCACCCGTGCTGAAGGAGAAGGCACCACCGACCGGAAAGGTTCCACCTTCCCGATCGAAGACCTCGCCGGCCACCACCTCCACCGTGTAGCGCTGATCTTCGGCCAGCTCTTCGCCCGGAGTCAGGAGCACCACATGACTGCTCTGACCGTAGAAGAGGTCGACCGAAAACGGAAGCTCCCTTCCGGCTTCTTCGGGTTCGCCTTCGCGAAGGCGGAAGGCCTGCGGCCCGAGCAGATTGGCCTCGAGGCCCCGCGGGAACACGATGGTGATCCGGCTCTCGACGTCATTGAGGCCGCGTGGGTGGCCGAAGGCGCCGTCACGGGGAAACGTATCCAGATAGGGGACTTCTGTAGGTATATCCTCCATCATCCGCCGATAAAGCTCCTGCCAGTAAGCCGCCACGACCTGTGCCTCCAGAGGCGGGCTCCCAAACACCGTAGCGTCGAGCAGGTGCTCATTGGTCCACGGATAGAGGGCGGCGTACTCCGCGACGGCGTCGGGATCCGCCCCGATGGTGCCCACCACGAATGGCTCCAGCCGGGCAAAGCTGTGGCCGTCGTCCAGGGTGTCCTCGTCCACCTCGATGCCTTGCTCGGCGTAGAGGGGGATCAGCGCTTCATATGGGATGAAGGCGTCAAAGGTGTCGTGACCGCCACCTTGGGAGACCAGGAGGATGTCCGACGACTCATCCAGGCTCGGGTCGAGCACCCCCTCGTAGACCTTGGAGCGCTCCATGAACATCGAGTCGAAGACCTGGTCCGCCATGCCGTGGCTGGACATGCCGAAAAAGAACCCGACAAAATCTGCCTCTGAGGTGTCATAAGGCGGTGAACCCAGCTCATCGACCAGCCAGGACCGGTACGCGCTCTGGAGCGGCTCCCAGTGGCCCGCCTCGCCGTAGGCGTGGCCCACGGCGTAGCCGCCATCCGGGAAGACCGTCCCGTTCACCAGGCCCAAATGCCCCTCTTCGCTCGACAACAGGCTCTTCAACTCGCCTTCAGGCAGGAGGAGCAGCGCCTGTTCGCTCACCCACAAATGGGTGGTGATGCCATTGGCCAGGGCGTAGGAAGCGCAGAGCAGGATCATGGCGAAGCCTTGGCGCGGGGCGCCGCGCTGCACCGGGTCACGAGCTGAAAGGGATAGCCGAGCTCCATCCCGCCCGCCGTCATCAACAGCGCGAAGTACACGTCCGCGCCCTCGGGCTGGCAGAGACCCGGCGGTAGACGGCCCACATTGGCGCCCTCCACCACGGTCCAGGCGAGCTCCCAGCTCGGGGGGATCTGGGCGTCCGGCACACCCAAGGCCCGGAGCCGGGGCGGCATCGCAGCCGCGAGGGTCTGGCGCTGGCCATTCGCCAGGATCTCGACGCTGAACTTCGGAACCACGCCGGGTACGGGTAGGCGAACCATCAACGTGTCCACGCCGGCGGGGAGGGCCGGCACGATCGCTGAGCTACCGATAGGCAACACCGTCAAAAGCCCCGCCCCACCCACATTGCTCGGCAGCGCCGCCGCCGCAGACCCGGCTTGCACCAAGGTCCGCTCTTTGAGCAAGGTCGCCACCACCGCTGCCGCACGCGGATACTCGGGGTGTGCCATCGCGAACGCGAGCAACGCGTCCGGGCCGGCCTTCTCTGCTGCGGCATAGCCGAGGTCCATGGAGCGGGACCGCGCCTCGTTCACACGGGGATGGCGGGGGTAGGCCGACACCAGTTGGTCCCATGCGGACGGTGTATTTTTCGCTTCGGCGGCTGAGAAGACCAGGGAGTATTCCAGCGCGAGCGCCTGGTCTTTCTTGGCGTGCGCGGGGTAAGCGAGCTGGAACTGCTTGAGGCCCTCGACGGTCGGCGACCGGCTCACCTCCGACCAGGCCAGCTCCAACTCCAACTTCTTGGCGTCGGCGGCCTGCGGCGCGTCAGGGTGCCGCTCATGGAAGCTCCGCATAGCCGCGCTGGTATTGGCGTTCAAAGTCTGTTTCCACAGGCGGTTGTAGCCCTCGGTGGCGGCAGCGGTGTCGGGCCACGCCGCGATGACCTCCGCGATCAGATCGGGGTCAGTCCCAGCGGCGATGAGGGAACGCTTCGACGCCATGTCCGCGGCCTTGTCGGCTACCGGCGCGCCTTTCCACAGCTCGGCGAAGGCCGCGAGCTGACGGATGTCCGGCCCCGCGGCGCTCGCGCCGTCCAACAGCATCTGAAAAGCCACATCTCCGCAGACTTCTTTCATCGTGCCGGTGAGCGCCCCGCCTTCCTTCTGTTTCTCGCAGCTCGCCCAGGCTTTGTCGATCTTGCCGGCTGCCGCGAGCTCCCGCACCTTGGCAACCGGGTCTGACGCCGCGAGGGCGGGACGAGCGAACAATACGGCGACCACGGTCACAATCAGGCGGTGCATGTGCCCTCCGGCGCCCCTCTAGCCCAACGGACCGCGACGTGCATCGTCGAACGGCGGACGCCCCCGGCTTCCGGCGCCCGCGCTTTGACGCGGGATGACGTGCGGCTGGGCGAGGGCCGTGGCAGGGTACGACGTGTAAGACCGCGGCTCACCCGCCGTTGTCGCGCCGAGGTGACTGATGAGCCGAACTTTTCCCTGGTTGTTGTTCAGCGCCGGGCTGGGCGTGCTGCTCTGGGGGCGCGAAGGGGCGGTTGTGCCGGTGGCGGGTCAGTCTGCTCCGAACGCGGGGGCCGACGGCCCGGGGCGCGTCGTCGTAGACTATGTCGACGGTGCGGATCCTGCGGAAATCGCAGCGTTAGAGGCTCGTCATGGGCTGGTCCTGGACTGGGCCTCGCCCGTCTCCGAAGACGAGGCACTGCGTGTGGGGGCCGCGTCCGATGTCGACGACCTCCTGGTGGCGCTGCGTTCCGAGGCCCTCGTGGAGGTGGCTGAGCCGGAGATCATGATGGCGGCGCTCGAGTTCCCCGATGACCCGCTCTACGCCAAGCAATGGAACTTCCAGGCGATCGGCGCCGCGCGCGGATGGGCGGCGGGCGCGGGTCGCGGCGTCGTGGTGGCGGTGCTGGACACCGGCGTGAGCGCCTACGCAGACCTGCCCGCGGAGCGTCTGTTGCCCGGTCGCTCTTTTGTGCCCGGGACCGACTCCCCGGAGGACGACCACGGCCACGGCACCCACGTCGCGAGCACGATCGCCGAGGCCACAAACAACGGGGTCGGCGCTACGGGCCTCGCGTTCTCCGCCACGATCCTGCCGATGAAGGTGCTGGGCAGCAGCGGCAGCGGCGCCACGGCGGGCATCGCGGCCGCGATCGACGACGCGGTCGACCAGGGCGCACAGGTCATCAACCTGTCGCTCGGCGGCGGACATTCGGACATCCTGCTCCTGGCGGTGGCCAAGGCCCGAGCGGCGGGGGTCGTGGTGGTGGCAGCTGCAGGAAATACCGGCCGTGAAGGGTTGGGATCTCCCGCGAATGCGATGGAGGTCCTCGCCGTGAGCGCAGTCGGTCCCGACGACACCCTGGCGCCCTACTCGACGTGGGGCCAGGGGGTGGAGCTTGCGGCTCCGGGAGGCGACCTCCGGCGCAGTGGCGGAGGCATACTCCAGGGCGTGGTCCGGAACGGATCGGTGGACTACCAGGCTTTTCAGGGTACCTCGATGGCCAGCCCGCACGTCGCGGCGGCCGCGGCGGTGTTGATCGCCGCCGGAGCACAGAGCGCGGACGAGGTGGAGCGCTGCCTGAAGCGCGGCGCCGAAGCCCGGGAAGATCCGCTGCGTTACGGCGCGGGCCGGCTGAGCGTCGCAGGCGCGCTCGACCAGCTGCTGCTCCAGCGTCACGGCCTGCGTTTTGCGGCCGGCGTCCTGCTCACCGCGGGCCTCTCCAGCCTCGCCCGCCTGGGCCTCGCTGCGGCGAGCGTGACCTCACTCGTGGGCGGCTTTCTCGCGGGCGGCCTCTTCTTTCTGCCTTACCTCCTCGATCCCGAGGTTGGCGCCACGACGACGACGATCGCCCGACCGCTCCTGGCGTGGCCCGGCCCCGCGTGGGGCGGGTTCCCGCTGTGGCAGTCCGCCCTGCTGCCCTTCCTGATCGGATTCGTGGTGGGCCCAAGCTTGAGGTTGGGTTTTCTGGGCCTCGCCTGTGCGGGCGGGGTGGCCACCTCGCTCCTGTTCGGGGCCGCGACCGGGGCGGTGGACGTGTGGTGGGTGAGCGGCGGGTTCGAACAGGCGTGGCTGAGCCTGAACGGGACGCTCGCGCTCCTGATCGGAATGGCCGTCGCGGGCTTTCAGTCGATGGGCAGGAAAACGGCATGAGCTTCCGAGGCATACTCCAGTGGCGGGGGTTGGAAGGCGGCTATTGGGCGCTCGTCTCTGCGAGTGAGGAGCTGGTGCTCCTCGGCGACGTACCCCGCCAACTCGACGGGCGAAGCGTCGTGGTGGAGGGAAGCCTCGACGAGGGCTTCAACATTTTCATGGCGGGCCGGTCGGTCAAGGTTCGGTCGGTGCGGGCCGAATGACGCCCCAGGGGGTGTCACGGGCCGGATCCGGTTAGTTCGCGCGGCCGCGGAGGCCTCGTGCACATCGCCCTTGCCTACTCTGGAGGTCTCGACACCTCCTACCTGCTCTGCCGCTTTGTCCGGGAGGGTCACGAGGTCTCAGCGATAACCGCCGACACGGGCGGATTCGCGGCCGATGAGCTGGAAGAAATCGCTGCGCGGGCCCGCGCGCTCGGCGCCGCACATTACCGCTGTGTCGACGCCAGGCAGCGGGTCTACGACCAGCACATCACCTGGCTCATCCGGGGCAACGTCCGGCGAAATGGTGTTTACCCCTTGTGTGTCGGCGCAGAGCGCGTGGTGCAGGCGCAGGTAATCGCAGAAGAGGCGCGAGCCCTCGGCGCGGAGGCGATCGCCCACGGGTCCACCGGGGCGGGCAACGATCAAGTACGGTTTGACGTAGCCATTCGCACCCTGGCCCCCGGGGCGCGTATCCTCACCCCCATCCGGGACGAACGGATCCAGCGCGAGAGCTCGGCCGCCTACCTCGACGAAGCCGGGTTCCCGATGTCGACGGCCAGGAAAGACTACTCCATCAACCAGGGCCTTTGGGGCGTGACCATCGGCGGCCGGGAGACGCACGACCCTTGGCTCTCGATCCCCGACACGGTGTGGCCGACGACCCGCGCCCCGAGCGCGTGCCCCGCGGAGGGGGGCGAGGAGATCCTGGACTTTGCGGCGGGTCTACCGGTCGGCGGCCTGGAGACGGTCATTCGGCTGAACGGCATCGGCGCCGCGCACGGGATCGGGCGAGCGTACCACCTCGGCGACACCATCCTCGGGATCAAAGGCCGGATCGCGTTCGAGGCGCCCGCAGCCGAGATCCTGCTCACCTGCCATCGTGAGCTGGAGAAGCTCGTGCTCACCCGGTGGCAGATGTACCAGAAGGAGCAGCTCGGCAACTTCTATGGGATGTTGTTGCACGAGGGCCAATATTTCGACCCGGTGATGCGCGACGTCGAGGCCTTCCTCCACTCAGGCCAACAGGTGGTGACGGGACAGGTTCGGGTTCGGCTCGCACAAGGACGAGTCGAGGTTGTTGGTGTACGAAGCCCATATACGCTGATGGATCTTTCGGCCGGTCGGTACGGGGAGGACAACGCCCTCTGGACCGGCGCGGACGCCCGAGGATTCTCGGCGATCCACGGCCTACCCGGCGTGCTCGCGGCCCGCGCCCGGCGCCGCGCGGAGTCCCTGTGAAGATCACCCTCAACAAGATCAGTAGCGGTACTCGCAACGCCCGGCTCGCCCGCGAGGTCACGCTGTCCGACAGCGTCGTCGCCGAGGAGGGCTCGGTGATCGCCGTCCGGGCATTAGAGAGGAAAAACGTCTATAACGAGCTTGAAGACGTGCACGGGCGCATGGCCACTGTGCAGGAGGGCGACCTCATCGCCGGCGTGCTCGGGGAACGGCGCGCCCTTCACGGATACACCGGAATCATCCCAGACAAAATCGCACCCGGGGACGTGTTGCACCTCCTCAACCTCGGCGGCGTCATCGGCCTCTGCACCTCGGCGAACCCGGACGTGGGCCCGCCGTGTCGGGTGGAGGTGCTGGGGCAGGTCCTCGCGTTTCCGCACCTTGGTGAGCGAAGGGGACACCCCGCGAACATCAAGACCAACGCGCTGGTCATGGGCGAGGTCGTCCCGGCGCACGTGCCTGTGGTCTACGTCGCAGGCACGTGTATGAACGCCGGCAAGACCTTCGCGTGCGCGGAGATCATCCGTGGTCTCGCGCGTCGTGGTCTGCGGGTTGGCGCGGCGAAGCTGACCGGTGTGAGCCTGAGGCGGGACACGCTGAAGATGGAGGATGCGGGCGCGTTTCGAGCGCTGTCGTTCAACGACGCTGGGATCGTGACCACTCGGCCCGAGACCGCGGTGCCCGTCGCCCGGGGAATCCTCGCGGCGCTCGCCGAGCCCCATCACGGGCTCCGACCGGATGTACTGGTGATCGAGCTGGGTGACGGCATCATGGGCGAGTACGGAGTGGTCGAGATCCTACGCACGCCCGACCTGATGGCCCCGGCGCGGGCCCACGTGATGTGCGCGAACGACCCGGTCGGCGCCTGGGGCGCCGCGAGGTTCTACGCCGACGATCTCAAACTGCCCCTCGCGGTGGTTACCGGTCCGACCACAGACAACGCCGTAGGGCGGCGCTTCGTCGAGGATCGACTTGGCTTACCCGCGATCAACGCGCGTACTGCGCCGGATCGCCTCGCCGACGTGATCGCCGCAGCGGTCACGCGCTGAAGCTCAGGCGGGCGTGCTCTCGACCACCAGCTGCTTTTTTCCTCGCAGATCGACGACCGTGTAGTAGCCGAGGGTCACGACCGCGAGGAGGAGCAGGTAGAGGTTGACGTCCTGATGGCGACCGTCAGGGGTGGTGCCCTCAACCGAGAAAAGCCCTTCGTGTAGCATCAATACCCCGAACAGTCCCAGCGACACGGGCAGGCGGGCCGCGCGGTCACCCTCACGGGTGCCCAACAAGAAAAGCACGCTCCACGCCGCATAATAGTACCGGGACAGCACCATGAACCCGAAGGCGGGGATCAGGCCGAGCAGCGCCGCGTCCAGTACGGGACGTCGCCGCGCGACCCAGAGGGTCCACACACCCAGCAGACCGGCGCACAGGTGGTAGGCCCAGGATTGACCTGCGTAAACTTGGCGACGAACGTCCAGATCCTCGGTGTGGCCCGGCACGCTCCAGTCCTCGCCGAACAGGACCTTCAGTCCGAGGTGGCGGCCGCCCGTTGAGATACGCATGCTGTGATGGGCGATCTTGTCGGCCCAGTCGCCCCAGGCTTCGGTTCCCCGCCCAGCGGTGGTGCTGAAGGCGAGGAGCAGCGCCATAGCCACGCCAAGCGCCAGCACGAACCTCCCCGTTGCGACGTCGATCTTACGGTCCCGCACCAGCCGAACCACCGCGTGCACGGTCGGCCCGAGCGCCAACAGGCCGCCAAAACCACGCATCAAACCGGCGATCGCCACGGGGATCGCCGCCAGTGCTGGGCGCGCGCGGACCAGGAATATCGCGGCCCATAGCACCAGGAGCAGCCAGTCGTACGACCAGTATCCCCCATAGATCCGGCCGCGGCTCCCGAAAAAGAGTAGATTCCACAACACGATCCACAACGTCGCTCGCAGCCCGAAGGCCCAACAGGCACCCCCGAAAGTGAGAGCGTACGCGGGCAGCTGAAGGGCGGCGAACATCCGAAGGGTGTCGGCGCTCAGCGGCACCCACCTGAGCAGGGGCTGGTGGATCGCGACCCAAACCGGGCTCGGATTGAAACCGAGATCCCCCACGACGGACGGCCAGTGCTTCGCGCCCATCAACGGGTAGAACACCGCCAGGTCGTGCTGGAATTCGGCCCATCTCTCATCAGAGAAGCGCGCCCGGAGGCCGGTCTCCTTGGCGCGCACCTGCATGTCTGCGCGGCTGAGGAAACGGTCGTAGTCCCGCATGTCGCGCACCTGGCGCACGCCGCTGAACTTCTGGGGGCCCTCCGCATCCGCGAGCACGGTGGCGATGTACAGATCCTCGTAGCCCACCTCGGCGAAGTACTTGGTGCCCAGCACATAATGATACTGGTTCCAGGTGTGGACCTGGCGTGGGAGGGCAGGCTCCGCCGTAGCTACGGCGCCCAGCAGCGCGACCCCGCCGGCCGCGAGGGCCACCCGCAGCCCCGCGAAGTGCGCCACGAGCGCAGCCACCGCCGCTACACCGGCCGCCGCCGCGAGATGTCCGGCCCCGGACGCCGCGTTGAGATCGAGCCCGACGCCAATCAACACGATCAGGGCCACGTCGGACAGTGCTTCGAGGCGCGGTCCGAGCGTCGCGCGGAGCACGAGGAGCACCGCCGCTGCGCTCGTCAACTGGAACAACAACCAGTGCTCTTCGGTCGCGACGGCCATCGGGTGCAGCCAGGCCGCGAGGAGGAGACCGGGCACTCCCAGAGCCAGCCCCCGAACGACCGGAACACGCGCGGCTTCCCAGCCCGGCGCCCGCGGGGCGGGAGGGTCAGCGGGAGAGGACACGGGTGACTCTCCCCTCTTTGGCCAGATCCACCACCTCGCGGACCGTCGCCTCGGCCCCGTCCCGCTGGTGGGTGATCTGAACCAAGGGGCGATCAAGGGGGAATTCCTCGCGAGGATAACTGATCACGACGGCGGTACGACCATCGACGAGGCGCAGTCGCGTACCGGGGGGCATCGGACCCAAAGCCGTAGCGAGGGCCTGAAACACGATGGGGCAGTAGCGGGTGCCGGTCTCCGCCGACAAAGCGCGTAGGGCGTCGGCCGGGCTCTGCTCAGCCCCGTAGACGAGTCGGTCATAATCGTCGGCCGCGCGGACGATACGGGCGAAAAGTGTCGGCGTGACGGGAGCGG
The DNA here is from genome assembly GCA_947486185.1 of Deltaproteobacteria bacterium. GTDB lineage: Bacteria > Myxococcota_A > UBA796 > UBA796 > SXON01 > CANKTH01. The sequence goes on from CANKTH010000147.1 coordinate 11,559, forward strand.
ACTCGAAGTCTCGGCCGTGTTCGAGCGCTACCAGCGCCCGACGCACCGCAGCCGCCGAATAGGCGCCAGAGAGCAAGGCCCGCGCCCCCTCTTCGGCCTGCTCGTCCTCACCGCCCCGCGACAGGAGCGCCCCGACGTCCCGGGTGATCGCCGCCACACCCAGCTCCTCGAGATCCAGCCGCCGGAGCCCCACTACGCTGCCGACCCGGAGCGCCAGGCGAAACACCCGCCGCGCACGTGCTACCCGGTCCATACCATCGGCCGGCCCATCTTCGGTGTCCCCCGCGTCGGGCACTCCCGCGTCGAGGGTCGCCGCGACCGCACGGCGAAGCAAAAACACCGACGTCACCCGCCCGCGGCGCGCCCGGTACAGCCAGTCGGCCACCAGCCGCGCCTCCACGAATTCGGGACGGCCAGGCCGGCCGTCCCCCTCGCTTTTCGGGCCTCCCACCTCGAACCCGCTGGACCAGAGGTTTTCGTTGATGATCAACGGCGAGCCGGTGGGGAGCGGAGAGAGCGCGCGGACAAAGCTGTTACAACCGCTGAATCCTGGCGGCCGATGCACGGTGATCCAGGTGATGCCCCTCGCCCTCAGCGTCGCGGCGGCGCTGCCACCCAGCGTGACGTTGCCCATCCGCAACACGTCCCGGTCGACGCTCACGGTCACGGCGCCCAGCTCGGCCAACGCCCCGGCCAGCATGGTCGCGACCCCCGCGGATTCGATAGCTCCGGTTACCAGCCCGGATAGGGCGTCAATCACCACGCGCGAGGTCTGCGGCCGTCTGCCCGCGGACGCGAGCTGCACCGCGTCGGCGATGACTTGCACCTCCCGGCCTCGATCCAAGCTCATCCCGTTCCCCTCGTGCGCTGGGCCGCCAGCACCGCGTCTCGGAGCTCTCCCTCGGGGAGCCGGGTCGCGAGGCGCCCGAGCCATTTGTCGGCCTCCGGGCTCGGGATACCCACCAGGGCGCCAATCGCAGCCGCGACGAGCTCGATGCGGCGCGGCTGCCCCCCCCAGATCCAACCGAGCCCCTCCGGTTTCATCCACTCCCGAACCAGGCCGAGGGCACGATCCGGGTCCAGGGCGGCGAGCGTCGCGCCCGCGCGGGCCTGCTCCCGCGACGACATCGTTCCTGCGTCGGCGTCGAGTCGGCCGGCAATTGGCACCCAGGCAACCTGCTCTTTACGCCGCCCGAGTAGCTCCATTGCCTGCTCTCTCACCTCCTGACGCTCATGGTTGAGCAGGCTGAACAGGAGACCGCAGCCCCTCGCCTCTATCGGCGCGGTGACGAGGAGGGCGAGCCCGGCCAGCACCACGTCGCGCTCAGGGTGGCGAGCCACCCGCACCGCGACACTG